>CAZELK010000004.1:0-93938 GCA_964513145.1 Candidatus Woesearchaeota archaeon
CAATAAAGAAAAACGTATTGTTATTACTTATGATTCTGACTTTGAAAATCATCCTCATTTCATAAATATTAAACATTTTGGAATAATTCTTTTAAAATTTAAAGACCAATCATCGAATAGAGTATTGGAAATAATATTATCAACTTTAAAATCGAAAATTGCTGATAAAATTCCAAATAATTTTACAATAATCTCAGATGCTGAAATTAAAGTTTTTAAAGAATAATTATTTTGCAGTTCAGAACTCTTACTTACTAAAAACCCAGTTACTCGACATGATAGCTAATGTAGGGCAGCGGCGATATATCATTCTGACTAATTAAAGAGATGTACAACTTTCATACAGATTGAATATAAATAAAGGGCTTTGCCTGACAAGTAAGAGTTGCCCGATAAGTATTAAATCTGCCTGAATAGTCGGAAAGATTAAAAATTAAGGATTCTTCCAGAATTTATGATTATTATAGGGAAAAAACAGACATATTGTTTTGAAGGTATTCATATACCAAGAATTTATATTCATGATGCAAAAAAAGTAAAATATTCATTAGAGCTTTTACAAAAGAAAGGTTCATTAACTAATCAAGAAATGACTGAAGAAACAGAAAGGGTTCGTTCTGAAGACATAAGAGAGATATATTATTTATTGTGGCGTTTAGGATTGGGAGTTGAAGTTTCAAAAAAGGGTAGAAATATAATTTTTGTAGCTAATGATAAATTAGAATCAATATCAGAATTATCTGAAACACAAATAAAAAAACTAATTTTTGAGAGGTTAAAAGAATATAATCCATTCGTTGCAATTTTAGATAAACTATTAGATTATAAAAAAGAAAATAAACATTTTACTGAAAAAGATATAACTAAAGATTTCCATAATGGTAGGGATGATGGTGGGAGAGTAGATAATACCCACCCTATTTTAAGATGGAGCAAAGATGAAGAATGGGGGCTTGTAAAAGAAAATACACTTACAAAAAAAGGAGAGGAATATATATTTAATGCTAAGAGGTTAGGTATTTTTTATGTTCATCATACAGCAGATTTAGAAGCAAATAATCTTCTAAACATAGTTTGTTATATTCTTTCAAAGAGTTTTATTGAGAAGAAGACTGAGATTAATTATGATGAATTATTGGATACAATAAATATCATAGATAATCTTTTCTTAAATCAGAAAAAATTGAAGGAAATTATATCCAAACTTATAAACAAAGGATTTCCGATTTCGCAAAAGGGAGATATTATAAAAATTAATAATAAAATCTATCATGAGATAACTCCAAAATATTATGTTAAGTTTGGTCTGAACCACCTTGATGGGATAAGCGAGTTCAGTCAAGAAGAGGAACAAAAGAAATTTGATTATAAAAGATTAGTAAACAAGATAAAAGACTCTTATATCATTTTTATCTCGGATGAAGCAATTAGTAAGGAGTTAATTACTAAAGAATCTTGTGTAGTTAATTATGAAGAATTTTTAGAAATAGAGGAGTTTGTTTCTGAAACAAAAATCAATACAATAATTTTACCTCCTGGATGGAAGCCTTTGAAAGTATCTAAAATTAGTGGAATCTTACTTTCTTTTGTGGGTTTTGGAGGAAATCTAATTGTTTTTCACGCTCCAATGGGGAGAATTGGTTCAAATAGGAATTTATTTAATTGGCTCCCAGAAGACTTATCAAGAATTTCTTTTGTTCATAATTCATTTAATTTGGGAAAAGGATATTTTACATTTCCATTAGGAGAAAAACTATACTTAACGGAAGAATCTTATAAAAAAGAAATCGAGAAAAAAAGCAATTGTTATATTTTGGCTTCCTTTAAATATAAAAAAGGGTTGATTATTACATCTGGCTATCATCTTGATAAAAAGTTTTTCGGTTTGGATTATATCTTAGAGGTTTTGAAAAACAGAATAGTAATTAATAAGGACTCTAATAAATGGATTTATAGAAAAATTCCATCAATTAATAGATGGGAAAATGTGAATACAGAATATGACTTATACCCTATATTGAGAAAAATCCTAAAAGAAAATCTTAATTTAGAATTTGATAAAGAAATTACAGGTAAGCCAGGTCAAACTGATTTATTTATAGAATCTCCTTTCTTTTGCTGTTGTGAAGTAACACCTCCAGGGATGAATGCTACGGGATTTTCTAAAGTAGCTGAAGTAGAAGGACATAGGAAAACTATGATATTCAAGGATAAAAGAAGAGGGTTTACAAATGAAAACGTTGGGGCATGTGTAATAGGTCCTTCTTTTACCATAGAAGCTGGTGAGGATAAATCAGGGGCGATTGATATGGCTAATGCAATGAATATTTCTTTAATAAGTTATAGAGATATTTATGAATTATTATGCATTTCTGAAGAAAGAAAATTAAGCAGTGAGGAGATTAAATCAATATTTTTTAATGAAACAAAAGAAGCTTCAGCTTCTTTAAGAATAAGTAAACTAAAGAAATTTATTTAATCCTTGTTTTGGTTTCTTCTCATTTTCTAATTTTTCTTTTGCTTTTTTAAATTTCTTATAATCTTTAAAAGCCTTTTCCATTTTTTCATTAAGAGAAACTAATTCATAGTCTATACTATGGTCATAAATCTCTTTTTCAAATGAATCAAATTTTATAGTGCTCACTTTTTTTTCTATAAGCTTACAATATTCCTTAGATAATTCCACAGCAATGGAGTTTCTACCTAACTCTTTCGCGACTTTGTTTGTGGTCCCACATCCAGCAAATGGGTCTAATACTATTTCATTCTTGAATGAAAAAAGGAGGATTAATCTCTTCGGCAATTCTTCTGGGAATGGGGCAACGTGTTTCTCATCATTTTTTGGTGAATTAATTGGTGGAATATCCCATACGCTGTATGCCATTTTCCTGATGAATAATCTATTAAATTTTGATTCTTTGCTAAAATCAAAATGTCCATTGCTTCCTTTTTGAAATATCAATATATATTCATGATTTATATTTGTATTAAACATCAAAGGATAAGGATTCTGAGAAAATTGGGTTGCTCCTCTTTGCCATTTTGTTTGACCTCGGGGTTTGTTCCATATAACATCTTTTCTAAAAGTAAATCCTACAACTTCAGCATCTCTTACAAAATCCCCAGCAATAAATTTCATACCTTCATTAGAAACAATAGTCCCTATATTTATAGCCATAAATCTTCCATATTTTAAAACTTTATAGCTTTCTTCAAATACTTTTTTCATATTATGGATATAATCTTGATAACTATCTTTGAATCCAATTTGACTTTTATATCCATAATTTCTTAAATTCCAATATGGTGGACTAAAAACTATAAAATCTACGCTATCCTTATCAATAAAATTAGATAATTTTCTACTGTCTTCATTAATAATTCTAACGTTTGAATTAATTACCATTTCCTAATAGATACCTCTTTATTCTTTCTTCTGCTATTTTATGAAACTTTTTATCTATTTCGCATCCAATAAATTTTCTTTTTAATTCAAGACAAGCTATAGCAGTAGTTCCAGAACCTATAAAACAATCTAAAACAATATCCCCTTCTTTTGAAGAACTTTTAACAATCCATTTTAATATTTCAACTGGTTTTTGTGTTGGATGTTCTGTTCCTTCCAATTTACTTTTTCTTGAAATTGAAGAATGCGAAATAACACTTAAAGGAAACCTTCTACCATCTTTGAATATTGTATGATTTGCTTTCCAATTATTTCTAACTGTAGAAATTACTTTATTTTTTCTTACATAGGGTTTTCCTGGAGTTTTTATACTTTCTAAATCAAAATAAATAGAACTCGTTTTAATACCTTTCTTCTTAAAACACCAGATTAATTCATGAGACCTCATTGGCATAAAATTAGAAGCCCAAAATCCTTTTCCTTTATTCCAAACTAATTCAAACCTAAACTCAAACAAATCTTTTATTTGATGATATGTCTCCGATAACATTGGTTGTTTTCCAAAAATATAAACTTGACCATGGTTTTTTAATATTCGTGAAAATTCTCTTTTTATTGTTTCCCACTCATTAAAATTATCCCATTCTTTAGGTAATTCATTATAAGGTGGGTCTATTACAATTAGATTAACTGAATCATTATCTATATTTTTTAGATATTCTCTACAGTCCATATTTTTAATTTTATTTAATTCAATCTTACTTTCTTTTAAAGATTTATTAAAAGAATAAATCTTATTTTCTAGTTCAATCTGATAAGTCATTTTCTTTTATCCCCTTTGTTAAATCTTACTTTAGGTTTATTCCAGTAAGGAGATTTGCAAAAAGGACAAACAGTAGGAATAAAACCTTTTTCCTGAGGTAGCCATTCATGAGAACAACGATAACACCTGTGACCAATCAAATTAACGTTAGCACCAGCTATTACCCACTCTTTTTTTTGCATATTTCCCTTTAAGATGTTCATCTTAATAAATTTAATGTCTAAACGTATATATAAACATTTGTATTATAATATTATTAATATGTTATCTTTAATATATTATTAGTGTAATAACAAATAGGAATGTTTATATATTAGATAGTATATACCTATGTATAATATAACAATTAACATAGGAGTTGATAAAAATGAAAATCAATCAATTAAATGAAAGCAATTATAAAAATCTGACAAGAGAACAAAGAGGATTAATTATAGCACAAAAATACAGGATAACAAAAACAAATGAAGGTTATAAAGTGCCGTCGCAGTTCGGCTATGGACATTATAATGTAAAAATAAAAAGCATAGGGGAAGAATGCGACTGCCCTGATTATGAATTAAGAAAGCACAAATGCAAACACATTTTTGCAGTTGAATATATTTTAAAGAAAGAAGTAGATGTTGATGGCAATATTATCATAACACATACAAAGAAGATAACATACCAACAAGACTGGAAGAACTATAATTTATCACAGCAGAAAGAAAAAGAATTGTTTATGAAATTATTGAGTGATTTGGTAAAAGGAATTACACAGCCAGTTTATAATTTCGGCAGACCTAAAACACAGTTAAGTGATGCTGTCTACTCTATGATTTTCAAAGTTTATTCTGGATTCTCTGGCAGAAGATTTGCAACTGACATGAATAATTCTTTAAACAATAATTACATAGAACAAAAAGTCCCTTACAATACTATGTTTGATTATTTTAACAAAAAAGAATTAACATCATTATTAACTGAAATGGTAAAGATAACAAGTCTACCTTTAAAAAATATAGAAACTAAATTTAGTGTTGACAGCACTGGATTTGGAACTTCAGTTTATCAGAGATGGTTCAGCTATAAATATGGAAAAGAGATTGATTCTAGAAAATGGCTTAAATGTCATATTGTAAATGGCGTTCAGACAAATATAATTACTGGAATAGAAATAACAGCAGAATATGACAATGATTGTCCTGAATTAAAATCTCTTGTAAAACAGACAGCAGAAAACTTTACAATAAAGGAAGTTTCAGCTGACTTGGCTTATTCTTCACGAGAAAATTTAAAATTAATTGATGACTTAGGCGGAACTGCATACATTCCTTTCAAAAGCAATGCAACTGGAAAAGCAAGAGGATATTATATTTGGACTAAAATGTATCATTATTTTCAGTTTAAAAAAGAAGAGTATCTTCAACATTATCATCTGCGTAGCAATAGTGAGACTACAATGATGATGATTAAAAGCAAGTTTGGTGGCTCTTTAAGAAGCAAAAAATGGACTTCGCAAGTAAATGAATTATTATGTAAAATAATCTGCCATAATATTTGCTGTGTAATTACTACTATGTTTGAATTAGGAATAAACCCAGAATTTAGTTTAGATTAAACTCTTTTCTGTTTAAATTGCTTGATGGATTAAATAAAGAATGTTCAAAACACGATAAACTCTAAGAAAAGTGAGAAAACACAGATAAATTAAGACAAAACTCAGTAAGAAAGTATTAATATAAATCCCAGATATAAACAGATATCCTAAAGAATAAATTAAGGCAATAAAAGTGACTATTATTGTGGTTATAAATCTCTCATAAATTTGTCCAAATAATCCAGCTTTTTTTATTTTTTCAAGTGTAAAACTTTTTTCAGTATCAAGCATAAAAAGAATAGTGAAAGCAGTGATTACAAACCCCAATAGTGTTCCATATAGACCAACTAAAATGCCTCCAACAGAATTAAAATCAAAATTAAAATTTATGTCAAATTTATTAATTAGAAAACCAGATATTGTAAAAATAACTAGTAAAATTAATGAATCATACCAAATTGAGTTTTTCTTCAAATTAACCATTTAATTTATTATCATTATATTTATCTTCAAAATCTCTTTTAATTAATCTAAATAATTCAGTTTCATTCCCAACATAATATTCTTTAGTTTGTGGCGGATAAAACTTTATAATTTGGTCTTTCAGATTTATTCTTGGTTGAATTTCACTATCAATCTCAAAATATATAGTTCTTAAAAGACTTCCAAAATCAACAGAAGTAATATCTGACAAGTTTTGTATTTTAAACAACTTTTTCAAAAAATCCTTGAATAATTGCCCCTTTCCTTTAGACCATTTAATTAGCAATTCACAATCTAATTCTTCTTTTTTTAATTCTTTAAAGGCATCTTCTACAACCCCTATTTTTTCTATGTCTTCTGTTGGAATATTCTTTTTTAGCCTTAATCTTGCCAAAGTTATTTTATTTTCCCCGATAGCATTTAAAACAGGAATCAAGTCTCCACCTAACTTTTGTTTTGTTCTTATATTATTTTTATTAAGTCTTTCTTTCAAGTAAGTAACAATCCCCCCAATATTCAATGCAAATGGTACATCTTCTACTATTAAGAGTCTATCACCATTTTTCTTGTTTATATATAAAATAAAATAAATTACTCCTCTTTCCAAAGTACAAATTCCAGAACCTTCCCCCAAATCTATTTCAATCAATTCTCCAAATTTTTCTTCCTTAAAATCTGTAGTTTTATGTGATTGAATTAGTTTCCCAAAAAAATAAATGTTATTTTCAATCTCTTCTTTAATCATAATTTGTAAATGGTGTCTTGAATCCGACTTATCAATATAGAAAGGAGGTTCATCAGACTCAGTTTCTTCTTTTATTTTGTCAAATAGTTTTATAATTTTCTCGTCTTCAACATCTTCTATTTGTAGGTCGTGAAAATAAAAGCGAGTTTCCATAATCTCTTTATGAATTTCTTGCCTTTTAAAAAATATGTTGTTTTTCATAACTTCTTTTAGATTAAGATAGTGCCCGAAAACTATTAATTCTGCACGAAAAGTCTTACTTTTCAAAGACTTTACAGGCAAAGCCTAAATAAAGCAAAATTATATAAAGTAAAAATCAATTAAATAAATATATCAAAATGAAAAAAGGTGAAATTTATATTTTATTATTTTTAATAATCTCTTTAATATTAATTTCCTTTATAGTTGTTGCAGCAACAAATACTCCTACTGAAAATGGAAACCAGCCTTCTTCAGGCAACTGCACTTATGGCACTTACCAATGCAATGGCGATTATGTGCAAAAATGTGACAGTTCACAATGGTTTGATGCAGACTATTGCAAGACTGGATGTACTGATGGTCAATGTAATAAGGGGTCTTATGAAGAACTACCAGAAACACCACCAGAACCAAAACCATATCAAGAAACACCACCAGAACCACAACCATCTGTTGATTTGCTTGAGTGCCAGTATCTATGTGATTTAATTGCAAAAAATTGTGGGAATATGAATATAGAAATAAATGAATGTAACAAAAAACACAATAAATGTTCTGAAAATTGCTCTATACAATTTCCTTTGGAAGAACCTTTATCAAACAATTTTGCAGACTATGGAGATGCTCCTGATCCAAATTTTCCAAGCCTAAAGGCAAACAATGGGGCAAGACATTTAAACACACAATATGAATGGCTTGGTCTTGATGTTACTAAAGAAGTTGACTCGCGCCAGATTGATCTTGATGAAAAGGATGATGGTATTGCAACATCTAATTTATTATCTGGTTTTTATACATGTTTTCAAAAAGTAATACCAGTAATTGTTTCTGTTAAGAACAGAAATTATCCAATCCATGCTTATTCGAATAATAATTTGCTTTATCTTAATATGCTATTTGACTGGAATCAAAATGGAGAATGGTCTGGTGGAACTTTCTGTGGTCCTACTGAGATTTTTCCTGAACATGCAGTCGTTAACTATCCTATTAATGTAAGTGCTTGGCCGCCAGGAGTAACAACAAAGATAATTAATATTCCTGTGAGAACTGGTGGATCAGTAATAAATAGCTGGATCAGAGCAACCTTGACATATAACCAGCAAGTTAATTTTCCTTGGGATGGTACAGGAACATTTGATTTTGGAGAAACTGAAGACTATGGTCCACAAGGTTTGCATAGTGAACCACCCTCAAATGAATCTATTCCACCTAGATATGAAGAGGAATCGCCAAATGAAAATCCACAATCCACGAAAGAATCTGATAACAGAGAATGTCAGGGCAATAATGAATGTGAAAGTAATGTTTGTGCAAACGGAATTTGCATAACAGTACCTGAAGAACAAAGAGAGCAACAGTCAGGAATAGTTATTAATACAGTAGTGCAGGCAATAAAAAATTTTTTTATAAATTTATTTCAATGACCATAATTTGATAATGATTTAATATAATAAATATTTTGAACATATTAATGGAACTTATAAGACTAGTTCTCCAAACATACGCAACTAGCACATGGTAGGGTCGCGGAGTTATACAATTTTGACAAATTGAAGTATATATATGGAGAGAATCTAGTTATTGGCGATAAAATTATTACTAAAAATAATATTAAATATTTTAATTTCATAGTAAATTTGTTCTATTTTTATATCTATGGATTTATTGCTCTACAAACTATATTATATAGTATAAGAAACATTTATATATTGTCTTAAAGCAAAATTATTTACATGGAAGAACAATCTAAAAAAGAAGAATTCACAATTAAAAAGTCAAGTTTATGGAAAATTTCTACATTTGTTTTTGGTATATTATTAATAATTTCTATTTTTACAGGCGGTTTTGGTTATGGTAAAAGTGAAATAACAGGAAATGTTGTTGTTCCAACAACAAATGAACCGCAGGATCAATTTCCTACAATTTCAGTTAATATGAAAGATTTGGTTGATGAGGATAAAATAAAAGGTGATGTTAATGCCCCAATTACTATAGTTGAGTTTTCAGATTATGAATGTCCTTTTTGCGGAAGATTTTTTGCACAAACATTGCCTTCAGTAGTTCAAGATTATATAAATTCTGGAAAAGCTAGGCTAGTTTACAGGGATTTCCCATTGCCTTTCCATCCTAATGCCCAAAAAGCAGCTGAGTCAGCTGAATGCGCAGGAAAACAAAATAAATATTATGAAATGCATGATAAAATATTTACAAATCAACAAACTTTAAGCCTGGAAAATTATAAAAAATGGGCAGGTGAAATTGGATTAAATACTGATGAATTTAATACATGCTTAGATTCTGGAGAAACTGCTTCAGAAATTCAAAAAGATCTTCAAGATGGAACAGCAGCTGGAATTCAAGGTACACCAGGTTTCATAATAGGAAAAACTAATGGAAACAGTGCAAGAATAATTTCAGGGGCATATCCATTCTCAGCATTCCAAGAAGTTATTGAGTCGCAGTTATAAACATTCTTAAGATATATTAGAGAAGTAGCTTTATGGGAAATGAAGAAATAGAAATAAAAAAATCCACTTTAATTATTGGGGTTGTTGTAATTATTGCTTTTATAATTTTAGTTTCCTTTTTAATTGGGTTAATTACAAATCCCAAAGATGATGGTGATAATAAGCAAACCATTGAATTTAATCCAAAAAACCTGATAGATGATGATACAATTTTAGGTAATAAAAACTCAAAAGTAACAATAATAGAATTTTCAGATTATCAATGTCCTTTTTGCAGAAAAGCTTACAAAGAAATAATGCCCTTAGTAAAAGAAAATTATGTTAAAACTAATAAAGCAAAATTGATTTTTAGGGATTTTCCATTGACAAGATTACATCCATCAGCATTAATAGCAGCCTTGGCAGCTGAATGTGCAGATGATCAAAATAAATTCTGGGAAATGCATGATAAAATTTTTGATGAACAAAATAAAAAAGGATCTGGAACAGTATCATTTGGTCCCGAGGATTTAAAAAAATGGTCTAATGAAATTGGAATAAACAATGAAGATTTTAATTCATGTCTTGATTCTGAAAAATATATAGACGAAGTTAAAAATGATTTAGTTCAGGGAACAGCTTTTGGCATTTCCGGAACACCAACTTATTTTATTTTTACAGATAGCATAGAAAAGAAAGATGAAATTAAAAATGCAGTTCCAAGTGAATTTAAAAATTTTGTTACTTTCATTAACAATGAACAACTAACTGGTGTAAGCTTTGCAGGAGCAATGCCTTTTGAATTATTTAAATCAGTAATAGAAGCAATGCAATAAAAATGGATGAAAATTTAGAAGATAAATTAAGCTTGGATCCTTTAGAACAAGCTAGAATCAAAAATATTTTAGAAACTGTAGAGAAACAAATTATTGAAATTCAAAGACAACGTAACACTTTTAGGGGAAGAGTTTCTAAATATGTTTCTAATATTACAGATTTTATTACAAGAAAAGGAGATTGTATTCTCTATACTTCCTCTCTTTTAACAGTAAGCGGATTTAATATGTATAATGCAATTGAAAATAGTAACAAAAATCATGAAGCTGCTTTAGGTTACGGATTGATTTCTATTGTTGCTGCTTGGTCTGCAGGAGTAATTTTTGAAAGTTATAGACATAAATAATTATTTTCTTTGATCTAAGGGTATAATTATCCATGCTAAGATATAAACTAATATCCCAATACCCATTCCAAAAACAAAAAATAGCCAGATTAATCTTACAATTATTGGGTCTATATTAAAATATTCCCCAATACCACCGCAAACTCCAGCTAAAATTCTATCATTTTTCGACCTATAGAGCCTTTTCATAAAATAAATTTCTCCACAGTCCCTAATTTGCTGCAATAAGGGCACATTCCCTGAAATTCCTTATTTCTAGTAAAACTATATTTACAAGAAGCACATTGGTATTTGAACTTTTTATTTTGACTTTCAACTTTAAAATTATTAAATTCTTTTTCAGGCTGTCTTAATTTTTGATGCATTGGGTGCTGCAAAGAATAGCAAGAAGTGCAAACCCATTTTCTCCCTTCCTTATCAGCCTTTAAGTCATTTAATGGTACTCTTGTACTGCATTTAGAGCAAGCAATTAAACTTTCTTTTGAAGCAAGCATTTTACTAAAATAATTTACTTTTAAATTTATAAACTTTATTAAGACATTTCATTATAGATAATAAATCAATAATAATATAAAGAACTATGCATATTAGTTGATTTTATATGGAGAAAATTGACAAATTAAGATTTAGTACTTCTGGAATACCTTTGTCAACAAAAAAAACAGGTACAATTGAAGGCATAAAAAGAATAAAAGAATTAAATTTAGATGGTCTTGAACTTGAATTTGTAAGGTCTGTTTATATAAAAAAAGAAAATGCTTCAGAAATAAAAAAAATTGCATCTGAAAATAACGTTGTTTTAAGTTCCCATGCTCCTTACTTTATAAATTTAAATTCAGATGACAAGAAAAAGTTTTACGCCAGTATTGGATACATAAAAAACTCAGCTATAATAACTTCCTTATGTGGTGGTTATTCAACTTGTTTCCACGCAGGTTATTATCAGAAAATTGATCCAAAAAAAGTATATGAAAAAATAAAAGAAGGATTAAAAATAATTGTTAAAGAAGTAAATGAAATTGATAAAAAAATATGGATAAGGCCTGAAACAACTGGGAAAATATCTCAGTTCGGGACAATTCATGAAATTATAGATTTAAGCATGGAATTTGACAATGTTTTGCCATGTATAGACTGGTCACATCTTCATGCCTGGTCTAATGGAAAATATAATACATCAGAAGAATTTAGAGAAATTTTAATTTTAATGGAAAAAAAATTAGGCAGAAAAGCATTGGATAATGTGCATTTTCATTGTCAGGGTGTAGAATATAATGAGAAAGGCGAAAGATGGCATTTAAATTTAAAAGAATCAGATCTAAAATATGAAAAACTTTTAAATATATGGAAGGAATTTAAATTAAAAGGAGTAGTTATAGCAGAAAGCCCGAATGTTGAAGGCGACGCAATGCTTCTTAAAGAAATATATTATAAAAATTAACGTAATTGTTCACGATCTTGAAGTTGATTTTGTCCATAAATATCAAAGACTTTGAATATAAGTCAATTCAACAAAATTATTGCTATAAGAAAACAAAGACTAATATTCTTTAGTCATTAGCTTTATAGTATCATTATTTTGATAGCTGACTTCAGATGAGTGAACAATTACAAATTAACGCAAGCTTTAAAAAACAAATAATTTTACTTTAGTTAAAATGGCAGCTAAAAAGGAAATCCAGCATGACAGGCCTAATTGCATAGGTTGCGCAGCTTGCGCAGCAATAGACCCAAAAACATGGGTTATGCATGAAGATGGAAAGTCTGACATAATTAAAAGTGAAAATTTTGGTGAAGGCTGGCAGAGAAAAGAAATAAAAGAAGAAGAATTTAAAGATGCTATGGATTGTGCTGACGCTTGTCCTGTAAATGTTATTCATATAATTGAAAAAGAAGTCGATAAATCTGGAAAAGTTGTTAATGAAAAGAAATTAAAATAAAATTAAAATTCTAAAAATTTTCCATCCTCATATTCAATTTTTACATTCTTTCTTTTTAGTAAATAAAAACTTTCTTTTAATCTATTTAATTCTGTTTCATTTAATGGTTCTTCAGATATTTTACTTTTTAGAGTTATATAATCCTGTACTACAGTTGGAGGTAATTTTATATTAATTTCCCCATATCTTTCAGGAATTCTATTAATAGCAGCACAATAAAATGGAATAATCTGGTGGTTAGTCCCAAGCTGCCAAGTTCCTTTTAGATCTATTCTAGTTAAAAATTTTAATAGATTAATTTCCTTTGCATCAACATTTTTATTGCCAATTGTTTCTTCAGCCCTCTTATATAACTCTTCAAAACCAGCCCAATCAAATACAGAACATCCCCAATCAGCAAATAATTCAATTAAACTTTTATTTTCAACAGATTTACTTTGCTTTTCATTTTTTTTAAATTTAATACGATATTTTTTTGCAAATTTTAGATAATCTCTTAATGTCTTTTCATCAAAGAATTTTATGACATATAGCATTTCATCATTTAATGCTCTTTCATGTGCATTTCCTAAAGAAGCCTCTTTATATTCAAGTTCACGGATTTCGTGAAACATCATAATTTCTTTAAATTCTTTGGGGACTTTTTCATCTTGGAATATTTCAGTTTCAGGAACTAAACATTGCTCAAAAACTTGTTTCATTTCCAAAGAATAATCAGAACTTCCATTTATTGAGAAGCTTGTCTTAGTACTTTTAAATACCTCATAAGTTTTATTTTGATATTCAACTTTATATTTATTTTCTGCTTCTTCTAAAATATTTACTCTATCTAAAGTTATATTTTCAGCTATTAATTGAGTAAGTGTTTTTTTTGCCATTTTTTTACGCAAAATATATTAGTATTTAAACTTTTCCATATGTTATTATTTATAAGTAGTCAAAAATAAAGCTTATAACTTATAAATTAAGAAATTTTCATTTTTTTATGAACCTTAAATTTGAGTGGTTAATTCCTTTTTTCATCTTGGGAGTAATGCTTCTGCCTAAATTATTATCCAATGTTCCTTCTGAAAATTTAAATGAAATTAGAGTTATATTAGTTACTTGTGTTTTGGTTGCAATTGTTATAGCTGTTTTAAGATACTTAAAAAAACTGGAAAGATAGAAATCACCATAATCCAAAAGCCCTTCCTAAAAAATATATTATCAAAATTATTAACAATACTCCAAATAAATCTATTTTATTTGTCTTGGCTCTTTTGTTTAAATTCATCTAATTCCCTCCAAATTTTTTTGATTTCCAATTGAAGATTTATTTGATTATTTAATTCACCAATATCATCTTCATGAGTCTGTAATTTTAAATAAATTGTAAATATAATCAGTAAAATCCCAGAAACAACTGTAAATAAATCTTGATTATAGCCACCATAAAAACTTATTACAAAACCCACCAGCCCGAGAAATATATCCTTTGTGTCCACCCAGTTATCATAATTTCTTATAGTTATATAATTTGTGTAGTAATTTCAACAAAGTAAAACTATTTATATTAAGAATTTTTTATATAGTTTAATGAAAAGAGGTAATAAATTAGATTCTCATGGAATTGAAAATGCTGGTTTTTTAAGGGAATTTATTTTTGGCTTAAATGATGGTTTAGTTTCTACTTTATCAATTTTAGCTGGATTAAGTGGCGCAGTTGTAAGCAATAATATAATTGTCTTGGCTGGCTTGGCTGAAATTGTAGCTGGTTCTATTTCAATGGGCTTGGGAGCATATATTTCTACAAAATCAGAAGATGAATATTTTAAAAGCAAAATTGAAAAAGAAAGTAAAAATATAGAAGACCTGCCTTACATAGAAATAAATGAAATAAAGGATATTTACAGAAAAAAAGGTTTTAATGAAAAAGAAGTTAATCTTATAGTAAGCAAAATAATCAAGCATAAGGCAACATGGTTGGACACAATAATAAGGGAGAAAATAGGCATTAAACAAGAATTTGATGACCCCAAGAAATTGGGCCTAACAAACGGCTTCTCATTTGTTTTGGGTGGCTTATTTCCAGTACTGCCTTTTTTGTTTTTTCAAAGCAGTTATCCATTAATAATTGGAACCATTTCCTCATTAATAATATTATTTACAATTGGGGTCATAAAAAGCAGGATTACAGGTAGAAACTGGTTTGTAAGTGGTTTCGAGTTGACATTTATTTGTTTATTAGCTGCTGCTTTATCTTACTTTGCAGGAAAATTAATTAATTATTTGGGGGGTATATGATGGTAGATTTTGATGAGATTGGTCCGGAAAAAATATTGGAAATACATAATCCTAAAATTGGTGTGCATGGTTTTCTTGTAATAGATTCGCTTGCACTTGGTCCAGGAAAAGGAGGTATCAGAATGACGCCAACAGTTAATGTAGAGGAAGTTGCAAAATTAGCAAGAGCCATGAGTTACAAAAATGCCATGGCTGAACTTCCTTTTGGTGGGGCAAAAGCTGGAATAGTTGCTGATGACAAGCAGATAACAAAACAGAAGAAAAAAGAAATAATATTTGCTTTTGCAGAATCATTAAAAGAATATTGTCCAAAATTATACATAGCTGGTCCAGACATGAATACAGGTGAAGAAGAAATGGGCTGGTTTTCTAAAGCATTAAAAAATAAAAAAGTCTGCACAGGAAAGCCAAAATCCATGGGTGGTTTGCCTCATGAACTAGGAAGCACTGGCTTTGGTGTTTTTCATTCAATGATGACAGCTATAGAAAATTTAAATTTAAACAAAGAAAAAATAACAGTCGCAGTTGAAGGTTTTGGGAATGTAGGCTGGTTTGTTTCTAAATTTCTGGCTGAAAATAATATAAAATTAGTTGCAGTCTCAGATTCCAAAGGTGTTATTTACAACAAAGAAGGTTTAAATTTTAATAAATTAGATAAAATAAAAAAATCAACAGGAAGTGTTGTAAATTATAAAAATGGAAATGTGTTTCCAGCTAGTTCTATAATAAATATCGACGCAGATATTTTAGTTACAGCAGCAATTCCTGACTTGATTAAAATTAATGATGTTAATGAAGTTAAAGCAAAATTAATTGTAGAGGGAAGCAACATACCTATGAATTATGAAACAGAATCTTTGCTGCATAAAAAAGGCACTTTGGTAATACCTGATTTTGTTGCAAATGCCGGCGGAGTAATAAGCTCATATGTTGAATATATAAAAGGAAATAGGGAAAAAATGTTCAAAATTGTGAAAGAAAAGATTATAAAGAACACTAAACTTATTTTAGAACATCCTGCAAAGAACATTATGCCAAGGGACATCGCCATTAAAATTGCCAGGCAAAGAATAGAAAAAAAATGCAAAATATGTAATTTTTAGGAGGGTTTAGCATGAAAGGAGACGATAATTGTTGTCAAGGTGGGAAAAATAAAGATTTTAAAGGTTCTAGTTGTGCATGTGAAAGTGAAATTGAAGAACAAAGTTGCGGATGCATGGAAGAAGTAGAAACACCAAAAAAAGTCATGAAAGGAAAAGCAATGAAAGTTAAAGAAGAACACCAATGTGGTTGCTGCGGAGGCCACTAAATTTTTATTTTTAAAAGAGGCATTATGTTTTTTAATAAAATTTTATTAATTTTGCTTATTTCTATTCCATTATGTTATTCTATAGAAACTATTGAAGCAACAGTACAGGGAACAACAATTGAAGTTGTAAAAAAACAAGCTTTTAATGTTAATATAGTTGAAAGCAGCAGCATAAGAATAGGAAATTCAAGGCAGGACAGTATAATTCCATATCAAATTAGCATTACAGAAATAAAACAAACTTTAGTAACATTAAAATTTAAAAAATTCAATAATCTTTCTATTAATCTTGGTGAAGAAAGAAAAGTTGATTTTGATAGTGATAATGTTTTTGATGTAGCAATAAAATTATCAGCATTAAGACCAGGCAGGGCAACTTTAATATTTACAAGCTTGGAAAGCAAAGTCGAATCTTTAATTGATAATTCTGCTTTAATAGCAAATGAAATTTTAAATAATACTAAAGAAACAACTCCAGATTTAACAAAAAATGTAACAAATGAAGAAGTAGAATTAGATATAAATGTAAATGCTGAAAAATCATACTTTAAAATTAATTACATAATTTCAACTGCTTTAATTATAATATTACTGGCTGTTATATTGATTCATTTTTTAAGAAGAATGAGATAATATTTTAAAGTCGTGGAATATTAAGTATTTTATGGTAAACTCTGATCTTGAAAAAAGTTTAAAGGAAATTAATTTATACCAGAAAAACGAGTTAAATAAAGTAAGAGAACAATATTACACAGAAAGAAAACGAGATTTAAATGAAGACAATGAAAATATTTTTGAAGCTAACTCTTACCTATTTGGAAATAATTTGGGGAATGGAATAACATTTGGTGTCACATTTATTTATGGCGGCAAGATATTTATTTTAGATACATTAAAAGGAGAAGACAGGGCTAAAGTTGTGGAACATGAAAAACATCATAGAAACAATCCTAGTGACAGTGAATTCATGACAAGAAAAAGAACTTGTACAGAAGAATTTTACCCAAATCCGGCTGTTAGCCCAGTTAATTACAATTAAGATGAGATTAAAAGAATTATATCATCCCGAACAAGGAAAAATGAATGTTGCCGGTTTAATTTCTGGAAGCGGGTCTAATTTAGTAAAGATAATTGAACATAGCAAAAGAATTGAAATTGAAGAAGGAAGAGCTCCTTATAGGGTCGTAGTTATTTTTTCTGATAATCTTAAAAGTAATGCTGTAAAAATAGGAAGTAATTATGGAATTCCTGTTATTGTAAATGACTTGAAAGAGTTTTATAAAAAAATTGGAAAACCAAGAAAAGATTTAGATGTTAGAAAAGAATTTGATAGAGAAACTGTGGAGAAATTAAAACAGTTCAATGTTGATGTAACTGCTTTTGCTGGATATATGGCTATTGCTACAAAACCATTAATTAATGCATTTCTTGGTATAAATGTTCATCCTGCTGATTTATCAATAATAGATGGAAATAAAAGAAAATATACTGGAGACAACGCAGTCAGGGACGCTATAATGAATGGAGAAAAACAATTAAGATCAACAACGCATATAATTGAAGAGGAAGTTGATTATGGAAGAATTTTAATGGTATCCAAGTCACTACAAGTTAATTTACCAAATGATTTTGATTCAAAAAATAAAGAACAAGTCAAGAGAATTTCTGATGAACATCAAAGTCATTTGAAAAAAGTAGGAGATTGGGTTATATTTCCAAAAACCTTGGAATATATTGCTGATGGGAGATATTCAGAAGATGAACAAGGTAATTTATATTTTGATGATAAATTAATACCAAATGGATTAAGATTATGGGTATAAAAATGAACAAAAAAGCAGAATGGAAAGTGGAGCCAGGTATTGTCTGGTTTATATTGTTTATTATTCTAATTATTGCAACTATGTGGATAGGGAGTTGGGAATGTAAAAATGACAATGATTGTGAAAGCGGAGAAATTTGTACAGTTAAGCACACTTGTTATTCCCCAGAAAATACACAAACAACAATAATCAAAACAGAAAACAAATATATTTTAGCTTCATTTATTATCGGGTTAAGCATAATAGCAGCTGCAATTATAATAAAAACTAAAGAATTCAAACTTAGTCATCATGCTCATAAATTAAGGAGAAAATAATACTAAAAATTATTTTACATATTCAACATTTTCTTTACTTTCAAATTTCTGGTCGCCAGTTAAGAACTTAATTTTTAGTAGTTTGGCTAAAGAATAACCTATGCAATCAACATAACTGAGTTTTTCCTTTCTATAATCTAGTTTAAACTGCATCCCAGATCTTATACTTTTAAATGAAATTGGAATAATAAATTTAGAATATAATCTTAAATATTTATCAGCAGTTTGTTTATCATAATCATGGAGAAAATGATAATACAATTCTGTAAGATTAAATTTAGTTGTTACTAAAACATGATCTAGATATTTCCTATAATCTTCATTTCCACCTATTAACTCTATGAGTGCATATGTATCTGCTAAAAATACTTTTAATTCAGTCATAAGCTTCATCAATTTCTTCCATTACATTTTGAGTAGGTTTTTTTAATTTTAAACTTCCAAATGCTTTCTTTAAATTATCATTTTCTATACTTATAATTAGAAATCTTATTTTCTTTTTCGTCGAAATATTTTCTTTTTCTATTATCTCTTTAGGTATAGTTACGCCTAATGAATTTCCCCAATGCTTTGGTTTTGCTTCAAAAAGTTCCATTCTAAATATATAATTTAATTATATTTAAATCTTTCTATGATTTTTCTAAAAATTCTTCAAAAAAAGAAGATAAAATTTGTGATATTTTCAATAAAAAAGTAAAAAAATTACGCTGATTTAAAAATAGTTACAAAGAACTCCAGTCAGAATGACCCCATTGAATTAATAAATCTACATCTAAAACAGGTATATCGCAGGCACCCCAGCACGATCCCAGCCAGATAATTATGGTAGCTTTAGTTTTTTCTTCCAAATATTTTGATATTTCAGTTGCCTTTTCCTTTAATCCATCTGGCAATTGAATGCAAACTAATTTAGCTTTTTCTTTTATAATATTTTCAGCTGCTTTTTCAAGTTCTAAATCATACTTTAATTCCATAGAAAAATCTAATTTAAAGACCTTTTAAAATATACTGATTATATGTAATTACTTAAGAATAGTTAAATAAGAAAGCTTTAAATACAGTTATTCTAAATAAAAATCATGCAAAAGATTGATTTAAAAAATGGTCTTGCAGTTTATTTAGACCCTAAAAATTTCGGAATAAGTGCTGCATATTTATACATAAATTCAGGTAGCGGACATGATAAAATTCCTCAAACTGCCCATTTGTTAGAACATTTGCAAGCTAATAATGCTAAAGTCTATGGCGAAAGCGGCAAGTTAAATTATTCTCATTGTAATGCAAAAACAGAAAGAAAAAGAACCTCTTATTATTTTAGAAACATATTGCCAGAAGATTTAGAATTAGCTGTCAAAAATTTATCATTAGCTTTTTCTCAACCTAATAAATTAATTTTAGAAAGAGAAAAAGAAGCAGTGAGACATGAATTATCTCCGTATGATTCTGAATTAAATGAATTTGCAGAAAGAGCCTCTGATTTATTATTTCCTGTATTTAGAAAAAAAATACCAAGTACGAAAAAAAGTTTGAGCTTATTAAACGAAATTAAATATGAAACAGCTAATGAATTTTGGGATGAACATTACGATCCAGCAAATGCTTTTTTCTATATTTGTGGCGATATAAATGATGCAGATAAATATTTGAATTTTTTAGGAAATCTTCCTACTAGAAATCATAAGTCAAAGCCTTTGGAAAAGGAAGATGAAGTTGAATTAAAACAGAGGATAGAACTTAAGGAAAAAATAAGACCAGATAATATAGCAACAATGCAAATAACTTATCAATCTCCTTGTTTCCCGCATCAATTATCTTTTAAAGATGATGTAGCTATCTGGATATTAACAAAATACCTTAGTTCTACTTTCGGCATTTTATATAAGAAATTAAGGGATGAACATAATTTGTGTTATAATTTGAGTGTAAGTTCTGATAGGGAAATTGGCAAATTAATGGCTCTTGGTTTTTCAACTTCAACACAGCCAGGTTTAATTGAAAAAGTAGAAAATGAATGGTTAAAATCTCTTGAGCATATAACTAAAAATAGTATTTCCCAAGAACATTTGGATACATTCAGAAACATTGAAAAAATAAAAACAATTAAACAGAAAGTGGGTTATGATAATGTTGATGATTTAGAGCTTAAATTAGATATGGGAATTTCTATTGAAGAAGTATTGCAAACTTTAAATCAGTTGACAACTGATGACATAAGGAAAGCATCTAAAATATTTGTAGAAAGACCTTACTTAATAAGCATAGCTCTTCCAAAATAATTGTTTAAAATAAAAGTATTTATTAATAATATTAGTTAAATAAACTTATGAACTTCAACGAAAAAGTTTACAAATTATGTAAAGAAATACCAAAATGCAAAGTAAGCACATATAAAGAAATAGCAAGAAAATTAAATTCTAAAGCTTATAGATCTGTTGGCAATGCTTTAAATAAAAATAAAGATACAAAAAATATCCCTTGCTTTAAAATAGTAAATTCAAATGGTAAGCTCGGTGGTTACTCAAATGGGATAAAAAATAAAATAAAAAAACTAAAAAAAGAAGGCATTGAAATTAAAAATAATAAAATAGATTTAAAAAAATATCTGCATAAATTTTGAATTAGTAATATTTATAAACAAGATTTTTAACAATTTTAGTATGTTATACGGCGTGGATGAAAATGGGTCAATCTTTGAAGTTAATGTAAACTATGAAGCTGTATGGGACTCATTAAGATTGAAAGATTGGCAAAGAAGATCTGCTAAAAACATTGTAGAATCTTTTGATTCGAATGCAGACCCAACTTCAAGAAATGAATTATACAAAACTAGAAAAGAATTAGAAAAAGCAGGCGAAGTTACTATAATAAATGGCGAGCTTAAGGAATATGCTGGCAGATTAAATTTAGCAGAAAAGATTGATAATGTTAAAACTAATTTGGTAAACAAGTTAATTGAAGTCGGCATATTACAAAGGCACCCAATATTGCCAAAATACGCATTAAATCCAAAAAGATTAAGCAGATTGGAAAGAAAATTTTAAAATTATTTTTTGTTTAGTTTCTCTTTTAATATTTTATATTCTTTAATAAACAAATCAATAGTTGGTTTTAAATTTTTATTTATTTCATAGTCCTTTAATGAATTATAATACTCTATGCGATTTATAAAATATATATTTATGGGTGGGAGCTTATGTTTTATTAAAATATTATTTAAAAGAATTCTTCCAACCCTCCCATTTCCATCTCTAAAAGGATGAATGTTCTCAAATTGATTATGTATCACTGCTCCAAGAACCAATGCTGGGCATGTGTTTTTATTTAAATTATACCAAGTTATCATTTCTTTTAATAAATGAATTATTCTCTGTTGTTGTGCCCCTTCATGAACAACATTTCCATGATTATCCATAACAACCACTTCTTCTCCCTTTTTCCTGAATTTTCCGGCAAAGGGCTTTGAATTTTTAAAAACAATCTTATGAATTTCTTTAATAAGTTCTATTGAGACATAATCCTTAGTATTTCTAATAAATGCTATGGCTTCATTAACACCATAAGCTTCGGCAATATCGTCTTTAGACCTATCTGGCCATTGATCTCGTTCTAATAAATTTTTTACTTCCTTTTGATTAAGCTTGCTTCCTTCTATTGCATTGGTGTTATAAGTAAATATTTCAGAAAATAATTTCCAGTCATTTTCAGATAAGTGATTTATTTTTATTGGTATATCAAGTTCTATTCGTTTTATTAAGTCAATTTCTTCTTGTGAAAGCTTAAAATTTAAAGGGTCTTTTATGATGTTGTATTTGTGTATTTCTTCAAGAATAAGTTTTTCAGCTATTAATTTTCTTTCCTTAAGTTTTTCATTGGTTAAATCCTGCCCGAGATATTTCCTGAATTTATGTATTTTTAGCCCTTCTCTGTAAGAATGTGCAAGATAATATTTTCTTTTGTTTTTTGATTCTCTTTTCTCTATGTACATAAATTAATATAGGTGACTACATATTTAAGCTTTTTCTTTAAGGTGACTACATTTTACTTAATTTGTGGTCACCTAGCTATTCTGGTTATATCCAGCTCTAAAGCACTGACAGGAACTTCTAATTCAAAATTTGTTAAAACTAAAGGGCTTATTTCTCCAAAAAAACCAGCTTCCCTGTCATTAATAAATATAGAGGCACATCTCCCTTCAATAAATGAATTATGTTTTAATTCTTTTAATCTAATATCTAAATTTAAAATTCTGCCTAAATAATCAACAACTTGTTTCACTTCTGTAAAATTTGTTTTTTCATGTGCAATCACGCATGATAATTTAGTAACATTTCTGGATTTAACTTCTTCCTTCTCATCATAAATAACAGCATCATTAATCTCAAATATTTTTTGTGGATAATCTTTATTTCTGTTATTGACTAGTAATTTAATCAGTTCAGGCAATAGCCATGATCTAACCATGTTTATTGTCATTTCTTTTACAGAGCCTAAATTTACACATTTCATTTCAGGCAAATTCATTTTTTTAAACTGGTCATTTTTGTTTGTTAAAGCAAATGTCAAAGACTCAATAAATCCCAACCCAATAAATAATTCCTTTAATCTGTCCACAAACTTGTTTTCAGGAAATTCTTCGGCAATTGAGTGAACATAAGTTAATCTTGGTTCCAAATTATTAAATCCATAAGCCCTGGCTATATCATCAATAACATCAACATCATGCCATATATCTGTCCTGTATTTTGGAATTAAAACTGTAATTTTTTCTTTTGAAACTGAGACTCCGTAATTCATTTTTTTTAATAATTCAGAAATTTTCTTGGAATTTAATTCAATGCCGAGAATTTTATTTACATCTTTTAATTTAATTTCTTTTTTTTCTGGTGTTAAATCTGGTTTTATTATTTTCTTATTTCCATAATGATGCTCTACAGAGTAAATTTCCCCACCCATGTCAGATAAAGTAGTCGCAATTATGTTCAAGACCTGCTCGCAAGCATTAAAATCATGGCCAGAACATTCTATAAATACATCTTTAGTTTTCTCTGTAACTTTGCCTAGTTCATGTGCATTTATAATTGGGGGCATTGATAGCACTTTGTTCATAGAATCAACAAAAACAGGATACCTATCATAACTTTTTAATAAATCTGCATATTTTATTCCTGCAGGATGTTTCTCTAAGATTTCTCTTGCACTTAATTCATGGGTAAATTCTAAAGGCCTGAATTTGATTTCTTCTGGCTTTAATGCCAGATATTTTATTGGTGATTTAATATTTTCCAGCGGGTAAATGCCTATGGATGTCTTTTTCCTTTTTCTTGCAAAAGTATTATGTATCTTTTCCTGAACATTTATTATTTCTTTTATTTTTTCATAATCTAATTTTAAATTCTTTACAACAGCAGCGACAGTAAAAGGTCTTATGTTGTTTACAGAATTATCTATTATTAATTTAATATCTGATTTCTTGATTTTATATTCACATAAACCAGTTTTTTTTCCGATATATGCTTTTAATAACCTGCCTAAACCCTGGGTTGATAATAAATCTGGTCTGTTTGGGGTAATTTCAATTTTTATGTCATTTTTTTCTACAGATTCTAATTCAAAGCCAAGATTAAATAAAATTTCATATAATTGTTTTTCAGTCAAATTCTTTCCAATTGATTTATTTAATTCTTTAAAAGTTGTTTCTAAGATTACCATTTTATGTTAAAACTCCTCAGCCAGTTTAAATCCGAATTATGACCAAATAAATTTCTAATATCTTTTTTCTTGTAAATCATCATTGCCAGTCTCTCTAAACCAAAACCCCACGCAATAACAGGCACTTTAATTCCATAAGGTTCTAAAGATTCTGGCCTAAAAATTCCAGAATTAATTAATTCAACCCACTTTCCTAATTCTTCATTATATCCAGATGCTTCAACAGATGGCTGCGTATACGGATTATAAGTAGGTTTAAATTTTATTTTGTGAATTCCTAATTTTGAATAAAATTCTTTTATATATCCCATTAAATCCCTTAAATTTAATCCTTCATCCATTACAAAACCTTCTACTTGGTAAAATTCCGGTAAATGCGTCTGGTCTATTGCTTCATTTCTAAATACCCTTCCAATAGAAAAATATTTTGCAGGATATTTTATATTTTTGGAATGAAAATATCTGTATGTTGTAGCTGTAGTATGCGTCCTTAAAATTAATTGCTTTGCAATCTCGGGGTTCCATTTGTATTTATATCCTTTAGACCCGGTATTTCCCCCATGCTCATGAACTTCTGCAACTTTTTTAGATAATTTTTCTGGAATAGATCCTTTATATGGCAAATAAAAAGTATCCTGCACTTCTCTTGAAGGATGGTCTTGTGGTATCCACATAGAATCCATGCACCAGAAGGCAGTGTCTACCCACTGGGACTTCATTTCTTTAAACCCCAAATTCATAAAAATTTTTCTAACATCATTAATAACTAGTGTTAAAGGATGTAATCTCCCGCCATAAATCTTTGGTGTTGTTGAATAAATATTATAGTGCCTAAATTCTTTATTTATCCAAGAACCAGCTTTTAACATATCAGTTGTCAAAGTTTCAATATAATTATCATTAAGATCATGCTTTAAGATTTCCTCGCCGAAACTGGTAATTATAATTGTTTTTAATTTTGTTTGCTCAACTTTTATAATATTTCTTCGTTTTTTTATTTCAGACAAAACAAATGCCTCTTCTTTTGTTAATTTGTTTAATTCTAAAGGCAATCTCTTAAGAAATCTTTCTTCTGCAAATTCTGTTTTTAACAAAATCTTTCCTTTTTCTTTTAAATAAACTTTATCTTTAATTTCTATTGCATCCCTTCTTTTTAATAATCCTAAAGAAATCCTAATTTCATCATCATTTAAACAGGCTTTTTCTTTGATTTCATTTAAAGACAAAGGCTCAATTTGAACAGAATTAAGAAATCTTCTCTCAGGCAATCCTTCTCTTAAATATTCTTTTCCATTAATGTCTAAACCAGCTATTTCTTTTAAGTCTTCTAAAATTCTTAATATTTTTTTATCCTGCAGCCATAATAAAGCCCTGTTAACTTGCGTCTCATTTAATCCTGATAATTTTACAATAGAATTAATGTCTTTATTTGATTTTAATAATGGAATAATCTTTCTTTCAGATGGAGTTAATAGTTTAATTACACTTTCCACAGATTCCATTACTAAATTTAATTGTTAGGAAGTTTAAAAAAGTTACTGAATTATGAAAAGAACACGCGCTTTCTCAATTGTTTAGCTTCCTTAATTTCATAGCCTATTTTGTGTTTTGTTGCATACTCTTCCAATGTCTTTTCTAATTTCTCAGCAGCCCTACAATCAAAATAAAAACCTTTAATTACCATTGGAAAAGTGATTGGACAAGAAACAGCAGCTACATAAGAAAGTTCTACAGTTGGAAAAAGCCACAAAAAATTAGGTCCCTTGCTAATTTCTACTATATATAATAAAGGAAGAGCCTGAAAATTAATTTCTCCATGCCTTTTAACTTGAAGCTTGCCTGAGAACTCAGGAGATAATTCAAAGGTTAGATCATTAAGAGCTCTCTTTATTGAAGATTCTATAGATTCTTCTAAATTAAATTTATTCATTAAGCAACAATTTCTTTCTTTTCAGTCATGTCAAATTCTTCGCTACCACAAAAACAATTCATGTCTTCTGGAACAAATTCATCTATAACGAAGATTGCGCCACAACCCTTACATTTAGCTTCTACTTTCATATTTCCCCCATAATCATAACTACTCAAGCGTAGTTTAAATATATAAATATTTGTATTTGAAATATCTATTCTAGAATATAGTTCTTTATAAAATTTACGCAAAAATATGTCCACAATACTAATTTGAGACTAATAACACAATTTAAATAATAAAAAGAAAAATTAACTTATAATGAAAAAAAGAGATCATAGTCTGTTTATAATGGCTGGTGTTTTTATCTTGGTTATATCTGCAATTATCTCGGTTTATAAGAATGAATCAAAAGAAGAATTTCAAATAAATGCAGAAACATTTTGCTTAAATAATGTAAATTTTAAGATTAAAAGTGCTTGTATTGCCAATAGTAACTTGAAAGTAAAAATAGAAAATAATAATTTAAAAATAGAGGGTCTTAATATTATTATTCTAAATAAGACCATAAATTCTGATTCAGAAATAGACAAAGAAACAAAAGAAATAATAATTCCAATAGAAAATCTTAATTTTAAAGATATTTTAGTTTCAGCCAAAATTAATTTTAATAATAGAATAATTCAATGTAATAACTTTCAAGCATACAAAGATATAGATTCTTGTGATAAATCATGTTATGATAACACACCTTATAATAAATGTTCTGAAAATAAGCCTTTATTTTGTAATAATGGAAAATTAATTGAGAAGTGTAAAATATGTGGCTGTAATAATAGTGAATTTTGCAATAACCAAAGTTGCTCTAATTGCAAAGAGAGCTGGTTCTGCGGCGAATTGTCAGAATGTATAAACAAAAAACAAACCAGAAACTGTTTTGATGCAAATAACTGTGGTACTACATTTAACAAGCCCTTAATTGAACAAAGTTGTTAATCATTGAAAATTCCAGTTGTTTAAAAATGACGTCCTCCACGCCATGAATGGCGTGGTTTCCAACAGAAGCATTAATCACTTCTGTATATAGTTCCTGAATCAACGACAATAGCCAAAACTGCTGGTCTTACATTATCTCAAACAGGCGTTACTTTTCGCTTGTCCAGCGATAGACTGCTGATGCAGTGAATGATATTAAAGAACCAAGATATTTAAATGTTATTGTGATTCGGTGCTATTCAAGAAGTATTTTCGGAAGGTTTTCGGTTTCTTCGGAAAACTTGCGGGATTTATGAAAAGTTTCCGACATGAGATTAACTGCAGAAATTTTTAAGAATAAAAAATATACTCCAATTCATCCATGTTCTAAAGAACATGGTTTTCTTGGATACGACTGTCATAAAATCAAAAACAATTCTTTCCGGGTTATTATTTTTGAGATCTCTTCAATGATTTTTATTTAAAATAATTCTTTAAAAATATAATATGAAAAGTCGCAGTAAACTATTTGTAAACCAGATTGTTACTCCGAAAACGCGAGTTCGAATCTACAGGCAGAGCAGAAGAAAGGTGTTCGGTTCTCTTTATTTCTTGTTTCCAAATCTATAAAATTCCTCCCCTAATTAATCCCAGACTATATGTTGACCAATCTCTTTTATTTTTATACTTCTTACCAAGTTTTTATTTTTCATGAAAGGTTATCCTCCCCCAAAAATAGCAAGAAAAACTAAGATTTAAGAGTTACACAACACAGCAATTAAACAATAAAGCTTAAATAGTATATTTCTTCAAATTATATTAAAGGTTGATTTTAGATGAAAATTTTTATTGGCTATCCACCGACTGTAACAAGATTTAAAGGTACTCCTTTATTGAGTCAAAACAGGCAATATCAAGTTTTTCATGTTCATACTACTTTATTTCCTGTTGTTTTAGCTACTGGGGCAACAATGTTGCGTGATAAAGGCCATGAAGTTACATGGATCGACTGTATTGCTGAAAAATTAAGTACTGAAGAATTTGATAAGTTAGTCGAAGAGAAAAAACCAGGAATTTTGTTTTTTGAAACAAAAGCACCAGTTGTAAAGATTCACTGGGATACTATAAACAGACTAAAAGAAAAATTTCCAAACCTGAAAATTTGTGTAATGGGGGATCATGTTTCTGCAGTAGATTTATCATTGGGTTTACAAAAAGAATTTATGGAAAACTGCAAAGTAGACTATATAATAAACGGAGGTTATTTTGATTTTGCAATTTGTGAATTAGTAGAAGCCCTATCTAAAAATAAAAAGATACCGCAAGGAATTTGGTATAAAGAAAAGGGGAAAGTTGTTGAAAATGGAAGATATAATTTTACTGGGAACTTAGATGATGCTCCAATTATTGACAGAGTTTTTACTAAAAATCATTTGTATCAGCATGAATTTAATTTAATTGGTCGTCCATTAGCCTATATAATGGCTGGAAGAGATTGCTGGTACGGAAAATGTACATTCTGTTTCCATCCAGATACAAAAATAACAACTAAAGAAGGAATTAAAAAAATTAAAGATATAAGATTAGGTGAAGAAATTCTAACCCATAATGGTAATTATTTCAAGAATAATTTTATTTTCCAAAGATATTACTCTGGAAAATTAATAAAAATAAAATCCCATAATTTACCAGACGAAGTAAAATGTACTCCAAATCATAAATTATTTGCTATTAAAAGGGGAAAAAAAGAACCTAAGTTTATTGAAGCCGAAAATTTAGAAGTTGGAGATTTATTAACATCACCAATAAAAGAAGAACAAATAAGTAATTTACAAATTAATTCTAATAATTTAATGTTTGAAACTCAATTAAATAAAAAAAATGAATATTCAACATTTCCAATAAAAGAAATTAAAAAAGAAGAATATTATGGTGATGTTTACAATATTTCAGTAGAAAATGAACATTCTTACACAGCTAATTTAATTGGAGTATCTAATTGCGTTTGGGACACTAATCTATATCCTAAAGGATCATTCAGAGGAAGATCACCAGAGAATGTAATGAAAGAAGTAAAGTATTTAGTTGATGAATGTGGTGTAAAAGAAATTTTTGATGATGCTGGAACAATTATTGTAGGTCCATGGTTAAAAAAGTTTTGTAATTTAATGATAGAATCAGGCTATAATAAAAAAGTAATTTATTCAGGAAATATGAGGTTTGGTGCGGTAACTGCTGATGACTATAAACTAATGAAACAAGCTGGTTTCAGATTATTAAAATATGGTTTAGAATCTGGTTGTCAAACTACAATTGATAAATTAGATAAGGGTACAAAAATAACTGAAGTTGAAAAAAGTTTAAAAGAAGCTAAAGAAGCTCAATTAACAAATCACTTAACTATGATGTGTGGGTACAGTTTTGAAACTCGAGAAGATGCTTTAAAAACGTATAAATTAGCAAAAAGATTAATGTTAAAAGGTTATGCTGATGTTTTACAAAGTACTGTAATTATTCCTTATCCGGGAACTCCTTTATATAAAGAAGGAATGGAAAAAAATTGGTTCAGATTTGATCCTAGAGATTATGAAAGATTTGATATGCGTGAACCAGTATTTAAAACTCCAGATATGACTTCAGAACAAGTTACAAAATTAAATAATAAAATTTATTATATATTTATGGACCCGCGATATGTTCTTCGACATTTAAGAAAAATAAAATCTTTTGAAGATATTATGTATACATTAAGAGGAATAAAGGCAGTAGTAGGACATATACTAGATTTTAGCACAACCGCTCCAAAAGCAGAAGACAGCCCTATAAGATGATAAAAAGTTTTAAAATACTTAATGATTTTCCAAATTTGACTTAGTATTGGAGTAAGCATATCTCTTTCTAAAACTATTAAAAAATAATATTAAACCAAGAAAGATAAGTGGTAAAGAATAGTATGTTGCTAAAGGTTCTTTAGAATTTATAATTACAATTGTCCCCATAATTATCCCAAATAAACCGCCTGAAAAATGTTTAGCATTCATAATACCTAACCAGAATATGAGCTTTATAAATTTAATTATAAGAATTTTGAAATAATTTCAATATTTCATGTTTAAAATCGAAAACTCTCCGAATATTTTTACAAAAAAGTTATAAAAGAAATTATCCTTAATTAATTTATGAAAGAAGCTGAAAAACAAGACCTTGTAGAAAATATTGTCAGGTTAGTTGTCTATATAATTATTTGTTATTTTATATTGAAGATATTCAGGGTGATTTAAATTCGTTATTTAAAAGTAATCTTTCAGGGTTTTTATTTTCTTTTAATATTTATTACTATATTTGATTTATCTACTAGCTTTATGTATAAAATTAATTTGATTAACGAAATTCTAAATTTTAAAGATATCTTAATATTTGGTTTTAGTTCGTTGTATATTGCTTTATTAAATATAACCTCTGCTAAATTATTTGGTTTTGAGATATTGAAACAAGAATGATTTATTTTTGTCCTAATTCTCTTTCTAATTTATTTGCGGCTGCTTGTTTTCTTAAAGACCCATATACTATTTTTGCTCCAGCCGCTAATCCTAAAAGAATAAAATCAGCACTAATCCCATAATGTGAACGAACATGATCTTTAATATCCTCCAAAAAAAGACCTAAATTTGGTTTTTCTCTTAATATTATTCTAAGATCTTTAATATCATTAATATCCAAATAAAAATCCGAGTCTAAATTGCTCATCGCTTTTATAGTTTCTTCACTAACTACAGGCAATCCGTCTTTAGTATAATTGAATTCTGGCATTTGTTTTCGTCAATAATAAATCTTTATAAATGTTACTAATTAGACTTAAATTTATGAACAAATATACTCAATTAGGATTAAAAGTTGACAAAGAAATAGACAATCAATTAAAAATAGTTTCTGAAGAAATATGTAAAAATATTAATGATGTAAAAAGCATCATAATTTATGGCGGTTTTGGTCGTGGTGAAGGATCAGTAAAAAAAGTAAATGGTAAATATTACCCAGCAAATGATTTTGATATTTATGTTATTACTGAGAAAAAAGCTGATGGCGAACTATTAGACAACATAGCTAAAACTGTTGCTGCAAGATTAGGAAGCAAGGGAATAGAATTTAATAAATTTGACAAAAACTGGAGTTTTGAGGACAATTTCTATTTGGATTTAAAGTGCTTAACTTTAAATGAATTAAAAAAATTAGTGCCTATGATAAGGTACTATGAATTAAGAAATTCAACCAACATAATTTATGGAGAAGATGTCAGGAATTTAATACCTGACTACAAAATAGAAGATATTCCTTTAGGTGAAGGATTTAGAGTTTTATTAAATAGAATGACACATTTAGTGGAGTATTTCTCAACTGAAGGAAAACATAATGATTTAGTTTTGAGTTTTTTCTGCACAAAAGCATATATAGACAGCTGTACTGCATTGTCTCTGCTTTCAAAAAGATATTCTCCTTCTTATAAAAAAAGAATGGAAGAATTTTATAATAATTATAAAGAAGACTTTCCAGAATTATATGATAAACTACCTGATTTACATGAAAAAATCAAGAAATATACTTTATGGAAATTAAATTTTAATGGATTGCCTGAGAAAAATGCTGTTAAATTTTGGCTGCAAACAAGAAAAGATCTTTTGGAAGTTGTTAAATATTTTATTTCAAAATTAACTAATAAAAAAATAGAGACTATCGAAGAATTAAGTTTAGCAATTATTAATTTAGGGAATGAATATTATGAACCTTATAGCAAATATTTTTTACAAAATAAATTTAATGTCAGATCAAAAATGTTAATTAAGATTATATCTAAGTGTATACCTTGGGGTTTTAAGTATTTATATTTTAAGAAAATATTAAAAGAAAAAAAGTTTTATCCAGAAATTTTATTGAATAAGAGAAGCCCTGACGTAATAATATTTGGGTCTGTACCTTTTATATTATTTGCAATTGATGAAGATTTAAATATTGTACAAGAAAATTTTAATAAGGGTTTTAAGACTTTAAGCAATGTATTTCCTACTAAAGCTAAAAATTGGGAAGAACTAAGCCAGGATTATGCTGATGCTTATATTTTATTTTATTTAATGAAGATTGTTTAAATTTTTGACTATATCTTTAAAATCTTCAAATCTTCTACGGCAATTTTCAGTAGCTGAATTTTTATTTACGTAATTACTGGATATTTCAATTAATATTTCTAAAGGATTTTTATTTTCTTTAATTCCTTCTTTAAATAAATCAAAGTTTTCTTTATGACCAAATATTGTAGGGTCAAATTTTAATGGATCTGGAAAGAATACTGCAACATATGCTGAATTAATATCATCTAGACCATGATGTTTTAGTAAATCATATAAAAACAACTCGCCAGTTACCCAAAATCCTAAACTTTCTGACTCTATTATTTCTTTTGCTTTTTGGCTCATTTGAGAAACTACATGTAAAAAATAATCTGATAAATTAGTATGGCTGCCTCTTGGAACATATTTACTATTAAATCCTTTATAATCATTTATTGTTTTCTCAATTTTCATTTTTCTTTTTTTAACTGTTTTTAAGATGCTTCTCAAAAAAATTATATGCTCTTTCACGTGCTTCTCTCGGCAATTCATGACCTACTTTGGGCAAATAAATTGATGAAAAATATGTCTCTTTTCCCAACTTTTTGTATAATTCAGCAGTTTTATTAATTTTATTTTCTGCCTCTATTTTTGGAAATATTGGGTCTTCTTCTGAATATATTATCATTAATGATCTTGGTGCTATTAAAGTTAATAAGCCCTCAGTGTCAACATATTTTGCAACGCCAGGCAATACAGTAAGCCATGTTTTGAGGATAGCACTTTCTGCATGTTGCCTGATATTTGCTACTGAACTTGATAAAACTGTTGATTTAATTCTATTATCTAAAGCAGCCAAATACATGCATCTTGTTCCACCCATTGAATGCCCGATACAGCCTATTCTATTATTATCTACATAGCTTAAGGAACTTAAAATATTTAAAGCCATTATTTCTTCTTGTATCATTATTCCGATTGGTGGATGACCAATTTCTATTAGCTGTTGCGCCTGAATTTCTTCCATAATCTCGGGAGAAGTATTTGTTTCCTTAACTGATAAATAACTATCACCAAATAAAGGAGCATCTATTGCTAAAACAACATATCCTCTTTCAGCAAGTTCTTTTCCATAAAATAAATCCTTGTTTCCAGCATTGCCGACAACTTCATCTTTGCCATATTCATAAAAACCACCATGTTGGTGCATAGCCATTACAGCAGGCATTTTTCTATTAATTATTTTAGGCACTAAAAGATAAGCATAGCGTCCAGTCATATTTGATGTATATAAAAAAATCTTTTTCTCAGTATAATCTCCCTTATCAATTGAGGTAATTTCATCTATTTTTGGTTTCTTAAATTGTATTAATGGCATATTCATTAATTCAAATAATTTATATCTTAATTTTTTATCAAAAGTAATTTTATCTCGATCATCCTTTATATCAGAGATATCAAATTTTGGTTCTTGATTTCTCTCAATATATTTCACTCCAAAAAATGCAAACCATATATCCTTTGATATTTCAGAATTATTATCTAATCCTTGATTTTCTTTGCAACTATTAATAGAACTAATTACTAAAAGAATAATAAAGACTTTTATAAATTTGAATTTCATATGTAATCTATCTTTTCTTTCTATTCATCAATTTTTAAATTTTTAGGCACTCTGTACTTGTCATAAAATTTCTAATTTATAAACTTTTAGACCAATATTTATAAAACCTTGATTTTATATGTTTTTGATGAAAACTCTAATTTTGTATATAGATGCTTTGGGATTTAATTTTATTAATAAAGAGAACACACCATTTTTATATAATTATGGCGCTGAAAATTCATTAGTTAAATTAAAGACTTTATTAGGATATACTGCCATAGAGAATACATTCATAACTGGAAAAAAACCAAATGAAACTGGCATATGGACAGAATTTATACATAAAAGAAATTATTTAGGCAGTTTTTTAAAAATTATATTATTGCCAAACTTTGCTTTGTCTTATATTTATGCTTTGTTGAATTATTTTAATGGCGCCACTTTTCTTTCAAAACTCCATAATATACCAAGAAGATATTTTGGAAAATTCAACAGCAGTGTTAGGGATGGATTATGGAAAAGAGAATATTTTCAGAACAAATCTTTTGTTTATTATGGGTGGCCTTTTTTTGTTGTAAATAACAAAATAAAACTGGATTTCATTAAAAGAAATGATGAATATAAAGTAAAGAAATTCATAAAAAGCTTTAATGAAAAAATTGACTTATATTTTATTCACTTGGTTGATTTGGATAAAAAAATGCATGAATTTGGAACTAGACATGAGAATTCAATTGACGAGATAAAAAAACAAGATTATTATGCGAGCTTAATTGTAAATGAATTTAAGAGCAAATTCAGAAATTCCAAAATAATTATATGGAGTGATCATGGTTTTATTGACATAAAAGGTTATATAGATATAAATGAGATTTTAAGAAACTTAAAAGGAATAGAATATTTTTTAGATTCAACAATAGCAAGATTTTGGTTTAAGAATAATGAGTCAAGAGATATTTTATTAAAAATATTAAAAGACAGAAAAGATGGTGTTGTTGTCGGTTTAAATGAAAGAAATAAATATAATATTCCTTTTGGCATTGAATATGGCGAAGTAATATTTGCTGTAAACCCTGGTTATTTAATTTTGCCTAATTTTTATCAAGGTTCAAAGGCTGTAAAGGGAATGCACGGCTATATGCCTGACAAAGCTGATTTGGATGCCTTTTTTATAATAAATAAGAAAATAAATAAAAAGACTTTAAATATGGACGAGGTTTTGTTTTTTTTAGAAGATGGAAACTTATAACTTTACAGATAAAGTTTATTTAGAAAACTGCAAAAATGCTAAAGAAGTTTTTAATTTTATAGACAAAACTCTGGATAATTATAAATTGCCTAAAGACAAGAATGCTAGAATAGTTTTAAAACCTAATTTTAACAATGACATGAATGCATTAATCGGGAATTCTACTGATTTAAGGGTTATTGTTGGTATAATAAAGGCACTTCAAAAGAGAAAGTACAAAAATATAACTATAGCTGAGGGCCCTAATTGTGGTATTGACCACATGAATATTGATGTTTTTAAAAGATTAAGAATAGACAAAATTGCTGAATTATTTAATGTTAGTTTAGTAAATTTAAACAAATCAGATTATGAGGTCGTTGACCTTGTTACTGGAAAAGCTAAAATTGGAAAAATAATTTTAGACAATGATTTTTTGATTAATTTGCCAAAAGTTAAGACTCATATTGAAGTTGGAATGACTATTTGCCTGAAGAATTTTGTTGGATGCTATCAGGCTTTAGACAAAAGAAATATTCATGACAGCTTGGTTGAGAACATAGTAAAAATGAATTTAATTAAGAAACCAGACTTAAACATAGTTGACGGTTTAATTGCTATGGAAGGAAACGGTCCTGCTGCAGGAATACCTAAAAAATTAAATTTAATTTTAATTGGAAAGAATTCATTTACAACTGATTTATTATGTACAAAATTATTTGATTTTGATATTGGTGATGTTCCTTATTTAAAATTAGCTATAGAAAAAGGACATATAAATAAAGACGATTTGGAATATTCTAAAACTATTAAACAAGTTGCTTCTTTGAAAAAAGCTAAGGAAAATTTGTTTGCAAGAGTATTCTTAAATAATTTCTTTGTTAGATTAAGGTATAACAGATTTATTGATCCTTTATTCAGGAACGGACCCATACCAAGTTTTTTTAATATAATTGGAGTAAGACAGGATGTTTATGATTTTAGTGATGATAATATAACTAAATTACATTTAAATGGTTATTCTGAAAAATGTGAGGAAGTTTGTCCAATAAGCTTGAGAACTCCAAAAGACAAAAAATGTTTTCAATGTCTATATTGTTTAATGGTTGATAAAGAAATTAAACATGAAGGGAAATTAGGATTTTTAAAAAATCAATTAAATAGATATGATAAGCATTTAAAAAATTTATATCCCTAATTTTATAAAGCTGACAAAACCAACTAAATCCAGATATAAACTGACTTTATTTTTTTGAGCATAATCTTCAAAGATTTTATAAATAAAGTTCAGGTCAAAACCTGGAAAGTCACACTTGAAAATTACATTTAATTCTTCAGGCTTAATATTTTTATTTTCTATCAAAGAAACTGCCAAAGAAGCCAAGTCTTTTAATCCTTTATTTGATTTACTTGATTTAATGCCTAGAATTGGTGGATTATAAATTATTTTATAGCTTAAGTTATCTTCTATTTTAGAATTATAGTCTCCGGATTTCTCAAATATTATTTCCATTATTAGTTTGTTAAAAAAAAAGTATTTTTAAAAGTTTTGTTTTTCTATGAATTCATATATGATTAATGATGGATTTTGCTGCTGCTGGTCTTGGAAATAAACTCTTGATACCTTCAAGCTGTCTTTATTCTCATCTGGATATTTGTAAAATGCGTCAGCAGAACGCTCATACATTGAAACAACATAAAACTTTGGTTTTAAATTTAATACTTCTTCTTTTGTTTCAACATAATACGTAGACCTGTCTGAATAATATTGCATTTGTGGTATTGAATTTGAAATTATTACTTCTCCGGGCTTTGAGTTTTCCTTCATCCATATTGCTGCTTCTTTAACCTGTATATAAGAACCTTTTTTTGAGTTTATCAATTCATTAGAACTTTTAATTTGTGAGAAAGAACCAACCAGCAGCAGGATTACAATTACTATTAAAGCAGTATATTTATTGTAATTTTTTGCATATTCATAAATTCTAAACAAACCATATGCAGCTATAATTGCAATTATCGGCAATATGCCGATTAAGTATCTTTCTTCAATATATAAGCTCTTCATGCCATGATAAATAAACGGCGGCAGCATAAACATAAACAAAAACAAGTTTTTTTGAAGGCTTGTTTCTTTAAACAGCAAATCAGGAGCAATAACAAAATCCAGTAAAAAAAATAATCCAATAATGAATGTTATGAACAAAAACCAGCCAATATTTCCTGGTACTGCAATTAAATATTGATACAAACCAGATATGCCTAGATATGGCTGCTTGTCTTTTGCAGGAACACCAACTTCACCATAATGCCTTAAGAAATCTTGAACACCGCCAGGATAATTTTTTTGATATAAAATAAAAAACGGAGACAATATTAATAATATCAATAAAAAGGCACCAATCATGTGCTTATTTTTCCAGAATTTTCCTTTCTCTTTAATTAAATAAACAAAAACAAATGATATAATTGCCAGGAATATAGCAAACCTGACTGACATTGCCAAACCAGCAAATAAGCCGAATAAGTAAATATATTTAGTATTATTTTCTTTTATATAACCTTTGTAAAAATAATAAACAGCAAATAACATTAATGCTGCGGCCGGAACTGAATTTAACAGTCTGGTTGTTTCAAACAAAATAATTTTTGAAAATGCCATTGCAAAGGCAGCTACAAGTGCTATTTTTTTATTAAATAATTCTTTTGCTGCCAAATAAGTTGCAAATACCAATAAAACCGAAAATAAAACTTCTGTAAATCTTAATGCTGCTTCATCTAAACCTATGCTAAATAACAATGACCAAAAAACAGGCAAGAAAATAGTTCTCCTGTAATACCATATATCATTTGTTTCCAAATCAAGGCCTAATCTTCTGGCTTCTTCAGCATATTGTGCTTCATCCCACCATACTGGCTGATCAATAGTCGAAAATAGGAAATATAAGCGGATTATAAATGATAATAAAAGAATAAATATTAGTATGATGTTATAATAATCCTTAAAAAATTCAATTGTCTTTTTTTTTATTTCAATCATTTTATATTTCTAACTTCTCTTATTCTTTTTCTAATATCATACCTTATTTTATTGTAAATTAAATTTGATATCTTAAGAATATTATCTGATTTAAATTCTTCAAATTGGCTTATACCACCTTCAAGATTGTATTTTCTTTTGCCATTTTTATCTTTGATAATTACTTCTTCCAATTTGTCATTAATTTCTGGGCTAATATTATCTTTCCAATCAATACTTTTTTCATCTTTTTTATCAATGAACGTATAAATTGTATTCCCCTTGTAAAGAATTAATTGATTTTCTGTGAATCCATTAAATGGATTATAATTAAGAACAGATTCCCTATAGACATACTTGGCTTCATTTTTAAAAGTGCCTGAGAATATTGTCTCATTATGCAAACGCAAACCCATGTATATAGCAGATAAAACCCCAAATAATGCATATTTTATTTTTTTCATTTTGTACTACCAATAATCTTCCATGCATCCTTATGCTGTTGTTTTTTTATTTTTGATTCATAATAAGTATAAAGCCACATATATAAACGGGCTGGAAACAACAGAAATGTGTAATAAAATTCTTTTAAATTTCTAGGATATGTTAAAGCTATAAATGTTCCTTCTATTATTTCATTTAAAAATGATTTCATTTTAGGTATTTTTTTCCCTTTATACTCTATTTTATCCATGTTTAAATAAGCTTTTGAAACCCTTTTTTTCTGGGCTATCCAATCTTTAAAATTATCAGGGTATTTTACAAAAACTCTTGCTTTAGGCAGATATTTTAATTTATAGCCTTCAGTCATAAAAATAAATGGTATTATGGCATCTTCAGGTATATCTCTATTGAATTCTTTTATTACCTTGTTTCTGAAAGCAAACAAATAGCCGCTTGATGTAAAATATTTCCCTAAATTATCTCTTCTTAATCTAGCTATATGGGCTCCATATAATAATAAATGCGACCAATACCCAAGCAAATTATTTTTTTCATTCAATGAAACTGGATTGCCAGTTACACAGCCAACTTTCGGATCTTCAAATGCTTTTGATATTTCACTTAATGAATTTTCAGAAACAAAAACATCACCATCAGTCAATATTAATATATCTGATTTTTTTATTTCTTGAAACAACAAATTTAGGGCGTGCATCTTGCCTTTACCTGGATCCTGAAAATGCATAACTTGTTTATATTCTTTAACATAAGTCATTGCAACATCTGTAGTCTCTTTATCTGGAGAACTAACTATAATTTCGTATTTTTCTTTTACATCTTGTTTTAGAAAAGACTCTATTGCTCTTCCTATAGTTAACGGCTCTTTAAATGATGTTATAATTATGCTTATCATAAATTAAGAACTTCAATACCCCATTAATAATATTTTCTATTGATCTCTTGTATCAAAATTAAATTGACAAGTCTCAGAACCGCAAAAATCAGATTTTAAAACTTTACCATCTTTTATTAATTTTAAACTTTTAACTTCCCAACTCCCAGTGGTATCACTTCTAATCGCATACTTTGTGAACTCATCAAGACTTAAAGTTAGGCTGCATTTCATATTATTAAGACCATTATTTGGACATCTTTTTATATCTTTTACCCAACCATTTGCTGAAATAGCATAAACATACAGTGGGGACAAAGTATTTACTACTGTGGGAACTTTTTCTGATTCAGCTTCTATAGTGTAGGTTTTTTCACCGAAAAAATCTTCTGCTAAAACTTTTGACACTTGTGTCTCTATCATGTATTCCTGACTCCCTCTTAATGTACTTAATTTAAATTCACATTTATTTTTCGATTTACAAAAAACTTCTTTAAAAACAGGGCCTTCGAAATAAGAAATTTTTAACCAGTTAACTAACCAATTATCTGGCGAGATGCTTCTTATATAATATGCTTTTCTTTCATCTAAATGTAAGCTAAATCTGCATATGCCAGAATTGTCATCTTTACTTAAAACACATACATTGTTTCCTATAATTTTTATATCTGGATTTACTTCATATACATCTAAGTAAACCTTGTTTGTTTGATCAAGTACATTTTTTCCAGTAATTGAATTAACATTAAAAGAAACAAGAGAGATTAATAAAATCAAAACAGCCCCTATTAATATCTGATTATCTCTTTCCATTTACAACCTCTTTTAATAAGATTAGGTTATTACTTATTTATATATCTTTTTATGGAATTTGGGCTCAGGCATCTATTATTTTTTATATAAACATTTTTAAAATATCAAGTTTAGTTTCAATAAATGCTTGAAGACAATGTTTTAAATGATAAAGATGCTAAACTTTATGATGTTTGCATAGTGATTGATAATGAAAAAGGCAGTCTTAAACAAATAGCTGAAAGATTAAATGTAGATGTTAGAACTGTTGAAAGAAAAGTAAAAATATTAAATAGATTAGGCATTAAAGTTAGAATAAATAGAAAAGATAAAGATAATAATACAGATTATAATTATTCTTTAGAGGATTATATAGAAGATGCATTAGTAAAATTAGACAAATATTTTGGGGTTCGCCCTTTTTCAAAACCAAGTTCTCTTCCAAAAGAAGAACAAAAAAAAGTTATAGATACTTATAAAAAATTGTTAGATAGCGAAATAGTTCATTGGCCTTATTATTTCTTTGATGATGTAGAAACAAGAGATGAAAAAATAAAAGTAATAATCCCATTTTCTATAGAAAATGTAATCAAAAGAGAATTGAAAGACGTTTGTCAAAAACATTTGGCTAAAGCAAAATTAAATGCTGTTTGTAGTAAATATTATGGAGCCTCACCCTTTCTTTTTTTAAAAACTTCCTATACTTGGTTAAAAGAATGGGAGCTTGGTAGAGTAAAAGGAATTTGGAGTGGAAAGAAAGGTAAACAACTTATGAAAGAAGCTATCAAATGGTTAATTGAAGATGTTTTACATTACTCTTTGGATGAAGTTCCACAAAGAATTAGAGTTAAAGATTTTAGAGACAATAATTTAGGTGGTTTAATTCAACAACCACTTTTTCATTTATCTCCATATAAGGCACTTGATTTTGCTTATCCAGATAGATTTAGAAAAGAACAATTTGCATATGCGAAAAAATGGGAGGGTAAAAGAGGATTAAATCGTGCTGCTAAAGTTACAAGATATATAATTGAAAGAAAACTTGGTATAAATCCCGAAGAAATTCCTAAAGAATTAACTCGTAATAAATTTCACCAAGCTTTAAGAGAAGATGGGATTAGTGGATTACAACATGCTTTCAATATGAAGTTATATGATATTGTTAATAATGCTTATCCAGGTAAATTTCAAAGAAGAAATTTTACAAGAGCCTTTTCTTGGAAAAATGATACAAATAAAGAAACTGCTGCAAGAGAATTAAGATATTTTGTTGAAGAAAAAAAGGGATGGAAAGTTAAAGACTTACCTAAAAAAATTAATCAAGAAGTTTTAGTTGAAAATGGATTTTGGGGGATGTTAACTTCTAAACCTCTAGGTTTCAAAGGTTCAATATTTGCTGCAATAGATAATGCCTATCCTGGAAAATTTAAAGAATGGCAATTTAAAGGAACAAGAAAGTGGAAAGGAGAAAAAGGAAAGAAATTAGCAAGAGACGCTGTAAGATGGTTGGTAGAAGAAAGATACGGCTGGTCAGAAGAAGAGCTGCCTAAAAAAATAAGAGTCTATCATTTTAGACAAAATGGTTTATCAGGTTTATTAGCGAGTGATGATTTGGGATTAAGAAACTCGCCTTATTTAGCTGTTAATTTTGCTTATCCTGCAAAATATTTTAAAACTGATTTTCCAACTTGTAAAGGAATTTGATTTTTAAGCACAAAAATTAATTTCTTTTTTTATAATTTTGCCATCTATATCTATAATCCTCTCAATCTTTCCTTTTCTTTTAGCATTTATTCTTGCTAAAGCCGAATCATTTTTATCTTTTTCATCAACAACCAACTCATTAATAAAAAAAATGTGCTTAATTAAGGCTTTTTTAAAATTAGAATCAAAATCAAAAGCAAATTCTTTCACAAAGTTAACATCATCTGCAGCAAATGTACAAAAATCTGCTTTAATTTCATTATTTCTTCCTGGTTTTGCTGTTTTTGGGGTTTTAACTTTGATTTTTAAAGTTCCATAATCAGTACTAAAACTTAACAAGAAAATAGCATCTGGGAATTTATTGAACAAATTAAACAAACTATCTTTTGTAATTTCGTGATCAATTAAAAATGTTTTAATACCAGCAAATTGCTTCACATTTACATCGAAATCCAATTCTTTCCTTATGTCTTTTGCAGTTATAATTCCACCAGTTATTTTTGTTTTATCTTTAATTGTATTTCCTAAAAATCTTGCAAAATCTTCAGCAAATTCAAAACTTGTTTTAATTTTTACAGATTTTTTCCCATTATTTATTTCAACTACAGCCCTATTTTCATAAATTCCTTTACTAAATCTTTTAAAATTTTTATGAACTGATTCATCAATTTTATTTTCGAAGATTTTTTTTATAAAGTTCATTTGATTTCTTTTCCTAAATCTTTTAGATCTGCCTTGCCTTTGTCTCTTTTTATAAATTCAGGATCATGAAACATGCTATAAACAAGCCTTTCTATTCTCTTTAATCTTTCATTTATTAGATCTACCAGCTTTTTAGTTTCTATTTCTTCTTTAATTTTTTTCTTTTCTGCTTCATTAAACATATACACGACTTCTTTTTTCATATTTATAAATAAATCTAAAAATAAAGTTCTTAATATTGCTTTTATTAAGGCAAACAAGAATTTAATTGGTACTATTATTGCTTGAATTATTTTTTGGTAACCAGTTTTTCTTTGCGACATATCCTGAAACATCCTTTATATTATAACCTAAATTGTAAACCCAACCAAAATATATTTTTGCAAAAGATTGCAAATCATCTGGTTTTTTCAGATCCAAGTCATTGTACGATTTTATAAAATATGCTCCAATGACTAATAAGATTATAATTATAACAATTAATTTTTTCATTCAAGGAAAAGATTTATTAAAGAATATAAAGGTTTTTATTAATATATACGCTCCCATAGTCTAGCCCGGTCAAAACTTTTGAAAAAGTGCCAAAAGATGACTAAGGACGTGAGCCTCTCGCGCTCGAGACCCGAGTTCAAATCTCGGTGGGAGCAATAATATATTTGTGATTTTACAGAGATTATTTTAAAATTAGAAAACTCCGGAATTAAGCCAAAAAGCATATAAATATCAAAAAAAGTATAAGAAAGATGGAAAGAAAATTTCATGTATTAATTGAACAAGACGAAGACGGTGGTTATGTTGGTAAAGTTCCTGAATTAAATGGCTGTCTTAGTCAAGGCGATACTCTAGATGAACTTATGAAGAATATAAAAGAAGCTATTGAACTTTGTTTAGAGGTAGAATCTGAAGAAAATGTAAAAGTTACAGAAGAACAGATAAAGTTTGTTGGTGTTCAAGAGATTACATTATAATGAAACTTCCCTTGCTATCTTCTAAGGAATTATGCCACTTTTTGGAAAAAGAAGGTTTTAAATCAATAAGACAAAAAGGAAGCCATATATTTTACAGACATTCTGATGGAAGAACAACAGTTGTTCCAATGCACAATAAGAAAGACATTAAGAGAAGCTTACTTAGAGAAATTTTGAACGAAATAAGAATGACAAGAGAAGATTTCTTCAAAAAATATAAATAAAAGTGGGCAGTTAACAAATTGTTATATGGTCGGTGGGAGCAGATTATCATTTGTTACAGCTTCGGCGGGAGCATACGTACTTTTTTATTTTGGTTGTTTTCATTTGTACTACTCTTCTTTATATTTTAAATTGGTTTTATAACTTTAGATTTTAGGAGGGAAAAATGAAATAAAAATACCTGATCTTAGGAAGACCTGATGAAGATGAAGAAGAATATGATTTTGATGATGATAAATAAATCTTCTGATTAATTATAATTTAATTTTTTTAATTTTTTTAAATCTTCACAAAAATCCAGTATTTTACGATAATTGAAACCTTTTATACATTCAACCGAGCCCATTGTCGGACCGTAAACAGGCTTGTCAATTCCCCAGAGATCCAAATATGTTGTGCCTTGCCAATTAGTTTCATAATCACCGAGATCACTCATGCCAATTTTTTTTAATAATTTATTTCTCATGCTTTTTTTCGTATAAACTTCGTTTTTCAAAAAATCTTCAATTTGAATTTGATATAATAACAATTCTTTATGTATTTCTTTTTCATTATCACTAAAATCTGCTTTTCCTTTTTTTTCCAATTCTCTTGATCTTGCTTTTACCAGATTAAGAACATCATTTAAACTTTTTTGAACGAAATTATTAATGTTGCTAAAATCACAGCAATAACTAAGTTCTGCTGACTTAAAACCAAGGTTTTTAGTGTAATTCGGGTCTTTGCTTAAAAAATCCAAAACTCCGCTGACTAAATCAGGATTATTTTTGAACTTTTCCATAAAAACCATAAATGACATTCCCAAAACAGGACTTTCATTTTCATCTTCTGCAGCAACTAAAGGAACGTAACCTATTGAATCATTTAATGTTTTTGAGAAGACATTTATTGATCTTACTGAACAGTCCAGTAAATAATCCAAATGAACATCAGGGTGGCTTCTTCCATCAGTATTTGATTTCCTAATTACTGTGCAAAAATCTTTAGTTGTATGTGGGTTTCCAAGCAATAAATGTTCACGAGCATCCATAGCATCATGAATTGGACCTATTATTATTTCATGTGCTACACCAGAATTGTCTTTAACATGAATTCTTTTATGTAATTTTGAATTTACCCAGGCCTCAACATTTATTCCAAGTTCATCCATCCTTTCAAAAATTCTTCTATTATAGTCTGAAAACTTGTCACAAGTATCTTTTTTTAAATTATAAGATTTCATTATTTTTGTTATTAGATTTTTTTCGAAAATTCCTTTTAGAATGTAAACTATTTTTTCTTCATCTAACATAGGTAAAGCTTCACAAAATTCTTCTAAATACTTATGAGGCCATTTTGGAACTTCTGAATCCATATCAACTTTAGAAATATCTACATTAGCAAACTCTACAAGCTGAATTAAATTTTTACGTACTTGTTTTGAGTGATCATTCATGTCCATTAAATTTAATAAGTTCTATTTAAATTTTACTATTTATTAATTACTATATAATAATAACATAACTCTTATAAATAAAACTCTTGCTTTTTAGAATAAATGAAGAGAAGCTCTAGAAGATGGAAGAAAAAAGGTCAGATGAGATGGAAATGGCAGAGAAAACGCATGAGACGAGAAAAGGCCAAGAGAAAAGCCAAATGAGCTTTTAAAAAAAGCTTAAGCAAAAACTAAAGAAGAGCTTAAGCAAAAAATTAATATAAAATTCTAAATAAAACAAAATTATATAAATCTCTTTTTAGATATTTAATTTAAAAGAGCGTGAATAATGAAACATATTTCTGAAAGAGAAAGAGAATTACCTGATGCAGTTATAGGTGATTTATTAAAAATAGCAAGTGAAAACAAAAATATAATTTCCATGGGTGCTGGACAGCCGGATTTTAAAGCACCAAAACCAATTTTAGATTATGCTAAAAAAGTCATTTACAAATCAAGTCCATATTCCAATCCTGCCGGTGTTTTAGAATTAAGAAAATTAATTGCAAATAAATTAAGAAAAGAAAATAAAATTAAAAATGCAAATGAAGACAATATTATTGTAACTGCTGGAAGCCAGGAAGCTTTATTTGTTTCCCTATTATGCAGCATTGATCCTGGAGAACAGGTTATTATTCCAAACCCAGGATATTTGGCTTATGTTCCTGCTGTTGAGTTATTGAATGGAAGCATTTCTTATACAAGATTATTAGAAGAAGATGGATTTGAAATTGATCCAGAAAAGATAAGGGAAGTTATTGACAAAAAAAAATCCAAGGTTTTAATTTTAAATTCGCCATCCAACCCGACTGGAAATGTTTTAAGCAGAAAAACTTTGGAAAAAATTGCTGACATAGTCAGGGAATATGATCTGTATGTTTTTAGTGATGAAACTTATGAAAAGTTAGTTTATGATAAAAAACATGTTTCTATAGCAAGCTTAAATGGAATGGAAGACTATGCTTTGACTATACAGACTTTTTCAAAAAGTTATGCTATGTGCGGCTTTAGACTGGGGTATGCACAAGGACCAAAAGAATTAATTGATGCCATGATTAAAAGCAGCCATTATATTACTTTATGTGCTCCACATATTTCCCAGTTATTAGGTGTTAAGGCTTTACAAATCTCAAACAAGTATATAGAAAAAATGAGGCTGGAGTATGACAAAAGAAGAAAATATATTGTAAATAGATTAAATGAGTTAGGTTTGAAAACCAGTACACCTTATGGTGCTTTTTATGCATTTTCAAATATCAAGCATTTAAGCAACAATAGTTATAATTTTTCAAAAGAATTGTTAAATAAAGCCAAGGTTGCTGTAGTTCCTGGAACTGAATTTGGAATTTATGGAGAGGGATATATAAGATTCAGCTATGCTACAGACTTAAAACTTATTAAAGAAGGATTGGACAGAATAGAGAATTTCTTGAATAAAATATGAAAATTGTAATTGCTTTGGGTGGAAATGCCATTATAAAAAAAGGTGAAAAGGAAACTTATGAAAATTTATTGAAAAATATTAAAGATAGCTGTAAAAGTGTTGTAAAAATAATTAAAAAAAATCAGATTGTAATAACGCATGGAAACGGTCCTGAGGTAGGGAACTTATTATTGCAAAATGAAATTGCTTCAAAACATGTTCCCCAAATGCCTTTAGATATTTTAAATGCTGAAACAGAGGGTTTTATTGGGTATTTAATACAAGAACAATTAAGAAATGAATTAATTAAAAATAAAATTAAAAGAAATATTGCTACTTTAGTTACGCAGACTTTAGTTTCTAAAAAAGATCCTGCTTTTAAAAACCCTACAAAATTTGTCGGTCAATTTTATAATTTAAAACAAGCTAATTTGTTGAAAAATAAATTCATTATTAAAAAAGATTCTAACAGGGGATTTAGAAGGGTTGTACCAAGCCCAAAGCCAATAAAAATAATTGAATCTAATATTATAAATAAACTTGTTGAAAAACATTATATTGTTGTTGCTAGTGGTGGGGGCGGCATCCCTGTTGTTTTGGAGAAAAATAAATTAACTGGTGTTGAAGCAGTTGTTGATAAAGATTTAAGCTCTGCTTGTTTAGGCAAAAAAATTAAGGCTGATTTATTGCTGATATTAACTGATGTTGACAAAGTTTACTTGAATTATGGAACCAAAAAACAAAAAGGTTTAACAAAATTAAATATTAAAGAAGCTAAAAAATATTTAGATAATGGTCAATTTCCCCCAGGATCTATGGGACCAAAAATTGAAGCATCTATAAAATTTTTAGAGAATAGTTTAATTAAAAAACGACGAGTAATAATTTGTAATATTGAAAATGCAGAAAAAGCTTTAATTGGAAAAGTGGGAACAACAATCATAAATTAATCATTTTCCAAATCTTCGATCTATTCTCTCAAATTCTTTAAGTACATATTCTAAGTCGGATTTTTCAAATTCTGGCCAATATTTACCCAAGAAAAATATTTCTGCATAACTAGCTTGCCATAACAAGAAATTAGATACTCTTCTTTCTTTACCTGTTCTAATTACTATATCAACATCGCTATTTAAATATAAATTATTTTTAATTTCTTCTTCTGTTATTTTATCCAATGACAATTTTCCAGTAAGAACTTTTTGCGCCATTGCTTTGAATGCGTCTGTTATTTCTTCTATCCCACCATAAGCTAGGGCGATGTTTATTGTTAATTTAGAATGAGACTTTGTTAATGACATTAATTCATGCATTCTGTCTTGCAAAGATACAGGCAGCTTGTTTAAACGCCCAATGTAGTTTATTTTTGTATTTTTTTCTCTTAGCTCTTCGTAATTATTTATCAATTTAATGGCTTCAGTTTCAATTAAAGCAAATAAATAAGATTTTTCTTCTTCTGATCTTTTTGAAAAATTTTGTTCTGAGAAGCCATATAAAGTCAATTCGGGGATTTCAAAATCTCTAAACCAGGTTATTAATTGAGATACTTTTTCAGCACCTTTTGCATGCCCTTCTTCTTTTTTAAAACCGTTTTCTTTAGCAAATCTTCTATTGCCGTCAGGTATTATTGCAATATGCCTTGGTTTCATGCAATTTTTTGCTATAAACCTGTATTTAAGACTAACTATTGCAAAATTTTAAATACAACTTAAGCAACTTTATTTTAAGAGGTGCAATTTGTTGAAAAAAAGAGTTATTATAATTGGTGCAATGGGTAGGGATCTGCATAACTATATTATGTATTTCAAAGATAATCCAATCTATGAAGTTGTTGCTTTTACTAATACTCAAATCCCAACTCTAAAACATAATAAAATTCCAAAAATAATTACAGAAGATAAAGAAATACCCATACATCCTGAAGAAGAATTATCTTGGTTAATTAAACATTATAATATAAATGAATGTGTTCTTTCGTATTCTGATTTAAGTGCTAAAGAATTATCTGATAAAGCTTCAATAGTATTAGCTGCTGGAGCTGATTTTAAACTTCTTGGACCTAATAGTACAATGATAAAATCTCAGAAACCCTTAATATGCATTAATGCTACTAGAACTGGGGCTGGTAAAGGAACCATCGCTCGTTATTTTTTAAATATATTAAAAAAACTAAATAAAAACCCAACTGTAATTCGTCATCCTATGACCTACAATAGGAAATTAGAAAAACAGATTGTTCAGAGATTTAGCAATTATAATGATTTAGATAAGTTTGAGACAACTTTGGAAGAAAGAGAAGAATATCAACCATATATAGATAATGGGTATATTGTTTATGCTGGAGTTAATTATAAATTTATTTTAAAAAAAGCGGAAAAAGAATCTGATTTTATAGTCTATGAGGGGGGAAATAATGACATATCTTTTTTTAAACCTGACTTATATGTAACTGTAGTTGACCCTTTAAGAATTGATGGTTTATTTTCTTATCCTGGAGAAACAAATGTGAGATTAGCAGATATTTTAATTATTAACAAAGTTAATTTAGTAAAAAATAAGGATATCTATTTATTAATTAGTGAAATTAAAAAAATAAATAATAAAGCCCAAATTATAAAGGGAAATTCTATAATTTCTGTGGATAAACCTAATTTAATCAGGAATAAAAATGTCTTAGTTATTGAAGATTCACCAACAGTTACACATGGCTATTTAGGATATGCAGCAGGCTATATTGCAGCTAAAAAATTTAAAGCCAGGAAAATAATCGATCCAAGACCCTATGCTGTTGGTTCATTTAAGGAAATTTTTAAGAAATATAAACATATAAAAAATGTATTACCGAGTACTGGATATGATAAAAATGAATTAGATGATTTAGAAAAAACAATTAATAATTCTAAATGTGATTCTGTTATTTTTGGGACTCCTTGTGATTTAACTAAAGTCATTAAAATAAATAAACCAATTGTAAAAGTTAATTATTTTTTTGAAGAAATTGGAAAACCTAAATTATTAAAAATTATAAAAAATAAATTTAAATAATTCTATTTCTTAGGGAGTTTGTACAAAGAATAAGGAGCGATACCTATACCGAGTTTATCAAACATATAATCACTTATTTCTCCACCAGTCATACCTTTTCTTCTAAGAATAATAAGTTTATTTCTAATTTTAGGATTTAAATCTCTAATTAAAACTCTTTTTTTGATCATTTTAGCTAATCTTTTTAGTTTTCTTTTTCTACCTTCTGCTTTTAAGAAAATATTTATTTTTAAGGCGTTTAAAATACTTTCCTCATTTGAGACTGAAACCGCATCACCATCAGGATAAGAATGAATTTTTAGTTTTTTAAGAATTTTTATAAAAAGTTCTTTATTTGGATCACAAGCAATTTCTACTCTCCAAAAATTATGGGCTGAACCATCACCATCACATACTCCTTGCAGGAATGATATTAAAAATTTAGTTGGACAATCTAATAACCAATTCATTCTAACATTATTGTATGTTGTCCCTTCATTTTCTTTTAATCCTAGACAAGTTTTTATTAAGAATTTTATGAATGGGGATTTTTCTGATATCCACCTATATAAGCCAAATGGTCTCCTCTTTTCTATTTTATTATAATCTTTTATTCTCTTAGCTTTTATACCTAAATAATTAAAATTTTTGGATGTAAAATTTCCTATTTTTAAACTCCAATCATATTTTTTAGTAAGTGCTAGAAGAAATTGATTAGAAAATCTATATCCTTTGGGTTTACTACTATCGCTAACCATCATTCCCAATATGTATGCAAGGGCTTTTTCTTTTAATTTATGATTCGAATTATTTTTGCCAAGTTGGTTAATTACATAAGTGATCTCTTTATAAGAATTAATTTTTAGTGAAACTTCAATATAAGAATTATAAGTATGCCCACCTTGTTTGGAATGCAATGGTAATAATTTATTTCTTTTTTTAATTTTAATATTGGGAACAGATTCGGCTAATAAGATCAAATATGGTTTACATATTAAATTATTCCTAACTTTATTGTAATCTAATCTTAATTTTTTAGCTATTTGAGCACAAGATAAACCTTTATTTTTTAAATTTGTAACTTTGAAGTAATTTTTGCATCTTGTTCTATGGGTTGTGTAAAATTCTCCGCTTATTAAATCTTCATAAAAATATAGTTTCTTTAATCTATTTAATAATTCTTTAATACTATTTATTTCGTTTGCACTAACCACCCTTTATATTTTTAATTTCTTCTTGTTTTTTGGATAATTTCTCTTTTCATATTCCAGTAATTTCTTTTTTAAAAAAACCACTTCAACAGAATTATAATTTGGAGTAAAGTCGCCTTTTCTATTAAATTGTTCTAGGCAGTGTTTTATTTCTTCAATATCAGCTAAATCTAGTTCTTCATCATTCCATAAACAAACTAATCTGTCTTCTGGATAAAAATATTTGAAATAATCATCATTAAAATGACCGCATTCAGCACAATACAAATTCAAACCAACTTCTCTTATCCAGAATTGCGGTTCTCTTTCTTTCCCCATAACTTTGAATTCTCTTTTTTCTTCTTCAATTATTCCCCAGACAATTTCAAGATAAAATAATGGCGATTTACAATAAGAACATAGTACTGGATTATCTTGTTGTGCTAAACTCCATCTTCTAGTAGATTTTATACTATCTGCAATTAGTACTGATTTGTTTATTCTTTCAACTTCGTTCATTTTATTGTAATTGCCGATAGTGAAACGCACTTGTAATTTGAGCTTTGAATTTTGAGCCTTGACTATGGTTATGATAAGCTTTGAACTTTGGTCTTTTAGCCCACCAGCCCTGTCATGGGAACAAAATGATTTACTTTATTCGGATGTAGACTCAAAACAAAATAAATCAAAGCACTATCTCGAACTATCGGCAACTTATCTATTTGATAGATAAGCAAAAATTTGGCAGCTAAATTAATAATTCCGCAGTCCAATTAGTTATTTGTATTTTATTATCTAAATTTGTTTTTTCTACTTGTAATTTCTCGATTTCTTCTTCTATTTTTTTCTCTTCAATTAATGGGTGTTTGTCTACATCATTTTTTTCTCTAAATAAGTAATCTCTTTTTCTCTCAAATAAATTGCCCATATCTGAAATCCTTGCTCTTAGATCGCTTATTTTTAATATTGCTTCTGCTACTGTAATATCACCATCAATAAGTCTTATGCCTAAATTAGTTTTTTGAATCTTTAATTTTAATTGCTTAATTTCTTCTGTTTTTTCATTAATTTGTTTAGTTAAATCCCTTATATCGAATGGTGGTTTTTTCTTAGTTTCAATGTAGAAGTTTTCTTTTCTTAAATTTACTAACCTAGATAATCTTGCTTTTTCTTTTTTCAACAATGACAATGCTTCACCTAATTTCATTTTAATTTTTAAAAACTAACTTATTTAAATATTTATGACGTATGTTTTTGTGGGTGCAACTACACTGATTTTTCTTTACCGTCCAAATAAGTTATAAAACATGTTCTATTATTCTCATCTTTAGCTAAATAACTGAATAATAGCTTACCTTTTTGCAGACATGACCCTATTGCGACTAATTTGTTTATAGAAATACTAAATGTTGCTCTTTTTTGTGAAACTTTACATTTCCAGCCGATATTATCAAAAATTATTTCCATCAAATACATAAATATAATTTAATATATAAGTGTTAGGCAGATATCTGAAATGTCCAGTAGTTTTTTGTCTAGTGAAATTAAATGAATTATATTGTTGATATAAGTCGTAATAAAATCCGGAAGATTTTCGGTGTCCAGTTGGTATTTCCTGAAAAGTTTTCGGTTTAATATTTAAATAAGCCAAAAGATTTACGAAACTAAGTGTAAAAACCGGAAGATTTTCGGAAGTAAAGATTATAAACTATTAAGAAATTGAAAAAGTGACATGACATGTCCTTTTTGTGATAAAAAAGTCATAGAAAATCAAAAAATATTTGAGACTCTAACAGAATTTGTTATTTACAATATTAGGCCGGCAAATAAGGGACAATGTTTAGTAATACCAAAAAGACATGTAACAAATATAAGAGAGCTTTCTGAAAATGAATTATCCAGTTTATTTAATACTGTTAAATTTGTTTCTGAAAAATTAAATTCTGCATTAAAGGCTAAAGGATTTAATTATGGATTTAACGAGGAAAAAATTGCTGGACAAAGTATTGAACATTTTCATTTTCACATATTGCCAAGATATACAAATGATAAAATTCCCGAATTTCATTTGTTTCATCGTGATCCAAAAACAAAGAAAAATCTTGAAGAAAAAGAACTGAAAAAATTTGTTGAAGAATTTAAAAGTTTTTTTGCTGAATAAATTTTATGGAGATTATAGTTCTATAAAAATTTCTTCGTTTTTTACTTCGACTTTATAAGAATTTAATTTACCCATTCCAGGCATTATGTTTTGGCCTGTTTTTACATCATATTGCCAGCCATGCAATGGACAAGTAATATTATTTCCTTCCAAATCCCCTTCTGCCAATGGACCACCAACATGCAAACAATCATTATCTATTGCAAAAAATTGATCATTGATTTTAAACAAAACTATTTCTTTGTCATTAACCTTAACTAATTTACGATTGTTTGTTAATTCTGAAACTTTTGCGACTTTGGTTTTTACCATAGGAAAAGTATTAAATAATTGGTTAAAATACTTTTTGTTTATGTATAAAGCCATAATTTTATTTGGGGCTCCTGGAACTGGCAAGGGGACGCAAGCAGAACTTCTTATGAAAAAGGGGGGGTATTTTCATTTTTCTACAGGAAATATGTTTAGGAATTTAGATAAAAAAACTAAAACTGGAAAAGTTATTATTGATTTAATTGATCATGGAAATTTTGTGCCTGATGATTTAGCATTGAAATTATTTGAAGAAACATTAGATAAGTATGTCAATGATAAAAGATTTAACCCTGAAAAGGAAATATTAATTTTAGATGGGATTCCAAGAACAAAAGAACAGGTACATCATTTAAGAAAGGTTGTTGACATTAAAAAAATTATTTATTTTGTCATTAAAGATGAAGTTGCTATAGAAAGAACAACAAAAAAAAGATCTGGAGAAGAAAACAGGGAAGATGATAAAAATGCTGATATTGTTAAAAAAAGATTAGAGACTTTTAAAAGAATTACTCTTCCTATTTTAAAAGAATATAAAAAAGATCTCATTGTGGAAATAAATGGAGAAAGAAGTGTAGATGAGATACATAGAGATATTTTAAGAATTTTAAAATAATTAAATTTATATTTGATATCGTTATAGTATTCCCAGGGGTGAAATTATAAAACATTTATTAAGTATTAAGGATTTAAGCAAAAAAGAAATATTAGAATTTATTAAATTAGGCATAAAAATCAAAGATAACCCTAAAAAATATTCTAAAAGTTTATTTGAAAAAACATTGTTATTATTTTTTGAACAGCCTTCTTTAAGGACAGAGATTTCCTTTGAGACAGCCATATTTCAAATGGGTGGTGAAGCAATAGACTATCATACTGAAAACTCACCATGGAAAATCGGGAAAGAAAGCCTGGAAGATGTTGCCAAGGTTATAAGCCAATATTGTGATGTTGCAGCCTTAAGAATAAATGACCATGATGATTTAGTAAAATTTTCTAAAAATTCCAGCATACCAATTATTAATGCAATGACGTCATTTGAACATCCCTGCCAAATTTTGGGAGATTTAATGACTATTTTTGAAATTAAAAAGAGTTTTAAAAATCTAAAATTAACTTATTTGGGAGACAGCAACAATAATGTTACACATTCGCTAATTTATGGATGCACAAAATTAGGCATTGATATTTCTATTGGGTGCCCTTCTGAAAAAGAGTTTATGCCTCTACAATCTGTAATAAAAGACGGAAAAAGATTAAGCAAAATAAACAAATGCGAATTCAAGATTTTTCATGATGCAAATGAATGTGTGAAAGATTCTAAAATAATTTACACTGATTCATGGATGTCATATAAAATTCCTAAAGAAGAAAAACCAAGAAGAGTAAAATTTCTGAAAGATTTTCAGGTAAATAAAAATATTATGAAACATGCTGATAAAAATGCAGTATTTATGCATTGCTTGCCTGCATTGAGAGGAGATGAAGTAACTAAAGACGTAATTGATGGAAAACAAAGCATTGTGTTTAAGCAGGCAAAAAACAGATTATTTTCAGAAAAGGCGATATTGCTTAAATTATTAAAAGGTAGCGTAACCAATTAACATTTTACAACCTTCCTTAATTTAAAGAATAAATTTATTTTATTTTGCAATATTTCTTCTTTTACTGGCGGACCATAAGCAATATCGTCTCTTTTATTTACAATTTCTTTAACTAAACTTATTATCTCTTCAATATTTCCTATAGAATCAAGCGGAGATACAATTTGTCTTTGAATATAATCTTTTAATTTGTCATCTTTTTTCTTAAACCATCTATGATTAATTTTTGATCATTCCTTGATTATATTTAAATTATGAAAATGTTGTTCTAAAATATTTACAGCACCCAAAGATAAATAAAATGCTAGTCTTCTCTGATGGGGCAATAAACCTCTTTTATCATTTAAAGCCGAATTGATTTCTTCTAAAACTTCATTTATTATCTCCTGATGTTTTTCGATTTTCATTTTAAGTCATTTGTCTTAACACAATTAAGACAGGTGTCTACATAATAAAAATTATTAAACTCTAATTTTAGAAATGTGAATGAGAATAAAATCTGGAAATCAAATTTAATTTAGAGATTTGTTAATAGGTTGCATAGCTCAAGAAAATTGTTATAGTTTAAAAACAAATAATAAAAAACATTTTGAAAGAATTCCAGGGTTAATTTTATTATAAACTGATTATATCTTTTTAATAAATTCAATCATTCAAAATTTTATTTGAATATCTTGAAAATGTTTCAATAATGCAATTAAAAGTTCGTAATTCTTCTGAAAATTAAATCACAAACTATTTAAAATAAAAATTACTTAATTACTTTAATAAGAGGTGATTAATTTTTTGGAAGTTTATAAAAACTTTATAGGCGGCAAGTTCATTAATTCAGAATCAGGAAAAACATTTGCAAGCATAAATCCGAGCAATGGAAAAATTTTGGGTTATTTTCAAGAAAGCAATAAAAAAGATTTGGACAATGCTATTAAATCTGCTTTAAATGGTTTTAAATTTTGGAGGAATTTTCCAGCACCAAAAAGGGGGGAAATTCTATTTAATGTTGCCAAATTGCTAAAAGAAAATAAAAAAAGACTAAGCAGATTAGTTACAATGGAAATGGGAAAAGTAATTTCAGAAGCTGAAGGTGATGTGCAAGAGGCAATTGATATTTTTGAATATATGGGTGGAGAGGGAAGAAGATTATTTGGGGTAACGACGCCGTCAGAATTAAGAGATAAATTTTGCATGACATTAAGAAGACCTTTAGGAATTACTGCCTTGATAACGCCATGGAATTTTCCAATTGCGATTCCTGCATGGAAAATTTCTGCAAGTTTAATTTGCGGAAACAGCGTTATATTCAAACCAAGTTCTGACACGCCATTATGCGCTTTTGAATTAGTAAAAATATTAGATGATGCTGGCTTGCCTGAGGGAGTTTTAAACTTAATTACTGGAAAAGGCGAGGAAATTGGAAATGAAATTATAAAGAATAAGAATATTAACTGTATTTCATTTACTGGATCCAGAGAAGTCGGCGAGTTTATTTTAAAAAATTCTGGTGTTAATAGAATTGGTTTAGAGATGGGTGGCAAAAATCCGATTATAATTATGGATGATGCTAATTTAGATCTTGCTTTAGAAGGCGTGATATGGGGTGGGTTTGGAACTACAGGGCAAAGATGTACAGCTGCGTCAAGAATAATTCTTCATAATGATATTAAAAAAGAATTTGAAGAGAAATTATTAAAGAAAACTAAAAAACTGAAAATAGGCGATGGATTAAAAGAAAATACTGATGTCGGTCCTTTAATTGCTGAAAGAGCAATCCACAAAGTAGATTTTTATGTTAGCTCTGGGAAAAAAGAGGGAGCTCAACTTATTTGTGGTGGGAAAAGAATATCAAGTAGTGGGTTCTTTTATGAGCCCACTATATTCACAAATGTGAAAAAAGAAATGCGGATAGCAAAAGAAGAAATCTTCGGTCCTGTTATATGCTTGATAAGTGTGAAAGATATTGATGAAGCAATAGAAATATGCAACAGTGTTGACTATGGTTTAAGCTCCAGTATTTATACTGAGAATATACAAAATGCATTTAAGGCAATTGAGAAAATAGATGCTGGCTTAACTTATGTAAATAGTTCAACTATAGGGAGCGAAGTTCATTTGCCTTTTGGCGGTGTAAAAAGTACAGGCAATGGAACAAGAGAAGGCGGGTATACTGCTATTGAAGAATTCTCAGAAATTAAAACAGCTTATATTGATTATTCAAATAAATTACAAAAAGCACAAATAGATAGCGTGAGAGTGAAATGAGTTTACAAAAAATATTTGGATATGCTGAGTTAATTATTGGTGTAATTTTAATATTTGGGGTTATAATTGGTTCTTATTTTGTATTTTCTGTAACTTCAAATATTATATCAAAAGGGGATAATATTATTAGTTCAGCTGCAAGCAATGCTGGTTTTGAAAAAGAGGAAGTTAGTCAGTATAAACAATCTTTACAAGAAATAATTCCTTTATTAATTTATAGTGTTGGTGGTGTTTATTTACTGATATTTTTGTTAATTGGAATTTTATTTAGTTTACAAGGAATCTTGAATATTAGGGAGGAATAAAAATGTCAGATTATGGAGATTTTAGCCAGAGAAAAAGCAAGAATGATAAAAAAGCAAAAAGAAGGGTAAGGGTTTATAAGAAAGGCGGAAAATACAGGGGAATTGACCTTACGAAAAAAGAATAATCTAGCAAAATTATATAAATACCAGGTGTATACTAATTGTATACCATGACAGATGCAATAGGGGTAAAATTACCATCAAGATTGAAAGAAGAAATAGATGAATTAATCAGATTAGGGGTATTTGTTTCCAGATCAGATGCTTTAAAATTTGGAGCCAGATTAGTTGTTATGCTTGAAAAAATGGAACTTCCTTTATCTAAAAGAGCAGAAGAATATGCTTTTGAAGAAATAACACAAAAATTTAAGAGGATTAAGAATGTACATTGATGCAGATGTTATTTATGCCCATATAAAACCAACTGACTGGCTTAAACTTTATGCTGACAAGATTATTTCTTTAAAAAATTTACAAACTTCTATAATAAGCATAACTGAATTAGAAATTGCAGCTAAAAGAGATTTTCAGGATGATTTTTATAATAGAGTTTTAGATAAAGTAAAAGAAATAAAAAATCTCAAAATAATAAACTTAGACATTAAAATATTGAAAAAAGCAATAGAATTAAGAAAACAATACAGTCTTGGTATTTTTGATTCAATTCATATTGCAACAGCAATAATCTTCAAGGAAAATGTTATAATCAGTTCAGATTCTGCTTTTGATAATATTGTTGAAATAAAAAGAAAAGACCCAAGAGCGTACAAATAAAATACAAAATTGATTATTATGATTAAAAAAATAGGCGTTAAAACAAAAAAATTAATTGAAAGGGACACTAAAGTAATAAGCCCATCTTTGACAAGAGAATATGAATTTGCTTTTCAAAAAGGAAAGGGTGTTTTTGTTTATGATGTTGACAATAAAAAATATCTTGATTTTGCTGCAGGGGTTGCTGTAAACAGCCTGGGTTATGGAAATAAAGAAGTAATTAATGCAATTAAAAAACAATTAAATTATGGAGTTCATATTGGGTTTAGTGATTTTTATTGCGAGAAACCAGTTGAATTTGTCGAGCTTCTTTTAAAATTTTTACCAAATAATTTACAAAAAGCTTTTTTATCAAATTCAGGAACTGAAAGCATTGAATGCGCAATGAAGCTAGCTAAATGGCATACAAGAAGAAAGTGGTGCATTAGTTTTAATAATTCTTTTCATGGAAGATGTTACGATGAACAGACAGAAGTTTTAACAGAAAGTGGCTGGAAATTTTTTAAAAATTTAATTAAAGAAGATAAAGTGCTAACTTTAAATTTAAACAACAATAGTATTGAATATCAAAATCTTGTTGGCATATATTCTTATGACTATGATGATGAATTGATTCATTTCAAAAGCTCATCTATTGATTTATTGGTTACTCCAAATCATAATATGTTAGTGGAATTCAAAGGAAATATTTCTCTAATTGAAGCAAATAAAGTTCGCACTCATATGAAGATACCAAGATCAGGAAATTGGATGGGAATTGAAAAACAAAAATTTATACTTCCAGCTATTCAAATAGAGAGATCTTCTCGAAATGGAAATGTTACTTTTCAGGAAATTAGGGAAAGAGAAATACTGTTAAATTTATGGGTGAAATTTTTTGGGATTTGGCTTGCTGAGGGGTGGACTTCTTCTATAACAAAAGAATGCTATAATACTGGGATAGCTCAAAAAGATTCAATAATTTGCAATAAAATTGAAAATTTATTAAACGAAATGGATTTTAAATATAGTAAAAGAGAGAAAAAAAGAAATTGTTATGAATATATAATACAAGAAGGCAAACAATTATGGTCTTATTTAAATCAATTTGGCGGTTCTCATACAAAGTTTATTCCTGAAGAAATAAAAAATCTACCCCCCGATTACTTAAAATTATTATTAGAATGGATGTGTTATGGAGATGGTACAATAGATAAATCAAATAGAAACATATATTTTACTTGTTCAAAAAAATTGGCTGACGATGTGCAAGAAATATTTTTAAAAATTGGTTCAAATGCTAGAATTTATAGTAGAAAAAGAAAAACTACTTTTTCAAAATCGGAATGTATATTTTATGAAGTAAGAGAAAGAAAAAGAAGTCATCATCTATTGTGGACTAAAAAAGGAGCAATAAAAAAAGAAAATTATTGTGGAAAAGTTTATTGCTGCGAAGTTCCGAACCATGTTATTTACGTAAGAAGAAATGGCTACCCAGCTTGGTGTGGTAATTCTTACGGGAGTTTATCTTTAACAGATTCTAAAAAAGTTCATAAAGAAAGATTTGAACCTTTTTTGCCTGTAAAACATGTTCCTTATGCAGACACTTATAGATTTAATGGAAATAAAGATGAATGTGCAAATCATTGCCTGAATGAACTTGAAAAAACAATTAATGGATTACAAAATGATGTTGCAGCTATTTTTCTGGAACCTATCCAGGGGGAGGGCGGATATATTGTGCCGCCAGTTGAATTTGTAAAAGGTGTAAGAGAAATTTGTGATAAATATAACATTTTATTGGTTGCTGATGAAGTTCAATCAGGCTGCTACAGAACTGGAAAATTTCTAGCTATTGAGAACTTTAAAATTAAACCAGACATAGTTTGTTTAAGCAAGGCTGTTGGTGGTGGACTGCCTTTGGGTGTTACTTTAGCTTCCAATGAAATTATGGATTGGGTTCAAGGGAGTCACGCAAACACACTTGGCGGAAATTTATTAAGCTGCAGTGCAGGAATTGCAACTTTAAATTATTATAAAAGACATAAGATATGGAATAATGTCTTGAATGTTGGGGAATTTATTTTAAAAAAATTAGAGAAATTAAAAAAAGAACATGAAGTTATTGGTGATGTTCGTGGCATTGGTTTAATGATAGGGGCTGAATTTGTTGACAATAAAAAAAATAAATGGTATAATGTCGACTTCAGGGATAAACTATTGTACAAATGCAAAGACAATGGACTAATATTAATTGGTTCTGGAAAAAGTGTAATTAGACTTTGTCCGCCTTTAATTTTGAATAAGAAAGAAGCTAACTTGGGTTTAAATATATTTGAAAATTCTATTAAAAAAATTAATTAATATTTTGATAACTAAAACCTTTTTTGAAATCTTTTAACCAAGATCCTTCCAGAAATCTGAATTGTTTTTTGTTCTTTTCAACAGTTAAAATTCCCATGCATTTGTCATTTAATTTGTGGCTTTTTCTAAATCCTACCTGGTCTAATGAATAAGATTCAGTATCATTTACTAGGTCTAGTTTACTGCCAACATGCATATGACCACAAAAATGATATTCTGGCTTTAATATTTTTAGAACTTCTCTTATTTCTTCTGAGTCTGGTTCATGTGTTAAAAAAATATCTATATTTCCCAAATTATTTATTCTTCTTAAGTCTGAATGTGAAAAATTATAATCTTTTACACCCCCGGATATCCTGCCAAGACCTGAAACTCTTAATTTTAAATCTCCTTTTTTTATTTCATAAACTTCTCCGGGCGGAAGATATAATATTTTTCCAAAAAAATCTACTGGTATTGGCACTTTTCTTGCAGAACTTTCTAATATTCTTAAACTTTCCTGATCTTCGTGATTTCCTGCAATAAAAACAAGATCAGCATCAATTTTTGTTTCTTTATTATCAAAATGTCTTTTACTTATATCAGTTTCATTTAAAAAATCCTGAAATCCCAATTCAACAGGGTCTTTTTTAGCAAATTTAGCTGTTGCTTCATCTAATTTTGAAAGATCAGGGAAATAACCCAAGTCTCCAACCTGAAGTATTGAATCTAGTTTTGCATTAGTTACTTTTTCGTATTTTTTTAATACAGACAAGGCTAAGTCTAAATGACCATGTAAATCGCCCAAAACTGCTATATTTAATTTGTCTTCAATCATACAAAACATACAAGAAAATTCATTTATAAATATTATGGTTTAGTAGTAACAAATTTTAAAATGTGGTTATATCGATTATTTTAACCAGGTGCTCTTTATGAATTTCTATTAAATCCAAAAGACTATGTTCAAAAAATGTGAAATTTACTTTTCTTTGGAGACTGGCAATCATCAACTTGCCAAGATCTTCTATTAATGGCTTAAAAGGACCAGAGTATATTATTGCTGTTTTTTCTTCTTCACCAATTGGCAAGGTTCTTCTAAATCCCAGATGTTTTTCTACTAATCTTTTATCAATGAATATTGAATTAAATAAATTAGAACTTATGAATATATCCAAATCAACATCACTGACTCTGTTATAATCACTAGGCTGACCAAAATATGGGCTGTTTTTATTTTGAGAAAAACCAGAAACTAAGCTTCCGCCCAAATAAAAAGAAATTTTTTCTCCTTGAGGGAATTCTTTAGCAAACGGAGATTTAAAAAAAGAACTTATTTTTCTTTGAATATTATACATATCTTTTTCTGTTGCTCTTGGACCTGGTTCTTTAAATTCCTGTTCTTTTTCACTTTTATTTTTTATTTCTTTTAATAAGTCTTTGTAAATTCTCTTGCTAATTCGCCCTTTTTGCTGTTCAACTTTGCCTAATATAATGACTGCTTCTTCTTTAGAAAACTTTTTTGCTGAATTGACTGTTACAATTAAGTCATTAATATCTTCCCTAGAAAGTATATCACTTTCTATTTCCCTATATAACTCTTCAATGCCACCTTTTTTTGATTTTGACATATTAAACTTAATATTTTCTTATTAATTAACTTTTTCTTCGATAATTTCTGAAATCGATTTTCCTGTTTTTTCTTTTAATTCTTTTAATTTATTTATAGTTCTAACTGACAAAGTTATATCTATCCTTTTTCTTTGAAATGGCAGTTCTCTTGTTTTATCATAATTTTCAAGGGCTTCAAATACATCCTTATACTTTTTTAATATTTTTTTTATTTCACTGGATTGCATTTTTCATTCTCCTTTCTATATTACGAATATTGGTTATATTTTGTTTTGAAATTGATGTTATATGATGCGTTAGAAGATCATTATTTACTTGTTTTTTGTTTTGTTCATATGACATTTTTTCTAATTCTATTATATAACCATAACCTTTGGTGTCATCAAATACTATTTTATATGTAATTATAAAAGGTTTTATATTGATAAATATAATCCTTTAATCATGAAAGTCTTGTTTATCTGCAATCAAAATCAAAATAGAAGCAAAACTGCTGAGATTTTATTTAAAGACAAGTTTGAAACTAAATCTGCTGGATTATATAACAATATTGTCACTGAAAAAGAAATTGAATGGGCCGATATTGTTTTTGTTATGGATGATGAACAAAGAAAAGAAATATCCAAGAGATTTCCAAAACAATATTTAAGAAAGAGAGTTTTATCTTTGGATATATCTGATATTTATTATTTTAATCAACCTGAACTAATTGAACTATTAAACAAGAAAATTAATGGACTTATTTTAGCCATTTCCTAAATTGCTTTTTAGCTTTTTTCTTGTTAAAGAATATTTTTGTTTCTGCTATTCCCAATTCAGGCAGCCTTCTTGTAACTTTATATTTTGTTTTTGAATTTTTAATTTCTATAGATGATATTATCCATTGTTTTGCCGGATGTCTTTTAATAATTTTAATCATGAAGAAAATAATTTAAAATTCTTAATAATAACCAGGTTAAATTTTCTGAAGATATTTCAATTAAGCATGTAAAAATTACGATAAATACATTTTTATATCAAAAGGCTTTTGTATTTTATTGAAAAAAATGGTGAAAAATGAGCAAAGAATTACTCTATGAGCTTATTGGCACATTGGGGCCCAGTGGCAATGAGGGCAATGTAAGAAAAATTATTTCTAGAGAAATCAAAGATTATGTTGATGAAATGAAGGTTGACAAGATGGGCAACTTGGTTGCTAGAAAAAAAGGTTCTGGCAAAAAAGTAATGCTGACTGCACACATGGATGAAATTGGCTTGATGGTAAGCAAGATTGAAAATAACGGGCATTTAAAAATTTCAGTTCTGGGCGGAATTGAGACTATTACATTGGTAGGGCATACTGTGAGCATCTTAAGAAAAGACAACAAAGTTGCTTGCAATGGAGTCATAACTTTTTTTGAATTGCATGAATCTTTAGAAATAGACAAAATACCAAAATTAGAAGATGTTTATATTGATACTGGGCTGAACAAAAAAGAATTAGTTAAAAAAGGCGTTGAAGTTGGAAGTTATATTGTTACAAAACATAGGGCTTCTTTTTTAGGCAATGATGACATAATTTCCGGAAAAGCATTAGACAACAGGGTTGGATGCTATGTTTTAATACAGTTAATAAAGAGAATAAAAAAAATAAATGTTGATTGTTACTTTGTTTTTACTGTACAGGAGGAAGTTGGATTATACGGGGCAAAGACTTCAGTCTATAATATAAACCCTGATTTTGGAATTGCAATTGATGCAACAAATTCAGAGGATGCTGAAGCTACATCTGAACTTATAATGGGCAATGGGCCAACTATCACTGTAAAAGATTCTGAAATAATTGCAAGCAGGGAATTAAATGAACATTTAAGAAAACTGGCAAAAAAATATAAAATCCCCTTACAATTAGAAGTTGTAGATGTGGGAACTACTGATGCAACAAGCATTATGTTTTCAAAAGGCGGTGTGCCAAGCACTGTTCTCAGCATACCTGTAAGAAATTTACATTCCACAATTGGCATAACTAATTTCAATGATCTTATGAATGCAATTGCGCTTTTAGAGAAATTATTAAAGGAACCGCCAAAATTAGTTTGAAAATCTTTTAATATGCTTTTTTGCTATTTTATTTGTCCATTTTCCTGATGTAAATCTTTTTCTTTCAAAGTTTATTTCGTCTTTTGTTTCCCCCAAGTAAACTAAATCACCCTGATAATGAACAAAATTATAGAAGTTATCATTTTTTCTTACCTGACTTATTACTATGGAATTGCTTAAATAATAGTTATTTGGTTTTCCAGAAACATATTCTTTAGAATGTCTTGCAGAAATAACTTCATGAATTACTTTATCTAAGGTTAAACTCATTATATTTTTTAAGGGAAACTTATTTAAATATCTTTTCTATTTTTTTAAAAATGAGAGTCAATGTAGGATCTAAAAATGATGTTAAAGTAAATGCTGTAAAAGAAATCTTATTAAATTATAATTTATTTTTAAATTCTGAAGTTATTGGTGTTGAGGTTTCTTCAAATATATCTGAACAACCAAAATCACTAAAAGAAACTATACAAGGGGCAATGAACAGGGCAAAAAATTCTTTTCAAAATTGCGAGTATAGTTTTGGAATTGAGGTTGGGTTAATGGAAGTGCCGAATACAAAAACAGGATATATGGGTGTCTGCTGCTGCGTTATATTTGACGGGAAAAATTATCATACTGGCTTGTCTTCTGCTTTTGAATATCCGAAAGAGGTTGTAAAACTTATTTTTAATAATGGGTTAGATGCAGCACAGGCTTTTCACAAAACCGGGTTGACAAAAAATACCAGGCTCGGGGCTTATGAAGGTGCAATAGGATTATTGACAAATGGAAGATTAATAAGAAAAGAATTTACAAAACAAGCTATTACAAATGCTTTAATACATTTAGAAAATCCAGAATTATTTTAGGAAAGTGAAAAATAGAACACTTTTTATTTTTTTATTCTCCCAATAATCTGATAGTCTCTCTTTGAACATTTAATATTAATTCTTTTATTTTCTTTAACTGCTGTAAGTCTATACTTGTTTCAACACCATAAGTAGAAATTTCTCTGCATTCTCTTATAGTTGGATTTGTAATATCTTTTTCAACATCAAGTGTATCAAACTGGATAACCAAGTCTTTATCCAAGTCCAATTTCTTTTCATTTATCAGAATTAGAAGAACAGTTATAGTAAAGGCCTGATTTCGTGATTCATAACCATATTTGACAAATAACTGCCAGAAAGCAATGATAAATAGCATAAAAGCCCACATTAAACGCCCAGCCATAAATTTTTAATTTTTCAAGAGCCTGCACTACCACATAATTATATTCAGATTTCTTAATGTGCTTTTGTGCCAAATCCAAATCAGGCTTTGTTTTTATCAGTCTTTTTGGATCTTTCAGACACCATTTCAAATGCTCATCTATTTGCGACATTTTTTAACAACCCCAACATATTTTTCAGGATTATGGAATACAAGGCTTTCAGACAGCATATTATAAAAAATTTTGTCTCCTTTATTTAACAAAATATCCTTTTCAGCTAAATCCACATATCTTATAGGTTTTTCAACTAACTCGGATTTTCTTATTTCATCCTTTATTTTTTTTATATTTTTGACTTTTTCAAAATTATACATAAGCAAAACATCTATGTCATTGAAGTCCTTTGATTTTATAGATGAGCCAAAAACCAACCCCATTTCAATGCAGTCTTTAAATTTTTTCATAACGTGAAACAAAACACTTAACCATTTAGGAAACTCTTTATATTCTAAACTCAGCAAGTATTCAATGAACTTGATGGCTAATTTGTTGTTGTATTTATAGGAAAAAATAACAGAATTGCCAATTTCCTCTTTAGTCAATAGTTGTTTGTCTACCAAAACCTTGCATAACTTATTAGCATGAGCATGATTAATATTTAATATTCTGGCCAATTGCCTGGCGTTATACCTATCATTGTAATGCTTAAACAGATATTTAGCTATTTGAATTTCAATCTTTGTAAATTGTATGTTATTAATAACCATATGTATTCTATAAACATACATAATATTTAAACCTTACGGTTTTAAGGACGCTATGCAATACTCATAGGTATGTTACATTTTTTACAAATACACTAAGCAATGTAAACTTGCGCAAAGAAATACTTAAATAATCTAAAAACAATATGAAATTATGATTCCTGCAACTGATGTAAACTATTTAGCTGTTTTAATAGCTACAATAGCTTCTATGGTTGTTGGAATGTTATGGTATTCTCCTTTGTTATTTGGCAATATATGGATGAATTTAATGAAAATTAACCCAAAAGACATGGGAAAAGATAAAGGAATAGGCAAGAATTATTTTGCTGCTTTTATAAGTACTTTAATTATGAGTTTTATACTTGCTAATTTTATTGATTATGCCGGAGCTATAACAGTTTTGGATGCCTTAGTCATTGGATTTATGATATGGATAGGGTTTATTGCAACTGTATTATTGGGCGGAATTTTATGGGAAGGAAAGCCTGTAAAATTATTTTTAATTAATATGGCGCATTATTTAGCAGCTATATTGGTTATGAGCATTATACTAACTCTCTGGATTTAATTTTAGAAACTTTTAAAAATTAATTTTTATATTAAAATGGAATTCATAGAACCAATATCTGGACAGTTGATAAGATTAAACATGCATAGCGAACCAATTAAAAATTTATTTGAAAATGGAACCATTTCTTTAGCTTTGCTTCCTGAAAAAAACGATTTTTTATTTACACGTGAAGGGAAGTCAGCCAGAGATGCACTTGTTAAAAAAAATAATCCTGCAGAAATAAAAGAATATCATGAAAGAAGCAAAGAAAACCTTAAATTTTTAGATTTGAATAAATTAAATTTAGTTGAAAGGGTTGTGTTAACTCCTATTGATCATGATTACCCTGGCAAAACGCCTTTGATGCACAATAGTGTATTTGAACATTACAAAGTAAAAGATTCTGTTAGCTTATTTGTAGTTGCAAACCCAATAGATATAAAAACAGTATATGAATCATTTAAATCTGACCCAAAATATATTGGCGGTGGGGCTGGAAGCGGATTTAAAGAAATAGTTGTTTCTTATTTGGATGAACTAACAGAAACTGCGAGACATTTAGAATCTGTAAATCTGGTTGTGAAAAAAAACGGGAAATTAATCGGACATAACACAGACGGGGCAGGATTTAGAATCGGACTTGAGAAAGACCTAATAAAAATGAATGACAGCATTAAAGGAAAAAAAGTTGTAATTCTGGGATCCGGGGCTGTATTAGTACCAATTGCTTATGAATTAAAACATTTAGAACCAAAAGAAATTGTTATTTTAAACAGGACTGTTGAAAGGGCAGAAGAAGCATCATCAAAATTAAATAAAATTGTTGGATTAAATTATGCAAGATATGGTGGAGAAGAAAAAATTGGAGAGGAATTAAAAACAGCTTATCTTGTAATTAATGTTTCCCAAAAAGGAACTGGCTTGTTAAGAGATTATTCTGCATTTGGACCAGTTTCAACAGACAAAGACAAAAAGCCAATCAAAGAAAAATATTTAGAAGAGATGAAAATTGCCTTAGAAAATTTATCAAATTTACCAAAAGATGCTATTGTTGCAGATGTTTTATTAGAAGAACTTCCGAAAACATTGGAAATGGCAATTGCATCTGGACATAAAATACATCCTGGGAAAAACATGGTTCTTTATCAAGGCATTCCGTGGTATGAAAAATTGGGATTTAAATTTCCTGAAAAAGAACTGGAAGAAATATTAAAAGGGGTTTTATTTAAATGAATCTTGCTGAAATTTGCAAAAATTTTAATTACCAAAGAGACAAGCCATATGAATTATGGTTTAGAGAGCAATATTTAGAGCAGATTAAAGAAAAAAAATTAAAAACTGCTGTCAGACCTGGAAACAGAACATATCCAAATCCAAAATGGGTCAATAAAGAAGAAATAGTCAAAATCAGAATTCTGAAAAAAAACGGGAATGATTTACTCAATATTGCCCCGGAATTTAATGGCTATGAAACAAGAGCAGTTATTACAAATTTAGAAGTAAAAACAATCCAAGAAGTTAACAATACTGACTTAGTCAATTGTTCCAGTGATTGCCTTACACTGAAAGACATGAAAGAACATCTGAAAAATATTTATGGCAGAGAATTTAATGATAATGAACAAGTTACTATTCTAAAATTTGATTATCTTGATTAAAATTTTATTAAATAAAGTATCTGACTTAATGTATTTATTTAATCATTCATTTTATTATATTGTTTATTTCATGTCTATGTTCTTAAATTCTTATTATAAAATCAGATACACGAAATATACTTTTTACCTAAAAAATCTTTAAATAATAGACTATGTAATTGTCTGATACTAAAAAATGAGAACAACACGAGGTGGTAAATATAAGAAATAATCTGAATGACTTATATTACTGTTATGAGTTCTGTTTGTCTAACTTAGTTAATTCAAGAAATTCACGCTCTAAACTTCAGTCTAAAGCTGATAAGAGAAAAACAAATTTTGGAGGTAAAATATGAGAGGAAAAATTATTGCAACTTTGATGACATTATTACTAGTAATCGGCATTACTCCAGTAATGGCAGTTGATGTAGGGACTGGGATAGGTATTGACTTTACTACAGAGGCATTTACACCTAGAATCTACATGGCAACAGAGTCAAGAATAGTAACTGATGACGATGTACCAACAGGAAGAAATGCCCCAGGAACAAATTTGGGAAATAGTAGTGGAAATGGTAGTATTACTCCTTCCGTCCCATTTAATACGACAAGAACAAACAACTATGCTTTTGAAGGTGAAAAAGTTAGCTGGAATGTCTTGGTATTTGACAGAAATGGAATTGAAACTGTTATGGATCCTGTTGTAACTTTGGGAACAACTCAAGGAACTGGAAATACAGTTGAAGCTTTGTGTCTAAGGGATTTTATACAAAAGGTAGTTGGAGCAGACATCACTAATTATAATGTGAGAGACGTAAATACAAACTTAACTTTTGATACTGCAACTATGAGAACATATACTTGTACTCTAAGTGTTGAAAGCCCTGGATCAATGTCTGGAGAATTCTGGGTAGCTGCAGAAATATCAGATACAAGCGGATTAAGCAGCTCATTTGAAGAAAATGAATTCTGGTTCTTTAACCCAGTTATTGCATTAGACATAAACGGAGCATTAGACTTTGGTGAAATAAGACCTGGCACAGACTCTTATTCAAGTACACTTGCAATTGGAAATGATGCAACTGCAGGTTCTGGTGTATTACTAGAAATGTTTATTTCTGGTACAGATTTCCATGACCCTGTAAGCAGTGCAGCTAAATGTCCAGTAACAAATGAATTAGACTTAGAGAATTTCAGATATGTAGCAACAAGCGGTGGTAGAAGCTCAAGATTTGTAAACACTGGATTAGATTTAGAAGGTTATGATGCAATACCACAAGGAGCAAGAATAACTGAATCTCAAGAACTAATTGGCGGAGACGCTTACTTGGGAGATGCTGACTTAAGAGAAGCAGGCAATGTATTAGCACCTGGTGCTGAAGTATCTGTTACATTAAAGTTGAGTTTACCAAACCCATGTGTTGGCGACTTTACAGACGGTAACATATTCTTCTGGGGACTAGCAGTATAAAACTTTTTTTATTTTTTTTATTTTTGAACCCTTTTGAAAAAAGCGTTCACGGAAAAAACGCGGAGAATAAAATGAGAAAAAAAATCATATTCATTATATCATTAATATTTTTATTGTCACTAGTATATACTTCTACAACTAATGCTTATTATAGAAATCAATATTGGGAATGCACCAGGTCTGGTGAAACTAGTCTTGGGGATTTTTTTGGAAGATTTTCTCCTAGCCAGGGTACAAATGGTGTTTGTACAAAAACATGCTGTATTTTATGTGTAGCTAGGAATCCGATAAGCAGTTGCTTTGGAGGAAATGCACAGCCTATGTGCAGCTGCAGCCAGGGAGCTTCAGCTGATGCAACACCACCAGTATTAACAGCAAATTCTCCGGCAAACAATAATATTTACAGCAAAAGAACAGTTTATTTTAATGCCAGTGTCAGCGAAAGATCTAAAATTGAATACAAAGACAATAAACAACCACAAAGAGGATACAAATTTTTATGCAATGGTTGCACTGGATTTTACAGGCAATTAAATTTTAATGAGGGGCAGAATGATATTACAATAAAAGCAACTGATGCTGGCGGAAATACTGATGAAGAAAGGGTTTTATTTATGGTTGATTCAAAAGCACCACAAATATCAAAAACAGAACCAAGGAACGGAAAATACGGAAATGGAAATTTTGTAATTTATTATAATGAAGAAAATCTCAAGACAATTACATTAAAATACAGGGAAGGAACAAATTCACAAGTTACAAGCATAGCTAAGAATGACTGTGAAAGCGGCTTAAGGAAAAGCTGCACTTTCAATGTAAATAATTTACAAAATGGTGACTTGTATTATAACTTTGAAGTTGAAGATATTGCAGGGAAAAAAGTAAAATCAAGAGAATTTAAAATTATAATTGATACTACAAGCCCAGTTTTAACTTTAGATTCAAGCTTGACTGAAAATATGCCAAATACTTTTTTAAGAAGAATAGTTTTAAGCTCAAGTGTCAGTGAAAAAGTTGACTTGTCTTATAAAGACTTAAATGGAAACAACAGAATTGTTTCATTATGCAGAAACTGCAACTCTTATAACAGAAATGTTAATTTTGTTTCTGGATCGCATAACTTAATAATCAAGGCAGTTGATCCTGCAGGCAATGTTAATGAAAAAAATCTTGTATTCAATATTGTAAACCAATAATCATTATATAGTTTTATTTTATATGGAAATGTAAATGAGGCTGATATTAATATTTACAATAATTTTTTTAATTTCTATAATTAGTGTTAATGCAGTTCCATTTTTTGTTTCTATAAATTCAAATGATCAAGATAATGTTTATGGTGTCAATGACAGGCTTGTTAATTTAACAGTCACTATGAACAGCAACAGATACACTATTTTTGTCAATTTCTTAAATATGGAAACTGGGGCTAATGGAACACAAAAAGTAATTAACAATAATGACGGGACTTATACTATAAATTACACTATTTTAAGCCCTTCAAGCACAAACCCCATTAATTTAAGCGTGACTGCTTTTGATCCAATAGACAGTACTTTTGTTACAAATAATTCATTTAATGTTATAATGGACAATACAAATCCAGTAATTGTAAGTCAGACTAAAACCCCTTTTATTTCATTTAACACGGACAATTTAATTTTAAATGGGACAATAAATGATAATTTTGGAATTAAACAGGCTTTTATTACAGGAAACTGGGAAGGAATTTTTAAAAATTACAGCACTATAACCAATATAAGCAATGTTTACAGCCATCAATTAAACTCAAGTTTTTTAACTAATGGCCAAATTTTAATATGGAAATATGCTGCTATTGATAAGGCAAATAATGTTGGAGAGGGATTTTTAGTTATAACAAGATTAAATAATCAGACAAATCTCAGTATTTCTCCATCTACGCCTAATGGCATAAATGGTTGGTATACTGTAGAACCAATCATAACTTTGCTTGGGGACTTAAATTCAAGCACAACTTTTTTCAGATTTGGAAATTCAATTTTAACAACTTATGTTGCTCCTTTTAACAGGACAAACACTATAAACGGAATACAGAAGCTGTTTTATTTTACAAATTTTACAAATAATGTTTCAAATAGAACTGAAGACATACAAAATATTACCTTGTTTGTTGACACAAAGAAGCCAGCTATAAGCAATTTACAGCCAGCAAACAATTCATTTACAGGAGTAAATGGGAAAATATCTGCTGTCATAGATGATGTTTTTTTAGCTAATTCAGGCTTAAATTTAAGCACAGTGAAATTGTTTTTAGATTATGAATTAACAAATGCCATTGTCACAAAAATAAATAATTTAAGTGCCACTATAAATTTAAATTTTATATTAAACAATGGAAACCATAATGTTACTGTCAATGGGATGGATATTGCAGGAAATAATGCTAGTTTAACATGGACTTTTACAGTCAATCCAAACAACAACAGCCTGCTAAATGTTGATTCTCCTGGAAATTTAAACTATAATGCCAATAAAATTCTAATTAACATAAGCATAAACCAGAAAGTAAAATTGTTTTATTATGACAATTTTGACAATAAAACTGTTTTATTGTGCAGTGTCTGCAACAGTTTTAAATCTTTTTTAAGCTTTAAAGACGGGGAACATAAAATCAAGTTTATTGCAAGCGACAATGCGAGCAATAATGTAAGCCAGGATATTACTTTCTTTGTTGACAATGTAAAACCAGTTATTTTAAGTTTAAATTTTAAAAATAAAAGCATTACAAATTCAACATTTTTTGAAATAAGATATACTGAGAAATTTTTGCAAAATATCAGCTTTTTTTACAAATTAAATACAAGCTCTTCTTTTAATGCTGTTAATCTGAATAACTGTTTAAATGGGACTAACATGAAATGCAACTTAAGCTTAAGTAACACTGGTCTGGATGGAAAGACAATAATTTATTATTTTGTTATTAAAGACAAAATAAACAATGCCACTTCAAAAAAACAAAATATTTTATTTGACTTTTCAAACCCTTTTTTAAGTATTTTAAATCTTAACAGTACATATAAAACAAAAAGCGTAAGATTTGACATTAAATCCAATGAAAAGTTGAAATCACTGAGTTATACAGACAATGGAAAAAATATTCCTTTATGCACAAACTGCATTTCTTATAACAAAACAAATTCCTTTTCAAACGGAAGCCACAATATAACATTCAAGGCTGTCGACTTGGTGGGTAATTCAAATATGTTTAACAAAACATTTAATATTATAATATAAAACTTCTTTATATTTTAGTTGCTGGAGTATAGACCTCTTTGTAACATAATTTATAGAATTTGAAAAAATATTTATATCTATTAAAACCCTTTAATAAAATGTTCAATTTTTATTTAATCAGGCATGGCGAGACAGAAAGTAATTCTAAAGGCATTGTTACTGGGCAAGCAGACAGCAAATTATCCAAAGAAGGAAAAATAAATGCCTTAAGTTTAGCCAATAATTTACAAAATATTTCTTTTGATGCAATTTATAGCAGTGATTTAGGCAGGACACTGGAAACAGCAAATATTATTTTGAAGAGTTTAGGATTAAAATTAAAAATAAATACCAGCGAAGAACTGCGTGAAACTAATTATGGAATTTATAATAATAGAAAAAGAAAAGATGTAGAGAAAGAATGCCCAGAATATAGAAAAAATATTTTCTTTACTTTTCCAAATGGAGAGAATTTATTTATAATGCAAAAAAGAGTTATAAACTTTATTTCCAATTTAGAGAAAAAACACAATAATCAAACTTTGTTAATAATCACGCATGGCGGTCCGATCAGAGCGATAATCTCTCATTATAATAACTTAAATTTTGGAGATTTTCTTAATGAAAAATTAACTCATAAGTATATTGGCAAATTTAAAATAAATAATTCCATACTTTTATCTTATGATATTATTTCTGAATAAATTACAATGCTTGCTGCAGAACTTTCTTGTCTGAACTTCTTATATATTTTACAAACTTGTCTTTTACTTTAGGACTTGATCTTTCCAATACTTGGTTTTGGAAACCTATTGACCTTTCAATGTGCTTTCTGGCTTTTTCAAGTTCATTGTTTGTTTTACTCTTTTCACTTTGACTTAATTTACTGCCAACCTGGCAAGCAGAAACAAATAGACTGTGAATATTGTAACTTTCATTTAATAATTCTTTTTCTTCGCTTACATAACTGTTTAAATAATAATCTTTTAATAGCTCTCTGTTTACATTGTTATTTTTTGGATCTTCTAAAGTTGTTGTAACATCTATAATTGGGTTTCCAAAAGCTGCTTTTTCAAAATCAATTTCTGTTCCATCTTCCAATAAATTCGGCAGAGCCAGATCTCCGTGAATTAATGTATTATATCTTTTGTCGTTTATTCTATTAATAGGGGAGATTAATTCTTCTAATATAGTTTCAATCAGATCCTGGCCTTCATTATTTACACCTACTCTTTCCAATAACCTTCTTTTTAACTGTGCTCTATAATCATAATTACTTAATTTTACATTGCCAAAATAAATTCCATTATTTTCAATATGAGTCCCTTCTTCAAATTTTATTTTTTCTTTAGAAGCTTTGTGTATTCGTCTTTCGTTTTCCAGGGCTGATTTCAGCATCTGGGTTTTTTGTTCATCAGATGCATTTTCGAATACATCTTCAAGGTTCTTTAGTGGTTTTCTTTGTGTAACATCAAATGCATAACCATTTATATCTTCGAAAAAAGCCAACGGACGTGCTACCTTTATTTCCTTGTCAATCTCTGTTAACTTGTATAACTCTTTATTTATTTCAAAGTCTCTTTTTAGATCTTCCATAGCTTTAAAATCATCTTTTGTTATATTTTTCTTAAATACAAATGTACTTTTTAGAAACTCAGTTGGACCTAATTCTAAGACTGCATTTCTAGAATCTGTTATTTTTTTTAAATCCTTTCCTTTTTTTATAGCTAATTCTGAAGTATATTTCCATTGCTCTTCGCTATTTAAATTAATCTTTGTTGATTTTGTAGCTTCTATAAATAGTGCAAATAGTACATTAAATTCTATTCTTTTGTCTAAATCCAGATTACAAAGTTTTTTCCAATAATTTACGCTTTCTTCGAGATTACCACTTCTTAGACCTGCATCAATTAGTGAGAAATAGTGGTCTATATTGTTTGGATTTTTATTGAGTAATTTTTTGTGTTGCCTTTTGAATAAATATACTGATATTTTTTCTAGAATACTCATTCTAAAGTCTTGATTAGAGATATTTTCAAAGCCCTTTTTAAAATAAGAAATTCCAGTTTCAAATTCTCTTTTTTGAATGTAAAGTGAACCTAATCCTAAGTCAATAGAACTTTGAAATCTGAATCTTTTTCTCTCTTTTTCCGAAAACTTGATTAATTTTTTTATATCTTCCTCATTTTTCTCTTTGAAAGATTTTGAACCAATATATAAATATTCTGGGTTGAAAGCTATGAAAAGGTAATTTTTCATAACTGGTTCATTAAGTCTTCTGCAAGTTGTTAAAAAATCATATGCTAAATATATTCCAGCAAAAATCCCCAAAGGATAAACCCAAGGTAAAATTTCATTTTGACCATCACTTGTCCCCTTTAACCCATAAAGATATGAGGCAGTTAATCCACCAAATAACAATGATGATACTCCAGCATAGTCCCCCAACTTTTGAATTAAATTTCTTTTTCCTTCCATATTAAACATTATTTGCAAAAAGAAAAGTATATATTTGTTTCTTTTGTCTTTCTTTTTATGAGTTTAATAAAAGAGCTGTCAGAAAGAGTTACTAGTTATTTTGATAGAACATCATTAGAGGAGAAATTTTTGAGATCTCCTGGAAAAGATTCTTTAAAAGCTTATAATTTTTTAACTGGAAAGAGTATTTATTGTTTAGGTTCTTCTAAAGTAAAGAGAATATTTTGGAACAATCTTAGAGATATTGGTTTTAATCCTTCTCTTGAAGGCATGGATTTTACAAAGGCTGATAAATCTTTTTGGGAGTGCGATTCAGAGACTCTAAATCTGTCTGAATTAAATATTAAAAAAGCAAATCTTTCAAATATGAATTTGTTTAAAACTAATTTTTCAAGATCTGATCTTAGTGGAACTGATTTTTCTAAAAGTCTTTTAAGTACAATAGACTTTTCTGAATCTTATGCAATTCATACAGATTTTAGTAATTCGCACTTAGTAAATCTAACTTTTTATAAAACAAAACTTCAAGAAAGTAATTTTGCGGGGGCGAATATAGATGATATTTGGCTTTCTAGTTCAAATTTTCAAGGTGTTAACTTTAATGGAGCCAGTTTCTTAGAGCTAACTACTTTCAGTTCTTCTAATTTAATTAGGGTATCTTTCACAAATTGTTTTTTTAAAAAGTCTGTAGTTTTTTTATCGTGCGATTTATCAAAGGTAGATTTTAGAAATCTAAAAGGAGTAGTAATTGATAGATTTGAAAAAACCAATCTTTTTGGAACTGATTTTAGCGGTTTAAATCTTCATATGACTTTTTTTAGTGATTCAAATTTAAGTGATGCCAAATTCATTAAGTCTAATCTTGCTCGTGCGTGTTTTGAGGAATCTATTCTTCATAATACTGATTTTACCGGAGCAAGTTTAGAAGAATCCAATTTTACAAAATCTAAATTTAAAAATACTGATTTTACAAAAGCTGATTTAAGAAAATCACAATTATTCGGTGTTGATTTAAGTTTGGCAATTAATTTGCCTAAAAATATGAATGGTGCTTATATAAATGACACAACAAAGGGATACTCTAAAGAAGATTTAATCAATATGGGGTGTGAATTTACCTTAGAAAATCCTTATTCTAAGATGTTAGATCCATATTAGTCAATTTATTTTTCCATTATTTTCCATATTTCTTTAAACTACTCAGACTAGGAGTGAGGTTTCTTGCCACGAATTAATCTAAATTCATAATTTACTGAATAAACAAGAAAAACTGTAAATATTATCCTGTATTTTACCCAACCAGCAAAGCTATGGGGATTTCTCAGGAATTAAAAACTGCAGCCCCTTTAAATAATTATAAACAAAATCTCTTGAAATAATAATTGCATAATATTAATTTACAAAACTAGGTTATACTGTCATAATGCTTAAATACGAAAATTCCCCCTTAATTAAAAATGAGGGGAAAAATATTATTTTTAGTATTGATTTTAAACATTTTTGCAGTCAGTGCAATAGGTGATATTGGTTATGTTCTTAAAAATCCCAGAAATCCTGATTATAATTTTATAGATGCTTTCAATGAATTAAATTTAACTACAGACTTGATTAGTTTTAATAATTTGGGAAATGTCAATTTAAGCAAGTATAAATTTATTTTTGCTGGAAATCAGAGATTTGAACATCCTGAAAATCTTGAAATAAACAAGTATAGGTCATTAATTGTAAACAGCTATCACCTTAATGTATGGGGTTTGAGCAATGATGACATTGCACAACTAGTAAGCAATGCACCTTTACAAATTCAAAATTCTAACATGAGCTTTACTATTTATAACAGGTGCTGTTATGGCAACAATATTGGAATACCTATTTATTATCTGGCAGCATTAAACAAAAATGAAAACATGAAGCCTTATGCATCAACTTTAACAAACAAAAATGATGTTGTTATCGGGTTTTTAAGAAAGGGAAAACAATTAAGCAATGGTTTAATTTCACAAAACAAAATAGCTTATTTTGGAGTTACAGAAACAAATTACTGGACAAATGATGCCAAAAAATTATTCAAAAGAACTGTTGTTTTATTATTAGAAAATCCCTTAAGCGAGACTGATAATGACAATGATGGATCAAGTGCTGATGTTGACTGCAATGACAATGATGCTTCAATACATCCAAATGCTGCTGAGATACCTTACGATGGCATAGACCAGAATTGTGATGGAAAAGATTTAACTGATGCAGATAATGACGGGTATGATGCAATTTCTGCTGGGGGAAATGACTGCAATGACAATGATGCTTCAATAAATCCAAATGCTGCTGAGATACCAAATAATGGTGTTGATGAAAATTGTGATGGAAAAGATTTAGTTATAATTCCACCTCAGGAAAATGCAACTACTTTGGGAACTAAAATAAATGTTCTTTTGTATAGAAATTATGATAATAAATTAATTAAAGAAACTGAATACATTCTTAAAGCAAACAAAGAATTTGACAAATATGAAAATTTTTCAATAAATTATATGACTTGTAGGAATTTAGAAACTGGATATTATGATTTAGTTCTTGTTGGAACTGCAAACAATGTCATGTGTTCGTTAAATAATGATGTGACAAAAACAAGGTTTACAATTTTTGTTACAGGCACTGGTGATGACAGATGCGAAAATTAACTGTCTTAATTATAATTTTATGTATATTAATTATTAATGTAAATGGAGCCAGATATATTAATTATAATCTTTATGAGGGGAGGATATCATTTAATGGGACTTTAATAAGAACAAATATTCCTGTTGACAATGTAAATGTTGTTGGATATAGCTGCTTAGATGAAAGATGCAAGACTTTAGGAGAACATATATTTAATCCAGGTGTTTTAAATTCAAGAAACAATACATTCATACAATTAGTTTTTCCAACAGAATTAATGAGCAAATTTGGATATGGTGTTTATTATTACAAAGACGGATACATAGCATGGGAACAAAACCCAAACTGGTTTGGAACAGACTCCAGAGATTCTCAAGGATCATTTAATATTTATTTAACCAAGAAAGAAGTCTGCAACAGCTTTGTAACTAATTTAAGTGTTGATAATGAAGCTAAACCATATTTACCATTGGCAATACAAGTGACATCAGGGATTTCTGCTGAAACAAATTCTGGAATAAGTAATGCAGGACCATTAGAAGCAATACCTTCTGAAGCAATAAGCAGTTACCAGGCAAGGCAGCAAGTCAGATTAAGAATTTTTGATGAAAATAACAACCTGATTTATGAAAAAATAAACAATACTATATTGAATTTTGGCGGAAATAAGAGTTTTAATTTTGAATATGTTCCAAATAAAACAGGAAGGCATAAAATAATAGTAAGCAGCAAGGTGACTGACAGCAAATGCCTTAACAGCCCAGAAATTATGTCTTCTAAAGAAATTACTATATTTAATAATGAAAAACCATTGAACATGTGCTATACTATTTTGAATAATATAAGATTGAGTTCATATAATATTAAATCTGGTGATACTATCATAATAAGCGGAAAGAAAATAAGCAATTTATTTAGTTAGATTTTGTTATTTATAAGTAGTACTAAGCGAAATATTTATAAAGAGTTATTTCTTATTTATTTTATGGTTTTAGAAAAAGATGTACTTAGGGAAAAATTAAAGGAGATTAATCCTATTTTAAAAAAGGCTATTATAAATTCTGGCTTAGATTTACCAATGAAGAAAATAGGCAATTATGATGGCGAATTAAACCAAGATGATCAAATTAGATTAACTAATAGACGCAGAAGATATGCTGAAGTAAGGGATATTCTTTTAAATTTAAGAAACAGATACTGCTTAAGCCAGACAGAATATGAACAGGCAAACAAATATGTTGTTGATTCTTTAGGCATATAGTCAGATGAATTTTTTATAATTTTGACTTAGAAATATATTTTCTAACAAGCATTATTTAAGTATAATAATACTTATATATAAAATTTTAATTCTTGTGGCATTCTGGAGTGATAAATTTGGGGGCAGAAAAATTGAATAGAAAAATTTACAGTTTAATAGTAATTTTCTTAATGTTTTTAGTTCCTTTAGTCAATGGATTAGTCGGCACTATTGGAAATGCAAAGGCAATAGTTACTGTTGATTTGGAAAAAACAGATATTCTTGAAAGGACTGTTTTGGTAAGAAATGTAAACAATGTAAGCGTGACTATAAAACTAGAATCTGACGGAGATCTTGAAGACATTATAGAAATACTTGACAATGATTTTGTTTTAAAAGAAAATGAAGAAAAAAATGCAAGATTTAAAGTAACTATACCAAAAGAAGGAATTTATAATGGAAATATAATTGTATTTTTTAAACCACCTGAAGGCAAAGGGGCTGGTGTTGCTTTACAATCTACATGGACTATAAAAGCAATTAATGGTGATGGTGGAAATAATTTAGCAGATAATAAAGATGATAACACTGACAACAAAACTGCTTCTGACAGCATAATAACAGGAAGCACAGTAGTTGATTCTATAAAAAATAATGATTTTAGCTTAGGCTTTATTGTATTTTTAGTTTTGGTTGCCATAGTTGTTGTAGCTGGGTTTATTATTTTAATGCAAAAAATATGAAAAAATCAGTTTTATGTTTAATTTTTGTATTTGTTTTATTAATAAGCATAGCAAATGCCAAAGATGTTGCATATGTTGCAAAAAATAATGGAAATCAGAATTTTATTGACATTTTAAACAGTTTAAGTTTAAGTTTTGATATTATCAACAATCCCGGAACTACAGATTTTTCCAATTATAAAATGATTTTAATCGGAAATGACATCTTTAATAATCAGAATGACATACCTGTTGACAAGTTTAGTTCCTTAATCATGAATAGTTTTCATACAGATGACTGGGGCTTATCAAGAAATAATCCAAATAGCGTGGCTTCTTCACAGCCATTAAGCATTAAAAATATTGATGCAAACAAATATATTACAAATGGATTAAATCAATTTTTGCAAGTATATTCTTCCTGCTGTTCTGGAAACGGCCTTGCATTACCTTTGTATTCATTAAGCAGGGCTGACCCAATTTCAAGATATATTGTGTCTTCAAATGTCAATGACCTTGATTCTGTAATTGCAGTTAATTTGCCTGGAACACGATTATTAAATAATAAAATAAGTCTTGGAAGAATTACTTTTTTTGGCATTACAGAAACTAATTTCTGGACAAATGATGCAAGAGAATTATTCAAAAGAAGCTTATTATTTACATTAGGTGGAAATGATGCTGACAAGGATTCTTATGTTAATTCTTTAGTTGGAGGAAATGACTGCAATGACAATGATGCTTCAATACATCCAAATGCTGCTGAGATACCTTATGATGGCATAGACCAGGATTGTGATGGAAGAGACTTAAAAGATGCTGATAAAGATGGTTATGATGCAATTTCTGCTGGGGGAAATGACTGCAATGACAATGATGCTTCAATACATCCAAATGCTGCTGAAATTCCAGACAATATAAACCAAAATTGCATGAATGATGCGCCTGTTTTGATAAATAATATTCCTAATTTAATTTTTAATGAGGATACTATAAAAAATAATGCCTATAATCTGAATAATTATTTTAGTGACACTGATGGGGATAGTTTAAGTTTTAATTTTGCCGGGAATTTAATGGTAAATATCAATAATTTAAACGGGATTATTAATTTAAATCCTGAAAAAGACTTTTTTGGGAGCGAGACTATTATTTTTAGTGCTAGTGACGGCATAATAAATACATTAAGCAATGAAGTTGTTTTAACTGTAAATAATGTGAATGATGCGCCTGTTTTGATAAATAATATTCCAGACATAAATTTTGATGAAGACACAACTTATAATTTAGATTTAAATAATTATTTCAGAGATGCTGACGGGGATAGTTTAAGTTTTGATGTAAGCGGGAACTTAAGAACAAATTCAGATATTACAAATGGATTATTAACATTAACACCACAAAACGATTTTTTTGGAAATGAAAATCTTAGATTTAGTGCAAGTGACGGAGTAATAAATACATTAAGCAATGAAGTTGTTTTAACTGTAAATAATGTGAATGATGCGCCTGTTTTGATAAATAATATTCCAGACATAAATTTTGATGAAGACACAACTTATAATTTAGATTTAAATAATTATTTCAGGGATGCTGATGGGGATAGTTTAAATTTTGGTTTTACTGTGGGCAATTTTGTTTCTGTTTTAATAGATTCCAATGGGCTAGCAAGCCTGACTGGGGCACAGAATTTTTACGGTACTGATGCTGTTACTTTTTATGCCTTTGACAATTTCGGGACAGCACAGTCAAATTCAGTAAATTTAAATATTTTAAGCAAAAATGATGCACCACAAATAATTTCAATTGATATACTTGACAAAAACAATAATGAAGCTACTGCTTTTTATGAAAATGAAACTTATCTATTCAGATCTATTGTCAGTGACATTGAAAATGACAGTTTAAGCTATGAATGGCATTTAGACAACCAGCTAATCAATACTAATAATGAATTTACTTATGAATTTAATTTTAACAGCCAAGGAAATAAAAATTTAAAATTGATTGTCAGAGACAATTCTTTATCAAGTATACAGGAATTTAACATCAGTGTAAATAATATTAATCATGTTCCTTATTTTTTAATGAGTGAACAATTTAACATGAATGAAGATGAAGAAACTACAATTAATTTAAATGCTGTTGACCCAGACAATGATATCTTGAGTTTTAGTGTTACAAATGGAGACAATGTTAACTGTGTGATAAATAATAATTTATTACAAATCAGGCCTTTATTAAACTGGTTTGGAACAGATAACTGCCTATTAACTGCAAGCGATGGAATTTCAGAAAATAACCTCAATATATTGATTAATGTAAACAAAGTGAATGATGCGCCAAAAATTTCTTCTTATATCCCGCTTAATCCTGATTTAAGAATAAAACAAAATTCTGAATTATTTTTTAGTATTGAAGCCAATGACACTGAAAATGACATTTTATCTTATAAGTGGTATGTTAATAATGAGTTGCAAAGTTCTGACAGCAATTCATTTAATTATTTATTCAATAATATTGGTGTAATTATTGCAAAAGTAATTGTCAGTGATAGCTTGCTTGACAATAGCATAACATGGAGAGTTAATATTGTTGAAAATGTTGATAGCACTATATTTGATGGTGAAACCACTGATTTATTTAATGCTGACTTAAATAATTTAGACAAGTTAATACTGGAAAAGTCTAGTTTTGGAAAAATATTATTTTTAGAAAAAATATCCCTTGGCCAGAACAAAAACCTGAGTGAGAATGTCTTAATAAGCAACAAAGTAATTGGAGTAAATACACAAAATATGCCTGAATTAAACAAAAAGGCAAGGATTACTTTGCTTCACCAGTCTTATGCTTCAGAACCAGCTATCTTTAAATCAGACTTCTTTACAAATGACATAACACAGATTAACCAGTTTTGCAATGAGTGCAGAATTATCAGCTTTACTTCAGGACCAACAAATGACGGCACAGTTATTTTTGAAGTGAATGGATTTAGCAGTTATGCTGTAAAGGAGAATTTAAACCCTGCTACTAGCAACAATAATTTTTGCATTAACGGAAATAAAGGAAATATTAGAATAAATTTAGCTGATTTAGGCAATAAAGAAAAAGTTAACTTGGGAGAAAATTTAGATGTAGTTTTAGAAGTTAACAAAGAATCTATAGTTGAATATTTATTAACTGATGAAAACAAGGAAACTGTTTTGGATGATTCTTTTAGCACTGATTCTGGAGAAACTGAATTTAATTTGGATTTGGAAGACTTAAGTTCTGGAGACTATAAACTTTTGATAAAAGCTTACCAGGAAAACAATGAGCAAAACAACTGCCATGAAAAGAGCATTAATATAAAAATTGACGGAGATAAAAGCAATGTAAAAGTCAAAGAATTTTCAATACAGCCAAATGTTTTAAGATGCAATCAAATGGCTATTGGCGAGATACAGCTAGAGAATCTTGGCAGCCACAGCGAGGATGCCAGCTTAAGAATTTATAATAAAGAACTTAATATTAATTTTGAGTCAAATAACATAAAACTAAGCAAATTTGGAAAAGACGGAAGCAAGACTAAAATTCGCTTTGAATTTATGATTCCAGATAATCTGGAAGATAATTTTTATGATTTAAATATTATTTTGGATTATTCTGATAAAACTGAATTAAAAAAAGAAATCAAAATCAATAAATGCCAAGAAACAGAAATTAAAAATTACAAGAGCAATGGATTTTTTAATTTATTACAAGATGAAATCAATGTAAACAAAGACGGCAGATTTGTCATACCTGTTGAGATATCAAATAATGACAATAAAGCAAATAGTTTTGCTGTTGAAATAAATGATAATTCTGCAGAAACAAATTCAAAAGAAGTTATTTTAGATCCTTTACAGACTGCCACAATATATGTAGAAAGCAGATTAAATGACAAGGCTTATGGCAAGTCAAGCATTGTCATTAATCTGATAGAAAACAATCTTGTTGCAGAAAGCAGGGTAATTAACTTAAATTTAAACAAACAAGAAGACAAAACTTTTTTGGAATATCTGATGTCTTTATTGCGTTCTTTATAATTGATATTTTAAAACAGTTGTTTTTATTCCAGCACTTTTTATTATAATAATGCTTATTAATAGGGCTGAAATAAATCGCCTGATGAAAAAAGAATTAAGCGACTTTATTAAATTAAATAAAAGGGATTTTCTAAGATTAGCTGGAACTACTTCATTATTAACAATTCTGGGATGTGGGGATGATAAAGGTGATGACAATGTTCCTCCTCCACCACCGCCTGTGGCTGGAAATCCACAACCAGGACCACAACAGCAAATTGACTATCATAATTATACTGGTATGGTAAGAGACACTGATGGAAATCCATTAAATGTTGATGTGTCTTTGTCTCAAATAGACCAGTTTCGCAATTTTACTGGAGTGCAATTTATAGATACTACAGACCAGAATGGCAGGTATGAACTTATTGTGACAAATGGTGATTATAGACTGGGTGTTACTATACCACCAGGATATTTTTCATTTTTTAGAGACTTAAGAATTGTAAGTTCTTCAGGAAATTTAACAGAAGATATTACATTAATAAGAAAAGTAGCTCTGGATCCAAATGCATTTTACAGAAATCCAAATACTAATGAGCCAAGTATATTGGAAATGATAAGAGACATCTCTGGAAACAGACTAACTGACACAGTACAAAGAGTAAGAAGATTTGATATTGACGGCAAAAAAATTACTTATTTCTTAGACAGAAACAATGCACCAAGCGGGTATCTGGCAAGTGTTCTTAATGCATTAAGAGACTGGGAAGTTAAATCAGGATTATCTTTATTTGAAGAAATTGGAAATTCAAGAGATGCAAATATAATCATGTCTTATGAAAGAATTGGCGGAAAGGGACTAACAGATTTATTGAATTTAGATTCTATGAATGGAGTGAGCATACCTGCAAGAGTAAAAGTAAGAATTAAGGATGACTTAAGCCAGGCAGTTGTTAAAGCAGTTGCAGCAAGGGAAGTTGGACATTCTTTATTTGGGAAAGAAAGATATTCCCAAGACAGAAATCATGCCATTTTTAAGGATCCAAATTATCTTAATACAGGAGATCCATTAGGTGGCATGGATGTAACACCAGACGAAGGCAATGCTGTAAAATTATATTATAATTTGCCAATTGGTTTAGAATTAAAAAATTATAGTTAAAATGGGTAATAAATTAATACAACTCGAAAAGAGATTATCCAAAGAAAAATTTAATGGAAACAGATTGGAGTGGCTTCATGGTATATGGGATTCTATAATTGATATTCAAAAAATAAGCACTTTTGTTTTTGCTTGTCAAGACAAAGAAAACAATTATTATAAAAGGGTTGCAAAGAATTTTAATTACAATTTAGAAAAAGCGAAGACAATTTATGTTGAAAAACAAGAAGTGAATTCTGAAGGCAAGGCTAATTGTTATGCATGCAATTCAAAAATTGAATTTGCTGATATTATTAGATTTCATGTTTATATTCCTGGATCAGGAATACCAAGAGTTGAAAGTAAAATCTGGTTGCCTTACTGCCCAAAATGCGAAGGAATACCTAAAAAGAGTTGATATATAAGACTGGTTATAATTTTCATTTTTTGTTTAAATTTATTATATATTTATGTGCTTCTAATGCAGCTACAGCACCCATTCCAGCAGAAATTACTGTTTGTTTATGGGGAATTAATGTCAGATCACCAGCAGCAAACAAGCCTTCTGTTTTAGTATGACAATTTACATCCACAATTATTTCGCCCAGTTCATTTGTATCTATTAAGCCATGAACTATTGTTGTATCTGTATCATAACCTATTTGTGTAAATACCCCATCTAATTGTATTGTTCTTTCTTTTTTTGTATTTACATCCTGAATTTTCAAAGATTTAACAAAAGCATCGCCAATAATTTCCAATGGTGCTGTGTTTAATAATAATTCAACATTCTTTTTTTTCTTCATTTGATTAACAGAAATTTCGTCTGCCTTAAATTCTTCTCTTCTATGAACAACATAAACTTTTTTTGTTATGCTGGCTGCTTCTAAAACTCCTTCAACAGCAGAATTTCCACCACCAATAACAGCAACAGTTTTATTTGCAAATAACGGCAAATCGCATGTCACGCATGTGCTGAGACCTTTTCCCAAAAACTTATCTTCCCCAGGAATATTTAATTTTCTTCTTTTTCTTCCAAAAGCCAATATAACTGTTTTAGACTCGATGTCCTTGTTATTTTCCAATTTTATTGCAAAAACATTATTTTTTTTAATTATTTTTGTAACATTGTCTTCAAGAAATTCTGAACCAAATTCTTTTGCCTGTTTTTCAAATATTTCTACTAAATCTAAACCAGTACCTCTTTCATAACCAGGATAATTTTTAATATCATTTGTCAGGGCTGTTTCCCCACCTGGATGCGGGCCTTTAATTACCATGGTTTTTAGATCTTTCCTGCAAGAATAAATTGCAGATGTCAGTCCTGCTGCACCGCCACCAACAATTACAACATCATAGCTTTTCATTACTATACTTACTTAAAATGAATATATAAATTTTTTTGTCAAATTTTATAAATACTGTTATCTTAGTAATTTTATGGAAAAAGCTGTAAAAATAACTGTCATTATAAGTTTGGCTGTATTAATCCTTGTATTTGGGGGCTTGTTTTTTATTAAAAACATAATTTCTTCTGCAAACAGCAATATTATAACTGCATCAGGAGAATCAAAAATAGAAGTAACTCCTGACATAACAAGTGTTTATTTTTTAGTTGAAACAAAATTAAATACAGCAGAAGCAGCAAAGAATAAAAATAATGAAATCTATAATAAGATCATTACTTCTTTAGCTATTCAGGGAATAAATAAAGATGATGTTAAGACAGAACAATTTAGTGTAAATGAAAACTGGGAATGGGATGGAGAGAAAAGCACCAGAAATGGGTTTATTGCACAACATAATCTAAAAATTAACTTAAAAGACCCTGAAAATATAGGAAAAGTGATAGATGTTGTTGTAGACAATAATGCAAAAATAAATTATATTAATTTTGAACTGTCACAAGAAAAACAAGGCTTTTACAAGACAGAGGCTTTAAAATTAGCTTCTGAAGATGCAAAGAAAAAGGCTGAAGCAATTGCAACTGGACTTGAGAAAGAATTGGGAGAACTTGTTTCTGTACAAACAAGTGATTTTAATTACAGACCGTGGCCAATTTTTGCTGAAGGCAATGTAGTTGCAGAAAAAGCAGCTATTGAAAGATCCGCAATTAATCCTTCTGAAAAGGATATTATGGCTTCAGTTACAATCCAGTATAGACTGGAATAAGTTTTTCTTGGATACTATATTATATAGTATGGAATATAGTCACCGAAAGGTTTATATATAAATTACAACTTGGCGATAATAACAGAATTTGGGGGTTATATACTATGAATAAAATTTTAGCATTATTATTAGTTTTTTTAATTACAATTAGTTCGGTTATTGCTGCTGATTTAAGCGTAATAAATATAGTAAATCCAGTTCCGGGAAACCCTGGAAGCAGTGTTTCCGGAAGTTTTAATGTAAAAAATCAAAATATAAACACAGCTTTGAACGGGATTACATTTGTGAGATCTGATTTAACTCATACTTCAGATCCAGCAAGCAAGATTTTAAGCAGTTCTATTACTTTTAATCCGGCAAGCATAGCTGTATTAAATGCAAATGAAGTTTCTTCAGCAATAACTTCAACTGTTGCTATACAATCTGCTGCAAAAGCAGGTACATATACTGGCAATGTTGAAGTGAGAGACAGCACTGGGACTCAAACAACTATTTTTCCATTAAGTGTTGTTGTAAATAACTTCCCAAAAATTAATGTTGATACTTTCACAACTACTAATCCATTAGAAATGAGAGAAGAACAAGGTGAAACAGCTACAGGAACTTTTACAATAAGAAATGAAGGAAATGTGGCTTTATCAAATTTAGACATTAGTCACAATGTTGTTTTGACAGATGCTGATAATGATACTATAGTTTTATCATTTACAGGCTTGCCAGCTTCTTTAAACACAGGATCAAATGCAGTAATAACAGCAAGGGCAGCTATTTCAGATGATGTAGATTTTTCAACATATTCTGGAACTGTTACAGTCAAGGATTTAGTACAAAACACACAAGCAAGCTTTGCATTAAATATTTTAGTAGAGCCTACAGTTTGTTCTGACGGAGTAAGAAGTGACGGCAATGCTGGGGGAGATAATTTAAAATTAACATTTAAAGATCCAAAATCAAGTGATAGATTTGCACCTGGCGAGGAAATTAACATAAAAATAAGCGTGAAAAATAATGACAACAGTGATATGGATGTTGTTGTTAATGTATTTTTATTTGATTTAGATGACAGCGATGTTTTAGTTGAAGGTGAAACTGAAACAATTTTAATTGACAATGGCGAGACTGAAGATTTTGAACTTACTTTAAAAATACCAACTGATGTTGATGTAAGCAATAGTTTTGCATTATTTGCAAGGGCTAATGAAGAAGATGAAGAAGACAGAAACTGCGGTGAATCTAGAAGAGATACTGAGATAAGAAGAGAAAGACACAGTGTAACACAAAACAAGATAACATTTACTCCAAGGATTTTAGCTTGCGGCGAGACTTTTGATGCAGCTATTGATTTATTAAATATAGGAACTACAAAAGAAGACGGCATTACTGTAAGATTATTTGATGATGAATTAGACATTGATCAAATATCAAACCAAATAACATTAGACAAATTTGACAATAGTGAAGATCAATCAATTGTAAGATTCAGGGATATAAAATTACCAGCTAATGCTGCACCAAGAGATTATCAAGTAGAGCTGCTTTTATCATATGACAGCGGACAGAAAACAGAAAGCAAATTTGGGACATTGACTGTTAACAAATGTGATGCTGTTACACCAAGTTCTGGTGGAGAAAGCAGAAAAGTCAATTTACAGGTTTTAGTTTCAAGTTTTGACATACAAGGCGGGGAATCCTTAAGCATTCCAGCAACAATTACAAATACAGACAAAGTACAAACACAATATGTTGTTGAATTACAAAATGCACAGGATTTTGCAGAATCAGCACCCTTACCTAAAACATTGACTTTAAACCCTGGCCAGAGTGAAACTGTTTACTTTAATGTGGCTACAAAATCTAGTTTAAACCCAGGCAAATACACAGGAACTGTTGTTGTAAAAAGCGGGAACACAATTTTAGACACAAAAGCAGTAACAGTAACAACTGAAAAGGAAGCTGGTTTCTTTGGAGGCTTGGGTGGTTTTGACACTACAAGAGTTTTCTGGATAGTAGCTGATATAATCCTGATAATTGCAGCAATTTTCTTTATCAAGCTAATATTCGGAAGAAAGAAGACAGCTGAGTAAAGTTTTTAACCTCTTTTTTTATTTTACTTTTATATGGATTTAGAAAATTTAGACAAGAAGATTAATTGCCTAATTTCCAAACTAAATTTTGACCTTTCCAATAAAAATAAAATTCTTAATGATCTGCAAAACATACTTCATAATTCTGTAAAAAACAATACTGACACAAATAAATTCGGGCTTGCTTTTTCAGGCGGAGTAGATTCAACTTTAATTGCTTTTTTATGCAAAAAATTCAAAAGAGATTTTAAATTATATACTGTAAGCATTGGAGAAAAAGAAGACTTAATCTGGGCAAAAAAGATTGCAAATAACCTGAAGATACCAATTACAACAAAAAACATTGATTTTGACGAGGCTTTTGAAATTATTAAAAAAGTATCAAAATTATTAAAGGAAGACCACCCAGTCAAGGTTGGAATTGGGTGCACTTTATACAGTGTATTTAATTTAATGAAAAATGACGGATTAAAGCATGCTGTTACAGGACTAGGAAGCGATACTTTATTTTGCGGTTTTGAAAAATACAAAAAAGCACTTGAAAATGGTGAACTTGAAAAAGAATTTTTAAATGGCATGAAAAAAATATATGAAAACGATGTTAAACGGGATTTATTAATTGCCAAAAGCCTAAATTTAAATTTAATATGCCCTTATCTAGATGAAGAACTTATTTCTTATGCAATAAGAATAGATCCAAAATTGAAAATTGATGACAAAGAAAAAAAGATAATATTAAGGGAAGCAGCCTTTAATATCGGTCTTAAAAGAGAATTTGCATATAGAAAAAAATTAGCTGCACAATATGGAAGCGGGTTTGACAAGGCTATTGCAGTTTTTGCAAAGGAAAATGGCTTTAAACATAAGAGTGAATTTTTAAAAAGCTTACTTTAAACTTTTAGAAAAAGTTTAATCAAAAACTAAGCCTTTTAAGAAAAGCGCTAGCGGAAAAGATAACTCGTTTAAGAAAAGCTTTACCAAAAAGTAGCTGTGACTGGGAGATTCACTTAAGCCCGAAATTATTTAGAAAATCTTCAATTAATCTATACTTATTTATATACTCAAAACCTTTTCTTGTTAATTTGTAGGTCTTTCCTGTCTGATTTTCTTCTTCAACAAATTTTTTTTGTATTAATTCTGCAAGATATTCTTCCATCATTTGATGAGATAAGTTTGACTTGTAAAGAATGTGTGTGGGCTTTATTGTCCCATTTTTTTCTTCAATTGCCTTTAAAATATCGTATATTACCTGGAGACGATCTCGCTTTTTCATCTTGATTTAATATAAATAGAATGTGTTTAATATTTTTTGTGTTTATGAAACAAGATTGATTTTGATAGGCAAAGCTTAACAAGAAATTTGAAAATATACTTTCGATTTTTTTTACCTCTATTTAATAATTATATATGCTATATTTAAAACTTATTAAAGTTAAATCATACCTTTCTTTAATAAATTATTAATAAATAGACCCATTATATCTTTCTCCTGGGGGGATTTATCATGAAAAATTTAAGAAGCCTGGAGTTTGATTTACAACTTAAGGAACAAAGGACTATGTATTGGGAAAAATTTCAGAAAATACCAGCATTAAATGACTTAACTAAAAATAGGAAAATCAGACACAATAAAAGGGAAATATAAAAAGAACAAGAAATTTTTTACAATTTTTGTAGTTTTATTAGATATTTTTCTGCATTACACCAACATATTTAAATAATATTTAGCTAAATTAAAATTAATGAGAAAAAGCACAAAAAAGGGTTTGTTTTTAATATTATTTTTAATTTTAGGGAGTTTTGATTTTTATAACAGGGATTCTGAATGGTCTATTACTGGAAAAGTTATTCATAGCTTTAACCCTGAAAACGGGATTAAAATAGCTAACTGGAATTTGCAAATATTCGGGACAAAAAAAGCTGATAATTATGAATTAATGAAAAGTTATGCTGATAAGATTAATGACTATGACATTATTTTTGTTCAGGAAATAAGAGACAGTTCTGAAACTGCTTTTGACAAATTATGCTCTATGCTTCCAGGATATAATTGCGATATTTCAAGCAGGGCTGGAAGAACAAGCAGCAAAGAACAATATGGAATTATTTATAATAACACTATAAAATTGAATTTTATAAAAGATTTTAATCCAGATTTGCAGGACAGATGGGAAAGACCGCCAATAATGGCTGAATTTGATTTAATAAATTATAATTTAACTATTTTTAACATTCATGTTAAACCTGAAGATGCTAAAAACGAGCTTGATTATTTGGATGATGTTGCTTTAAATAAAAATTATACATTAATTTTAGGTGACTTAAATTCCGACTGCTCATATTATGACAATTCTGAAGAAACTGAATTTGAAGACTGGAACTGGATTATAAAAGACACTGATGATACAACTAGCGGACAAAGCAACTGCGCTTATGACAGGATTATTTTAAGCAACGACTTAAACAAGAAATTTATTCGCTATGATATTGACAAGGATGTTAACAAAGAACAAAGTGACCATTACTTAATCTGGCTTGAGTTAAGGGTTTAACTTTTCCCCCAAAGTTATTTTACCCTAAATTTGAGGCAGTTCATACACAGCGCCTACAAAATACTTTCCACCTTTAGGCTCCAAACATACTCTGGTTCTGCCTTTTTTGTATAAAGACGGACCATCGCCTAGTTTAAGTTCTGTTGGTTCAAGGCCGTATTCTGCTAACTCGCTTTGCGAAAGAACTGCGCCTTCACTCAGTTCTTCTAGCCCCATTTTGCACCTCAAAACTTTTTAGTCATGATTAAAATTAACTTCTATAAAAATATTTTCTTTTCCAGTTAAAGCTTAACTAATTAGACTTATAGACTTTAATAAAAAGAGCAAATATTATTTTTTGTATTTTTCCAATATTTTATTTATTTTAAGAAAAATATTTTAATTTTAAAGCTTTATAAGCTAGATAAAAAAGCAAAGCAATCATCATTACTAAGAGTATTCTTGCATCAATAACAAAACCTTTTTTATTTAATGTTTTAAACTCCATTTTCTCATCCTCTTTAAAACCTCTTGACTTTAAAAATACTGTGATGACAAATGTGAATATTTCGAAAAGAAGATTTTTAAATTCGAAATTATTTCAATAATTTATGCAAACAGAAAGAGAAATGGTTGAAAGGGCAATTAATGAAACTAGTTTGGCTTTAAAAAAAGTTGTTTTTGGTTTTTTAATTATTGTTATATTAATTATAGTTTTAATATGGTATTTAATGAAATAAAGCGTGGAGCAGGATTCGAACCTGCGCAAAACCGCTGTCTCCCAAAACAGGCTGCAGGCGGTCCCATTAACCGCTTTGGTACCCACGCATATTATAGAAGACAAATTCGTTACTTTTAAAAGTTTTCTTTAATTTTGGGAATGTAGCATACAGGAATTATTGCACCCCTATTTCTTAAGATATGAACCTCAAAAGTTAGAAGGCAGTTTAGCGTATCTTTTTAAAATACTATGCTCTCAGATTTCCAACCATCAGGAACTCTATAATTTTCATTAAGTATGGTTGCCTTAGAAATCCTATCTTTTACAAAAGTCCTCTCTTCATTTCTTAAATGACAATAAGCTATAATAAATTTATGATTAAATTGATAAATTGAAACTGTCCTCCATTTTAATTCATCTGAAGACAGGCTGTAATATCTAATTTTTACTTTCTTTTTTTCTTTAAATGCTTGTCTTAATAGGGTTTGAATTTCCTTCTTATCTTCAACATATCTTAGTTTTTTCTCATTTTTTATTTTATTTAGAACTTTTTCCGCCTCTTTATCTTTAGATCTTATTAAAATCTCTTTTAATTTTTCTTTTTCATATTTTGTAAGAGATACCATATTACTTTTTCTTTAATTTTACTTTTTCTTCTTTAAGTTTGAAATGTTTTGATAAATATTGCATAATTTCCTGAAAAGTTATTTCTTCTGAAATAAGAAAGACCATATCCTTATCCCATCTATTCTTTAACATTTTTGCTTTATTGAACATTTTGATTATAGAAAACTCATCTCCTGATTCATGACATTTCTTTTTTACAAGCTCCATATTTATTGGAAGTCCTTTTTTCAAAATCATGTAAACATCATAATGGTCTCTCGG
>CAZELK010000005.1:0-85487 GCA_964513145.1 Candidatus Woesearchaeota archaeon
AATAGAAGGCTATGCCTCTATCTATTTAAAAATTAGGAATGCACCAGAGCTTTAATTTATTTTTAGTTTGAATTCTGGAAATATAGTTTTGATAATATTAAAATCTTTATCTTTTGTAATTAATTTCGCTTCTCTATTTAGACATATGGCTGCGATTAATATATCAACAGCACCCATTGGTTTTCCTTTTTCTCTTAATTTATTTGATATTTCTATAGCTTTGATATAATCTTGATTATCTGGAAAGAGTATTTCAAATTTATTTAGAGATGGTGGGTGTTCAACAACAGTAAATACAGAAACTATTCCCTCTTTTCTTTCTATAGCTACGCTTGTGTCAAGTATTTCTTTCTTTTCCATTCTTTTTCTTTTATTTTTTTATAAAATTCAGTACTTTCTTTTTCAGCTACCTCATTAATGCTTTTTTGCACTTCTTCTGGCAATAATCTTAAAAGTTCTTTTCCAGGTACTGGATTTTTAATAAATAAAGTCTTTTTTATAATGGTTTGCCTAGCTATTTCACTCCATTTTATTTCTGGATGCTTTTTCATTTCTTCATATATCTCATCTGAGATACTCAAGGTTATATGCGCCATACATATTATACATAAGTGCCATATTTATATATATTTCTATTTATGGCAAGAATATTTAAACAAAATTCATTTCATATAATTGAATATGAAAAGTATTTCAACAGATGCTCCGTTAAGCGAAATAACATTAAGGAAGTATGAAAAACCAGCAAATCTCAGCCAAAGGGAATTAACAAGAAAATTATGCTTATCTGTTGGATTATTGCAACCAGGAGATTCAAGGGACGTAGTTGTTGATATTTTAAATGTCTTAATTCAAAACAAAAACAAAGAATTAAACTCTGAAGAGATTCGTGAAAATGTTATACAATTACGAAAGCAACATAATTTACAATTAAAAGGGATAGCTGCTTCAAACATAAGAAGGCAATTGAGAAGATTAAGAAGCTTGTTTTTAGTTGAAAAAATAAAAAACAATTATAGAATAACTGAATTTGAGACTTTAATAACAACTTTTGAAGACAAGGTAGAGAAATTTTATTTGAAAAATATTCTGGACAGGGTTAAAGAATATTTTCAAGCTATTAAATAAGCTTGATTTTTTCTAATAACTCATTTTTTTGTTTTCTGCTTGTGTAAGTTTTTCCAAATCTAACTAGGATTGGATTTATTTTAGCCCAATATTCTTTTGGAAACAATTTCCTTAAATCTTCTTCAATTTTTTCTTGTGTGTTATTTTTTGTCCATCCCAACTTATTTGAAATATAATTTACATGAGTGTCTATTGGCGTAGCATCAAAACCATATTCAGATAAAAACACGTTGGCTGTTTTTCTTCCAACTCCAGGCAATTCTATTAGTTTATCAAAGTCTAACGGGGGAGTGCAGTTATATTTCTCAGACAATTCTTTAGCGCAATTTAAAACGTTTTTAGATTTATTTTTGTAAAAATTTATTGGCTTAATTGTTTTTTGAATCTCTTTTAATGTTGTTTCTGATAACTCTTTTGGAGTTTTGTATTTGGAGAATAATAATTCTGCTACTTTTATTGTTACTTCATCCCTAGTTCTGGCTGATAATAAGGTGGCTATTAAGGTTTTCCATGGCTGATCCCATTGTTCAGCAGCCAAACGCATTTGAGAACTATATTTTTCTAATTCCTTTAACTGGTTAATTATATTCATTTTTTAATTTTTCTCCATAATTTAAGAGTCTCATGCTGCAATTCTACGGAAGTGTATTTTCCTTTTAAATGTGATAAAATTCCCTCTATTAATTTTACCGGATCTTTAACTTTAGACAATTGTTTCGGTCTTTCCTTTACAAATTTTTTCAAGCTTCATACCCTCTTTTGTCAATCACTCTTTAGCCAAACTTTTTTTACTAAGTAAAGCTGTTTGAACTCCATTCTATTATTTTCATCTATTAACAATCTCATAAGATTAAGCGATCAAATAAATTTCTTCGTGTTTAAGTCTTTTCGCAGCATACTCTATTGCAGCCAATATATCTTCTTTTTTTAAATGTGGATAGCCTTCTAAAATATCTTCTATACTCATTGCAGAAGCTAATAACTGTAAAATAAATTCAACTGAAATACGAGTACCTTTAATTATAGGTTTACCTACTAAAATTTCTTGGTTTATAGTTATCCTATCAGTTACTTTGTCTATCATAAATATGTAAATACTTTTATTATTTTTAATTTTTTGGGTTATTTTTTACTTTGAATTTACTTAAATACTGAGCCTTCTTCATTGCTCCAAAATAAAAGATCTATTTCGTCCATAGGAATATTTAGTTTTTTTGAGAATTCTTTAAATTTATTTTCAATTTCAATGTATTTTCTTCTTGTTAATGTTTTTGGGATTTCTTCAATTACTTTTTGCTCATATAAATTTTTTAAAATATGTCTATCTAAAATTGCCAGGTCTCTTCGACCTATATTGCGCTGGTAATGCCCACTTTCTTTTAGGCCTACACCTTTAATATTATTTACAAGCCAGTCTCTCATTTCAACTGGATTTAATAATTTTAAATTATAAATTATTTCATTATATTTTGATTTGGCTTCCAATAAATATTTTGATTTATTATTTTGAAACCTTGTTCTTCCAATTAAAAAATTTAATGGATTAATATCCTTATTCAAAAAATCATTTTTCTTTAAATCTTCAATAGCTTTCCAGCATAATTTTGCCTTACTTTGCGGAGTTAAAATACAAAAACATAATTCATAAAACAAATCCTCTTCTTTTGTTATTTTTGCAAAGTCATTTAATCTCTTCTTAATTATTTCTTTTTTTTGTTCATATGCATTTACAATATCCATTTTTATCTTAAGTGCTCGTAAATTTCTTCCCAATTAAATACTCTCTTTATTCCATTATTTAGTTTTTCATTCCATGGCTGATCAAATAATAACACTTCTATACCTAAAGAATGAACTTTTAAGGCAGTTTCAGGGTCGTCGTCTATTGCAATATCGCATTTTGCTTTTTTAGAGGTTTCGTGTTTTGATCCGCCTATTTCCCCTTCTCTTGGGTATTGATTGACTAAATGCACTTCTGAAAAACATGAAGGGAAAAATCTTTCAAGCCATTCAATTGTTTGTTCTTTCAAATGCGGAGGCCGACCTGAAACTATTATTAATTCATGAGTTTTTGATAAATCTTTTATTATCTGGGGAGAACTGCCTATTGGCAAAATTTTTTCAAAAAAATTACTTTTTTCAAAAGACCTATAATAATCAATAAACTTTTGTAATTGCCCAGCATAATTATGAACGCCAAGATTATTTTTGTCTAATTTTATTTTATGCTCTTCAAAAATATAATTAATAAAAGCTGGTGTTGAATCTGCCATAGTATCGTCTATGTCTACATGGATCTTTGCCATTTATTTATCTAAAAATATTTTGCTTGCCAAAGGCTCCAATTGCTTATTATATTTAGATTCTTTTCTTTTATTATATGGCATTTCAGACGGCGAAGTCAAAGTGTCAAATGTTAATCTGCATACTCTTGTGCCAGACCATAGTGTTACCGGAACTTTTGATATGTTTGCTATTTCCAATGTCAAATAACCTTCAAACCCAGGATCAACTGAACCTGCTGTTGAATGAATAACAACACCCAAGCGACCAAGAGAGCTTCTACCATCCAGCCTTCCAACTAAATCATCCGGGAGCTTTATGTATTCTTTTGTTGCTCCCAAAACAAATTCACCTGGGTGCAATATAAACGGTTCATTCTCATTTTTTTCTATTGTTTCCATCATATCTGCTGGAACACTTTCTTTTGTATCGATATGCGTTACTTGAGTTGTTTTAAAAATCTTAAATTTACTTCCTAATCTTAAATCAACTGAAGCCAAACTTACACTACTTATATCTAAACCTTGTATTACCAAAGAACCATCAGCAATTCTCTTTTTTATATCTCTATCACTTAATACTGCCATACCCCTTAATTTGTACAGCTACTATTTAATATTTTTTATATTCCGAAGATACTATTTTTGATACAAAATTGAAATTAAACTTCTTGTCTTAATTTATCATAATCTTCTCTGCTAATTTTAGCCTGCTTTAAGATTTCATTTAGCAACCCAGTTCCAAGTTCTTCATTACCATGAACTGGAATTACAGTTCTTCTGCCATCCAAGTGCTTAAATCTTATATGACTACCTTTTCCATAGCTTTTCTCAAACCCTAACCTCTCTAGAATCTTACACATTTTTTTGCCAGAAACCAGTACTAATTTTGTCATACTTCAATCTGAACTTGCTGTACGCCAATAAATTTCATTGGCTCTATTTCCTCTTTATCTGCTTCCAAACAAACTTCAATAGCTTCTTTAATTCTGTCAAGAACCTGGGCGATTGTTTTACCCTGGGTATGGCAACCAGCTATGTCTGGAACAGTTGCAACATACCATCCTTCTTCATCTTGCTCTATTAAGACTGTAAAGTTTAACATTTTATTTTCCATAAAAGTATTAAAGAACAGGCTTATATAAAATTATCGGCAGTTTTCACTCGAGTTATCTTGTTTTTAAATTGTTTAATATATTAGTTAATTGCTCTGTGCTTTTTTTCAAATTAGGATCCTCTTTTTTTATAATTGGTTTATCTATTGGCTTTTCGATAATTGGTTTTAATAATGTGTCAAAATTTAATTTATTATCCTGAGCATAATGAATATTTAATTTTAAAGCTGTTTCTGCTTTCATTAATTCCAATCCAATGTCCAATGCATGAGGAACTAAAGAAATTATGTTTTCTTTAATCAGAATATTTCTCATCTCTTCTGCTGATTTTGCCTTGTAAATTCCCAAAGTTTCTTTTGTTGGTGATGTGTGCTCGAGAATAATTTCATTATCTTCTAAACTTATAATCAAATTACCCCTGGGATCAAATTCAGACAATAAACTTGCATATCTTGGCAAATACATTTCAACTATTTTATTGCATCTTTCCCAAGAATCATCATAAATATGTGCTGACTGCGACAAAATAACTAAATTGCCTAATTTTAAATCATCATTTATTCCTTTTGCTTTTAACCCTTCTTCAACCTGCTTTCTTATTTCTTCCTGCAATACTCTTAAAGCCAAGGCATTTTCTGGATAACCTTCGAACATGTCATGACTTCTAAAAATAGCAGTCATATACAATTTATTATTATTTACCCTTAACCAGATATGATTTAAGCATGGACTTCCACCCAATGTCAAGTCTTTTACAGTATCCCATAAACTTATTACAACTGCTCTTGAAACTGATTCACGAATTAATTTTTCAACAGCGCCTTTAACCTGGTCAATGCCAAACCAGCTTCGCATTCTGCTTCCATAAGTGTATTCATTTTTTGATGTTCCACCTGGAAGATCCTTAGTCATTCTCGGAATATATTCATTTACATGCTGCTTGTCTGACGGGAAAAAATCCGGAACATTAAGATTATATGGATCTTCATCTGAAATAATCGACATTAAATTCACAATTTCTTTTTGCATATCATCATAATGAGTGCCTGATTCTTTGCCAAATTTTAAAATTGTGTCTAAAACTTTTATCCATGCTTCTGCAACTGTTTTTCCCCTTACTACATAACCAATATATTCGCCAACATATTTTTTTACAAACTCTTCTTTTTTAATAAAAATCATTTTTTCCCTTGTTTTTTGTATTTGTGGCAATGTTGAGAAATCAAATATGCTTAAATCCGGAACTTTTACTAAAGAAACTGTTTCCCTTATCAAGTTTAAAGCTTCTTCTGTTATATCTAAGTCTATGTAACCTTCATACTGGCTATTTACACGCCAACATGGTTTTTCAGTTGTGTCTGTTTTTCCCTTGAAAAAACCTTTTTCGAAAAAGTCTTTTAAAACTATGCCTGATTTTGAAAAATCTACCCCACTCAATAACAAAATAGAAATTTTTGGATTTGCCAATAAATTTCTTATTAATAAATCCAAACCTCTTTCTGCACTATACAAAGGACCAATTACACAATATTTACTAGAATCAATTTTTTGGGCCAATTCTTTTGGCTTGCTCCACAAAGTTACTATGCCCACATTGCTATCTGGATTGCCATAAATTAGTCTAGACCCCTTATATAAAGCTTCAAACAAATTAATTTTTCACCTCAAAACAATTTTGATGTTTTTATATATAAATATTTGTCTCGTGAATAACAATAATTAATATTCAATGCCTCTTCTAGCTGAAACACCTTTTTCATAATAATGCTTGACTAATTTCATTTCAGTAACCAAATCAGCCATTTCTATTATTTTTGGGTCAGCGTCCCGACCTGTAATAATTAATTCTGTTGTTTTGTTTTTATTTTTTATTAAATCCATTAATTCAGTTAACTGCAAAAATCCAAGTTTTACTGCCACATTTACTTCATCTAAAACAACCATATCATATTCTTGTGAAGAAGTAATTTCTTTTGCCTTATCAAATGCCAATCTTACAAAACGTCCTTGCTCTTCATCATTTAAAAAACAATATCTGCAAGGGCCGCATTCTATATCTTCTCTTACATAATCAAAAAAATGAGCCTTGTCATCAAAACCAATCAATTTCAACTGCTTTTTTTCAACAACACAACCACGACCATACTGAATAAACTCATTATTTGGAAGAAAATTTTTAGCACTAATGAATTCACCAGTATAAGCACCACCTTTCATGAACTGGATTATAAAAACTTTAAGACCCTGGCCAATTGCCCTGACAGCCAGGCCAATTGCTGCAGAAGTTTTTCCTTTTCCATTACCTGTGTATACTTGAACTAAGCCCAGCTTGCTTTGCGTTATTTTTATCCACCACCTTTTTTAATTTGGTTCTTTTAAATTTATAACCTGCTCCACTCTTGAACCATTTCTGTAAATTGTAATCCCTTTACAACCAGCTTCATGCGCTTTAAAATATACTTTTTCAACATCCTGCAATGTAGCTGCAGATGGGAAATTTACTGTTTTTGAAATTGCATTATCAATGTAGTTCTGGAAAATAGCCTGCATTTTTACATGCCACTCTGGACTAATTTGATGAGACATAACAAATGATTTTTTTATTTTTTCAGGTATTTCTTCTATTCCTTCTAATGACCCTTGCTCAACTATTTTCTTAATTAATGATGGCGAGTAAAATCCTCTTTCTTTTGCAATTTTCTCAAAATGTTTATTTACAATAATTATCTGTGTTCCATCAAGAATATTTCTCATGTAACAAATTGCAAAATTAGGCTCTATGCTATTACTTGTTTCTGCCAACATGCTTATACTCCCTGTTGGTGCAATTGCTGTAACTGTTGCATTTCTCATTGATATTTTATTATTGAAAATACTTTTTTTGTAATTTGCAAAATTTCCTTTTTCTACGCCTAAATTAGATGATTCTTCTCTTGCTGTTTTTTGCACGAATTTTATTATTTCTTCTGCAATTTCCAATGCTTTTTCGCTATTATATGGGATCTGCAATGCAAATAAAAGATCTGCAAAGCCCATTACACCAAGACCTACTTTTCTGTTTGCTTTTGTCATTTCATTTACTTTCTCAATTTTATAATTAGTTGCGTCAATTGCATTATCAAGAAATCTGACAGCTAATTTTACAACTGTTTTTAATCTTTCAAAATCTATTTTATCTTCTTTTACAAACTTTTCTAAATTTACTGAACCTAAAAAACAACCTTCATAAGGATATAATGGAATTTCTGCACAACTGCTTGTTGTTTCCAATTCCCCAAATTCCGGTGTTGGATTTTTTTTATTAATATTGTCCAAGAATAACAAGCCAGGCTCACCGTTTTTCCAGGCTGCTGAGATTATCATGTCAAATATTTTTCTTGCATTATATTTATTTACGACTTTTTTTACATGCGGGTCATAAATATCATAATCTTCTCTTTTTTTTACTGCTTCCAAGAATTTGTCTGTAATACCTACAGAAATATTAAAATTTTTTAAATTTGATATGTTGTCTTTTGCACCAATAAACTCTATTATATTTGGGTGATCGCATCTCAGGATAGCCATGTTGGCACCTTTTCTATTACCCCTGCATCTTATTAAGTCACTTGCATTGTTGAAAATATGCATGAAGGCGATTGGACCAACTGCCTTTCCAGTAATTTCTGAAGTTCTGCTTCCGCTAGGACGGATTTTTGAAAAGTTAAAACCAGTGCCTGCTGAAGTTTTCTGCAATATAACTGCATGGAGCAAGGAAGTAAAAATACTTTCAAGACTATCTTCTATTGGTATTGCAAATGAACTTGCCAAAGCAGTTGAGTTTGTGCCTGCGTTTGCCAATATTCTTCCTGAGGGCAGAAATTCTAAATTTGAAATTATGTCATAAAATCTTTTTTCTAAATCTTTGACATATTGCTCGTCTTTTTTATATAATTTTTCAACTAAGGCTATACATTTTGCGACTCTCAAAAACATTTCATTCGGAGTTTCTATTACATTACCATGCTTATCTTTTTGCAAATATTTGGCTTCTGCTATTTTTAATGCTGAAATACTTAAATCAGAATCATCAATTTTTCCAATTAAAGACTGCTTAGCTTCCCTAATCATTGTTCGTTTATATCTGTATAAAATATAGGATTTAGCTGTTTCAGCATGGCCTTCTCTTATCAAAATTTTTTCAATTATATCCTGTATATCTTCAACAGTCGGGGTTTCTTTTTTTGCATAATTTAATTCCAATTCTTTTTCAACATTTTCTGCCAAATTTTCTGCCAATTTATTATCTAATTTATTTACAGAATCCATTGCTTTAGAGATAGCATTAACAATCTTCTCCTTACTAAAAAGAACTATTCTACCATCCCGTTTTCTTACTTTTGTTATCATAAAACACCAAAATTAAGGTTTTTATTATTGTGCTGTTTATATTATTTTCTTTATGATTTAATTTCATAGGTACTTTATTTAATATTAAACCACAATATTTAAATATTACTTTGTTTTACTTAGTAATACTATGGAAACTATAACTATTAAAATTGAAGAACAATTTGCTAAAAATCTTGAAAAAACTATAAAAAAACATAATTACAGTACAAAAACTGAATTTATAAGAGAAGCTATACGAGACAAAATTCATGATTTAGAAAAAGAAGAAGCTCTTATGAGAGCCAGAAAATTATTCGGAACTTCTCGATTACAAACTACGGATGAACAACGCCATAGGGCTGGGGAAGAAGCCTTTGAGGAATTAGAAAAAGAACTACAATAAATCTTTTGGTTTTTTAATTTCAACAATATCAGTTAATTTCTCAAAATGATTGTCTGTTGCTATCATAACAGCTTCGTTATCTCTTGCCAAAATTGCGTGCAAAACATCTTTTTTTGGAATGTTTCTCTTAAATGCTATTTGTTTAGCCTCAATTAATTGATTTTTATTGGAATGAACTTTTTTTATATTATTAGCTTTAAAAATTCTGAAGATTGATTGTATTTCTTCAGAAGCATAACTTAATTTTTTTAATTCCATTATATGCAAATCAGATAAAATTAAGGCGGCATCTTCTTCAATTAATTTTAATATTATCTTTTTAATTAGTTCTTCACCCATATTTCTTTTTTCATAAACATCCAACAATATAGATGTATCTAAATTATAAATCCCCATAAACATTAGTTAAGTAAGTTAAATTTTGTTTGAAATACTCACATTAATCAGCACAAGTTTTTATTATTTTACCATCTTCAATTTTTATTTCACAAGTGTTTTTTTCTGTAGAATTTATTCCGAGCATTGACAGTTTATCTGTGTTTAAACTGATTTCTTCAATTGGTATGTCATGGTTTTCTTTTAAAGAATGGTAGGCTGTGCTTAACAAGCCGTTTTCCATTGTGAAAACTTCATCCCCCTTTAAAATTAAATTTTCATTATTTGTCAAGACTTTAAAGGTTTTTTTCTTTATTTCCTGGAATTCTGTTTGTTCCTGTGCCACACTTAAAATCGGATATCTAGAACCGTCCCTGTAAATTGTTATGCCTTTAAGCCCTTTTTTCCAAGCATCAAAATAAATACTTGAAACCATTTCAGGCTTAATGCTTTCAGGCAGATTTACAGTAGAAGAAATACTGTGATCAATAAACTTTTGACACGCACTTTGGACTTCGATTCTTTTTTCTGCACTAATAAAATGAGCTGTTCTAAAGAAAAATGATGGCAACACTTTTCTTAATTCATCCAAATTAGTTATATCCTTTGCCTTTTCAGTTAATTGCTTTAAATCAATAAAAGACTGGACTGTTGGATGAAATACATTGTAAAATTTCGAACTTTCTTCCTTGTTTAATGTTTCTGACCTTCTTTGATAATACAAAGCAAAAATCGGTTCAACACCAGAACTAACACCAACATAATAATTATTTTTATTTTTAAAACCCAAGACTACATTTGAGATTGTACCTGTTGGTGCAATTGTCAAAATTGCTATATTTCTTAGTCCTCTTTTCTTTATACTATCTTTTACTTCCTGGCTTAATGCTTCCTGAAAAAACGGACCTTTTGAATAAGCTTCGTAATTAAATATTGGTGAAGGTTCTTTTTCTTCAGCCAATAATGAAGAAGCCATGTATGCTGTATTTGCTATAAATTCCATAACTTCAGATATTAAAGACAAACCTTCTTCAGAATCATACCCTATTCCCAACTGATTTAACATATCTGCAATACCCATTACACCCAAACCCAAACGTCTTGTTTCTGAAGTAGCCAACCTCTGTTTTTCCAATGGGTTAAGGAACATATTCCATGTAATTGTATTGTCCAGGAACCTAGTAACTGTTATTACTGCTTCTTTTAATGAATCCCAGTTTATTTTTGCATGTTCAGTGTAACCATTGTCAACAAACCTTGATAAATTCATGGCACTTAAATTACATGCGCCGCCATCTTCAAGAGAAATTTCTCCGCACGGATTAGTAGTAACAATTTGCCTTCCAACGTAATTTGAGGGCGAATATTTAACCATTCTTGACCAGAATATTAAACCTGGTTCTGCAGTTTTATAATTGCTGGCTACAAATTTGTCCCAAATCTCCCTTGATTTAACTAATTTTTTTATTTCTTTTGTCTGATCAGAATTAAAATATAATAAAAAATCACCAGAGTAATGTACTGCAAGATCATGCTCTGGAAGAGATAAAATAAAATCCCCAAAAATATTTCTTAATTTCTCATCTTTTAACATTTCTTCTGTCAATTCCTTTTTGTAAGTTATTAAAAAATTATTTAGTTCTGGTACAGAATCAAATTTTTCTATTAACTCATAATTGGAAAGTTCTTTTGATGGTATGCCATAAGAATAATGAATATATCCCTGCCTTGTTTCTTCAGGCTCATCATTTTTTAATCTTTTATAAACAAGAATTTTGTCAGCCCCATAAAGAGTTTGTTCTTCAACAGAATTCATAAATTCATCAGTTACTTTCATACTTACATTAGCAAACCTTACCTGGGTATTTTCACGAATTTGACGCTCTATTTCATTTAACTGTGATTCATCAAATAAATTAGACCATTTACATTGATCCACAATTTGTCTTGTTACCCAATTAGGGGTTCTTTTTACATTAATAAAATTGAATACATCTGGGTGTTTTACATCTAAAGTTAACATCAAGGCTCCCCTTCTGCCACTCTGGCCAATCAATCCAGTAGTCAATGAATATATCTCCATAAATGAAACAGCGCCAGTTGAATGATTGGCTGCGTTATGAACTAATGAAAAAGCAGGTCTTAATGAGGACATATCAACGCCAATTCCACCACCATAAGAATAAGTTCTTGCACATTCATAAGCTGTTTTGTAAATACTTTCAATATTATCTTCTTCAATTATTGAAACAAAACAATTGCCCAATGTTTTTAATCTGTATAAATCCCCAGCTCCAGCAATGACTCTTCCGCCAGGCAAGAAATGACCTTCGAATAAATTATTATAAAATTTAACTGCACATTCTTCTTGTTTCTCTTTTGTCAATTCTACTGCAGCTAAAAAAGCAGCCAGTCTTGCAAAAGTCTCTTCTGGCTTTGTTTCAATTAATTCATCTTTTAAATTTTTTAAAAAATATTTGCTTGAATAAATATCTTTAGCTAATTTGTTATTGCCCAAGTATTTATTTTCCAGATGCATAGGCAATTTACCATTATTTTGAAGGTCTCTTAAGAAAAATAAAAGTGCTTTATAATTTTTGATATATTCTGGTGGGGATAATTTAGCAACCTTGCTTTTATGTGAGAACATTAATTCTAATTCGTGATTAAAATTATTTTCAACCTCTGTTTGAGATATAGTTTTATCCAAATTTTCACCTCTTTTTACTTAAGGACTTTTTTATATAAATATTTTGTCTTTTAATTGAATATATTTACAAAACTTAAACATTATTTAAATATTCCTTAGTCACTTTTCGGTGGGCTGTTAAATTTTTACAAAATGCACTATTAAGGCTTAAGTACATTAAATAAAAATTGAATTTTAAGCGAAAAAACTTCATTAAAAAGGTTTAAAAAGTATTCTTCAAAATATATTTTATTAAATATATAAATAAAGCTATTAATTATTTAAAAAATCTTTTTAACCAAATCATAACCTGTATTATAAAGTTATTTTTTTTAATTTTGAAATATTTATTTATAAAATATCCCGGATTAACTATCTGTATATTTTTATAACTCTTTAGAGTTAATAAATGTTTATCCCATGAAACTATAAAATCTGCATTTACTTCTGAAGCGCATTCTATAAATTTATTATCATCAGGATCATCTTTGATTACATTTATTTTTTCTTTTGGTTCTATCACTTCAGCATAAGATAAAATTAAAGCTAACTGCCTCTCAATTTTCTCTTTGGGTTGTTCAAATTCTTCTATTAATTTTTCTTCCAATTCCTTTAAAATATCTAACGAAACAAAAACTTTAATTTTATTTTCTAAAGCAAGTTCAATAATTTTATGCGAACTACCAGTGAAACTAATTATAGAAGAAATAAAGACATTTACATCCAAAACTACATTAATTTTTAACACCTCTTGATTTATGGATTAATTTATCAATATTATGTTCGCTTACTCCTTTCTCTTTACTCCATCTACTTCCCCAAGCAGTTAATTCTTTAAACTCTTCTTTAGGATCACTTATTTTTACTTTTTTTATAATCAAAAAATCTTTCATTCTACTTAAAACAACTGTAGATCCAATTTTAAGGTCTAATTCCTCTCTAAAATGTGCTGGTATTACAACCTGCCCTTTTGTTGAAATTTTTGTTATTTCCATAAATTCACACTCCAGTAAGAATGTAATACTTTCCAACTTAAATAACTTTTGCTCGATATAAATATAAAGATTTAAAAAGTATTCTTCAAAATATATTTTAGATGAGATATATAAGACAAGAAAGATTCGTTGGTAAGGATAAACAGAACCAAATAAGAAATAAAACTGTCGCTATAGTTGGTTTGGGTGCTTTGGGGAGCGTAGCCAGTGAATTATTAACCCGGGCAGGGGTAAAAGAACTTATTTTGATTGACAGGGATTTTGTTGAATTGAGCAATTTACAAAGGCAGGCTATATTTTGCGAAGAAGATATTGATAAAAGCAAGGCTTTAGTTTTAAAAGAAAAATTAAAAAAAATAAATAATGAAATTAAAATAAATGCTTATTTTGATAATTTAGACAATGATAATATAAATTTAATTAAAAGCGATTTAATTTTGGATTGTACTGACAATTTAGAAACAAGATTTTTAATAAACGAATTTTGCATTAAAAATAGGATTCCTTTTATTTACAGTTCTGCTATAGGCGATTCTGGATATGTATTTAATATAGTTCCTGGAGAAGCTTGCTTTAACTGTATATTTAAAGAAACAAATGGGCTAGAAAGCTGTGAAACATTTGGGGTATTAAATACCATTACTCATTTAATTGCTTCTATACAAGTTAACGAGGCTTTAAAAATTTTAACTAATTCTGACTATGAAAAATACCTAATTTATGTAAGTTTAGAAAATAATGAGCTTGCAAAAATAAAAGTTAATAAAAATAATGATTGCGTGGTTTGTGGAAATAAAATTTTTGATTATTTGGAAGGCAAGAAAAACAAAAAAATAATAAAATTTTGCGGAAGCTCCATTTATTTAATTAACGGCAACTTTAATTTGGAAAATATGAAGAAAAAATTAGAAAAAGAAAATATTTTTTTAAGTGATAAAGCAATTCATTTTAATAATATAATAATTTTTGATAACAAAGTACTGATTAAAGCTAAAGATGAAAAAGAAGCTAAAAGTCTGTATTCAAAATATATTGGAAATTGAGAGGGTGACCAGTGGTATCTTAACAAATTTTGCTGATTCTCACAAATGTTTTTGCTACTGTGAATTTATAATGCAGTTTATGTAATTTTATTCAGTTTTTTCTAATAACCATTTCCATTGTTAATAGATATATTTAATATATTTCTTCTATTGTTAATAGAAATATAAATTAACATGAAAGATAAGGATTAATCTACCTAAGCTTTTTCAAAACAAATTCTTTAACAATCTTAAAATCTAAGATTTCGTCTAAAACAAACGGTTCAAGCTCTTTTTTCCATAAAGAATTCATGTTATCAATTCTTTTCTCAATCTTTTTTAAATCGAACTCTATTTCAAAAATTGCCAACTTTCTGCTAATTAATTTTTTATCAACCTCTACAAATTTAAGTAAAAAAAATAAATCATATAGATCTCTTGCTTTTTCTCTAGTAAATAAAGAGTGTATTTTTTCAGCAACAATCTCTCTTAAACTTAAAGCCCTAATAGAAAATGGATTTATATCAATATAATCAGAAACATATGATTTAACATCAAACTTTTCTAAAATAATGTTGTTGATATTTATATCTATTCTAACAGTATTGTAATCTGTAATTATACCCTGAAATCCAACTTTTATAAAAAAAGAATTCTTTGTTTTCTTTATCTCCTTAATCTTTGCCTCTTTTATATTACTTATTGCTTCTGAGATTATTTTTTCAATATCAAAATCATTAATTAATGAAAAATCCAAGTCTTCTGAAAACCTTCGCAACCCATATAATTTGTATAATGCGGTGCCTCCTTTAAATACAAGGAGATTGGTTTTTTTATAAATGTTAAAAAGTATTAAATCCTGAAAATAATCTTTTTCTATGTGTTCTTTATTAATAAGCCCTTTATTTTTCGCTGTTTGCTGCAAAATGTCTTTTGTTATCATTTATTTTAAATTATCAATTAATTTCCACTCCTTATTTTTTCTGCCAGTTCTCCTTGCTAAAGGATCCAGATAGACATATTTATTATTTATTTTACTTTTTAATTCAGAAACATCAAACCCATTATTTTCAAGAATATAGCCAATTCTTTTTATTATACTGCTTTTCCCAATTTTTATTAAGTATTCTTTAATTAGATTAATATTTAATGATTCTACAGCTTCTTCAACAACAGAAAAAGGGACTACTCCAATTGAATCAATTATTGCTTTTTCTGGTGTGGCTATTGGAATTTTAAACCCCAAATAATTTTTATTTTCAAATCCAAAAAAGTATTCTGTATGGAAAAATCTTATTTTAGTGTTATACTTAAATTGTTTTTTGTTTTTTGTAGTAAAACAAAATATATCTTTTGGAATCTGTGTTATTAGTTTGTAGTAAGACAATGCAGAAACAGAAGAAATATAACTTGGCTTTACTAAAAAACTACTAATTAAAAGCGGATCATCATGAAAAGTATATACATCTTTTTTTATTCTCTTTATCTCGTTTTCTTTCTTCAATCTTCTTAATATTTTTTTTGCATATTGTTTTCCAGATACAATCTGAGATACATCTGCAAGAGAAAATACAGGAATCTCTTTTAATTGCTGGATTTTTATATCATACATAGAAATATACTTATTATAATATTTATAAACTTTTCTATACTGAAAGTGGATACTTATATCTACTTTCTAGTTATATTATTTCAAAACTATTTAAAAATAATGTTCTGAGTGAAGCTAAGGATGAAAAAGAGGCTATGAGTGTTTATTCTAAATTTATTGGAAGTTAAAAACAAATATTAGTCATTTAATCGTCTTTTATGAACTGATAAATATCTTCTTAAAAAATAATTTACAAAGTACTCTTCATCTTTTTTAAATGTCTTGTAATAGGAAATTCTTTTTTTATATTCTATTATTATCATTGGATAACCAGAATTCCATAAAGTATGATTAATAATTAAACGCCCGATTCTTCCATTTCCATCGCCGAATGGGTGGATTTTTTCAAACTTATAATGAGCTCTTGCTGCTAATTCAACTGAATGAATCTTTGAAGTTTTCAGAAATTTTATAAATTCTGACATTAATCTCTTTATATCCTGCCAATCTGGTGCTAAATACGAACCAACCCTAACTAAATAATCCCTATATTTCCCAGAGATCTCTTTTTTAGTTTCTTTAAAAATCTCATTATGCCATTCCAACAATAAATTATTCGTTATTTTTTTATTTTGTTTTAGTATATCTAAAAAAACTTTAGCATGACTTTCAATTTCTTTTATATCATTTAATGATTTATTTGGGGCTATCTTTTCCTTTATTATCTCTCTCGTCTCTTCTAATGTTATTGTGGAACCCTCTATTGCATTTGTATTGTAAGTAAAGGCTATTGCTAATTCTTCCAACTCTTTTTGTTTTACAGAGTCTGGTATTTTATGCCATTCGTTCTGAAAATTATATTTTATTTTATCTAATTTTTGATAAATTTCTTTTTTATATTCTTTTACTAAATTGAGTTTAATTTCTTCTATGTTTTTCGGGATTTTTTTTCCCAAATAAATTTCTTTTGTGATTACCTTATTTTTTCTTCTAAAAGAATACTGCAAGTAGAAATATAATTTATTTCCTTTCTTTCTTTTAAAGACTCTCATTAAATATTATTACCATTACATTATATTTAAATATTGCTATTTTTATTAATTTGTAATTGTATATTTTAATCTAATTTTAATCCATTTAAGTCTAAGTAGAATTAACTATTTGGTGTTTTGAAGTTAACGTTTTTGCAATACGCATAAAAACACAATTATCTTTATATTCAGGATTCCAGTGAAAGATATTAGCCCATAAGTTATCTGCATAAAATACTGCTGCTCTTTTTTCTATGGGCTGCCAAAAACGAATGCTGCCTTCAGAAATAGCTTCTCTTGGGAGACCTTGCTTAGTTGAATTTTTTAATAAATCAGCTAAACTTATTCTTTTATATCTTTGCAAAGTATCTACATTTAACGGTTCAAGGATTTCTACTAAATCCCCAGAACTAGCTATTTTATGGTATATTGTATAAAGAACGCCATTTCTTATTAAATAAAAATTATCCAGCCATTCTGCTTTCCCAGATATGGGTCTTAATATATCTTCTAAGGCAATATTTAATTGATCCTTTTTTATTTTCTCCCCATTTCCATCAAAGGCCTTTTCTGAAATTAATAATTTAATAAACTTAAAAAATAATGAATAATTTAATAAAAAACTGCCTGAGTTTTTAGCTAATCTTTGTGCTTGGTAATAATCAATGTTTTCATAAAATCTTGGTAAAAAAGGAAATAGATTAACCAATAAATCTGGATTATCTTCTGTTTCTGGAAGAATTATATAATTTGACAGGTCTTGTTTGGTTTTTATAGGTCTTTTATTGATAAACATCATTAATACTTGTTTAAATTTTGATTTATTAAAACTTTCTAGCTGAAAAAGTATTATTTCTTAAATAATATTTAATTAATCTTATTTAATATACTAATAGAAATATTTAAATAGATATTATTCTTATTTAATATCTATTATTAAATAATAAATAGGATGGATAGTGAGAAAATTGGCAAAGAAAGTAGGGATGACTTAGTTAAGGAATTTCTTGAAATTTTAAAAGAAAAATATGATTTACAAAATGAAGATTTAATAAAATTATTACAAAAAGAAGACACTGCAAACATTCCATGCTCTATTTTTAATGAAAAATTAGGTTCTTTAGAAAGCATTGTAAAATATCTGAAAGAAGAAAGAGAATTTAATTACAAAAAAATAGCTTTCTTGCTTCACAGAAAAGATGGGCCAATAGGAGTTACATACAGAAATGCAAAGAAAAAGTTTGATGAAAAATTAAATACAGATTCTAAATATTTTATTCCCTTAACTATTTTTTCAAATACAAAATCAAGTGTTCTTGAAAATATTGTTTCTTATTTGAAATCTCATTATTCTCTGAATTTCAATGAAATTGCCAATTTATTGAAACGTGACTACAAGACTATCTGGACAGTTTATCAAAAATTTCTCAAAAAATCAAAGCTAAACAAGCATGAAAAATAAAATAATTAAGAACAAAGACAGAAGGAAAGAATTAATCAGAGATATGATTATTTTTGCTTTCATAATATTGTTTGCTGTTACTTATTTCTATTTAGATCCTTCAATAACTGGAAGGGTTGTGTTTGGAACCCAGATAGAAACTGATAGAGTATTTACAATACAGATTGCAGATGTACTGAATTTAAGTTTGATTAGTCCAGCAAATGGAACAAACATTAATAATAATTCAATAATACTAAATGCAACTCAAGAAGGCAATGTCAGCAAGTTTATAATTTATGGGGGAAATTCTTCAAATTTAAATTACAATAATATTTTATATATTAATTTTTCAATTTCTGGAGTTCAAGCAAATAATATTACTTATAATTTCTCAGCTTTGCCAATAAATCCAGATGGGACTGATGGTCTTGTATTATTGCATCATTATGACAATGCAAGTATTTATGAAAATTATACTTATGTTTTAGATTTTAGCAATTCTGAGAAAGCTTTGAATAATGGTACTTACCAAAGATGGAATATTTCACAGCAATCATTTGGGAATTCAACATATGGAAGATTTGGAAATTCATTTTTATTTAACGGAATAAATAATTACATTTCAGTAAATAATTCTGCTTCATTACAAATAGTGCAGAATATTACATTAAGTGCATGGATTAAATTTGACTACAATACCACTAATTATTCAAGCATTTATACAAATATTTCATCACAGGGAATTATAGACAAGGGAGATTATGGCTTATACTTTGATGAAAATACTGGGACTATTAATTTTAAATTAGACAATAAATCTGCTGTAGAAAACTGGACTTTAAGTTATGATGGTGCTGGCAATTCTACTCTTGCTTTAAGAGAATATAATGGTTATTTATATGCTGGCAAAGGTTCAACAACTAGGGAAGGGGATATTTATTATTGTAATCCTGCTTTTAACACAAGTGGGACAATAGAAATTTGTGATCCTGATGAATGGTTCTTGAGTTATAATGGTGCACAAGAAGAAATACGATCATTAGAAGTATTCAATGGCAAGTTATATGCTGGACAAGGTATTACTGATGGGGATGCTGATATTTTTGTATGCTTTGCAAATAATACTGGTAATGTTAATATTTGTGATGGAAATTCAGACTGGGTACAATCTTATAATCCACCTAGTATTTATAATTTTGCACAAACATTACTGAACTATAATGGCAAACTATATGTTGGATTTGGCGATACTGTTGGTGAAAGTGATATTTTTGTATGTAAACCGAATGTTACTGGTAATGATAAAATATGCGATTCTGGAGACTGGAATAATTCTTTAAATTTAGCTGCTACTACAGTAAGGTCCTTAAGAGAATATAATGGGAAATTATATGCTGGATTGGGTGATGGATCTGGTAGTGCGGATATTTATATCTGTAATCCTGAAATAAATACAACTAATTTGGGCGAGGGTTTAACAGAATGTGATCCTGATGAATGGCAATTATTTTTTGATGGTTCTACTCGAAGTATAGAATCAATGGAGGAATTCAATGGAAGACTCTATGCTGGATTTGGGAGACTGGTTGATGGTAGCGGGGATATTTATGTTTGTGATGAAACACTAAATACAACAGGAGATAGAATAATATGTGATAGGGATGAATGGATACAAACTTTTAATGCTGCTGAAGATGTAGCATTCACATTGAAATCTTATAATGGAAAATTATATGCTGGAGAGGGAGATGATGCTGGAGAAGGAAATATTTATGTTTGTGACCCAGCAAGAAATACGACTGGAAATATTTATGTTTGTGATCGAAATGAATGGACAATAAGTTATGATGGTATTGCAAAGAGCGTTTCAACTTTAAATGTTTATAATGGTAAATTATACGCTGGAACAGGCTCCAGCAACGAAAATGTAACTGACGATATTTTAGTATTAGGTTATAATAATTCTGAAACTGTTAATTCTACAACTACAATATGGGAAAAAGACAGGTGGTACCATGTTGCTGCAACTTACAACGGATCAAGTATGAATTTATATGTAAATGGTATTTTAGAAGGAACAAAAGCAGCACCTATGCTTATAGAGCAAAATATAACTAATTTGTTTGTTGGTTATGATTCTGGTTATGGTTACTTTAATGGCACTATAGATGAAGTAGCAATATGGAATAGAAGCTTATCAAAAGAAGAAATAGACAATCTTTATAGTATTGGTGGGGCAAAATATTATTGGAAAGCTAATGCTACAGACACTGGAGCAAATATAAATACAACAGCAATACAAGAATTTGAGATACTTTCGCAACCTTTAATATCTTTAGAATTTCCAACTAATAATTCTATCTTAAATACTAAGTCTGCGAATTTAATTTATTTGCCAAGATCAATTGGTAATTCAACTATAAATAATTGTACACTTTATATTGATGATAATTTAAATCAGACAGATACGTCAATAACAGAATATATCTCTAATTTATTTAGCATGAATTTGCAGGAAAAATCTTTTTCTTGGTTTGTAGGTTGTCGATCATCACAGAATATACAATCAAATTCGTCTACTTTCTTTTTCACAGTAGATTCTACTTATCCGAATTTAACTTTGAATTCGCCCTTAAATGCTTCAAATATTATAAATTTATCAACAACTCTTAATATAACGACTGCTGATAGTTTATCAAATGTAACTAAATTAATAATTTACGTGGGTAATTCAAGTGATTTAGATTACAATAATGTTTTGTATATAAATTATTCCGTAATAAATGGCTCATCATTTAATATTACTTATAATTTTTCAGCTTTGCCAATAAATCCAGACGGGAGTGATGGCCTTGTATTGTTACATCATTATGACAATGCTTCGCCATATGAAAATTATACTTATGCTTTAGATTTTAGTAATTCTGAGAAAGCTTTGAATAATGGTACTTATGAAAGATGGAATATTTCACAGCAATCATTTGGAAATTCAACATATGGAAGATTTGGAAATTCATTTTTATTTAATGGAATTAATAATTATATTTTAGTAAATAATTCTGCTTCATTACAAATAGTGCAGAATATTACATTAAGTGCATGGATTAAATTTGACTACAATACCACTAATTATTCAAGCATTTATACAAATATTTCATCACAGGGAATTATAGACAAGGGAGATTATGGCTTATACTTTGATGAAAATACTGGGACTATTAATTTTAAATTAGACAATAAATCTGCTGTAGAAAACTGGACTTTAAGTTATAATGGTGCTGGAAATTTAACTTACTCACTAAAAGAATATAATGGGTATTTGTATGCTGGTAAAGGAAATGCATCTAGAGAAGGAGATATTTATTACTGTAACCCTGCTTTTAATACAACTGGGTCAATAAAGATTTGTGATCCTGACGAATGGTTCTTAAGTTATGATGGTAATAATAATACTATATTTGCTCTTGAAGTGTTTAATAGTAAATTGTATATGGGGCAAGGCAGTCTTAGAACTGGTGATGGAGACATATATGTTTGCTTTGCCAATAATACTGGAAATATAAATATCTGTGATGGAAATTCAGACTGGGCAATCTCATATAATGGTGCTGAGGAGGAAATACTTTCTTTGTATAAGTTTAATGGTAGGTTATATGCTGGACAAGGAAGCGGTTCAAATGATGGTGACTTATTTATATGTAGACCAAATCAAACTGGGGACATAAATCTTTGTGATAATAATGATTGGGGTATAAGTAGATTAAATGCTGCTACTGGGTTAACTTCAATTAAGAGTTTTAATAATAAATTATATTTCTCTCAGGGCAAAGGTAGTCAGAGTGCTGATCTTGAAGTGTGCAATCCAGAACTAAATACAACTAATTTGGGGGAAGGATTAAAAGAATGTGATAGAGATGAATGGATGATTTCAAGTTCTATAGGGGCTTACGGTTCCTGGTCTTTGGAGACATTTAATGGCTACTTATTTTCTGGCGGGTTTGGAGCTCCACCACCAACAGAGATTTTAATGTGTAATCCAATATATAATTTAACTGGAGATAACACAATTTGCGATGGCAATAATGAATGGTTTACAGTTTTTGATAGTTCTGAAGCTAAAATTACTTCTTTAAAGGCATATAATGGAAAATTATATATTGGGGAGGGCAATAGTTTCAGTTCTGGTGGCAGTATTCTAGTTTGTAACCCTTCAGCAAATCAGTCTAATACAAATTTAACAAGTTGTGAAAAAAACTATTTTGAGTGGAATAGAAGTTTTTTAGGTTCTGGGGGTGAAGTTAATGCATTTGAAATCTTTAATGGGCATTTGTATGCTGGTGTTGGTTTGGGTTATGGAAATGTAACTGATGATATTTTAGTATTGGGTTACAATAATTCTGAAACTGTTAATTCCACAACTACAATATGGGAAAAAGACAGGTGGTATCATGTTGCTGCAACTTACAATGGATCTTCCATGAATTTATATGTAAATGGTATTTTAGAAGGAACAAAAGCAGCACCTATGATGATAGAGCAAAATATAACTAATTTGTTTGTTGGTTATGATTCTGGTTATGGTTACTTTAATGGCACTATAGATGAGATAGCAATATGGAATAGAAGTTTATCAGATATAGAAGTAGCTAACTTATTCAATCTTAGTTACAAAAAATATTTCTGGAAAGCGAATGGAACAGATTTAGCTGGAAATACAAATAATACCGGAATATTTGAATTTAACCTTACAACTGGAGTTTCAAATACAGCCCCAAACAATGCAACTCCATACATATTTGCTCAACCATTTACATCAAACACAGTAATAAGAACAAACAGTTCATTAAATGCCAGTTCTTTTGTGCAAGATCCGAATGCAGATTCAATGATAGCAGAAATAGTTTTCTGGAGAAACACAACAGTTGAACACTTCAGGATTAACAGGACAAATATCGCAAGTTCATCAAATGCCTCATATACATTAACAGAAAACCAGACGAATAAATTCTTTAAAGGAGAAAATTGGACAGCAGCATTCAGAGTAAATGATGGTACAATAAGTTCTAACTGGGTAAATGCATCAATATTAATCTCAAATACTCAGCCAGAAAATTCAAACACGACTATAAGACCATTATCACCAATAAAGACAGACTCATTAAATTGTTCTTTCACGTATATAGATACAAACAATGATGCAGGCATAGCAACAATAATCTGGTACAATAACAGTAAAGAACATTTCAGAACAAACATAAGTATAGCAAACAACTCAAACAACACAATAGTATCTTACACATTAACAAGAAACAATACTAATGCATTTTTAAGAAGTGAAACTTGGACTTGTGCAGCAATAGTCAATGACGGAGTAATAAACAGTGACTGGTTCAATGCAAGTGTAACAATACAAAACATCCAGCCAAATAATGCAAGTCCAATAATAAATCCAAATAACCCAGATACAAATGATGACTTAAATGCGTCTTCGTTAATTTCTGATTCAGATGCAGACTTAATGACAGCAGAAATAGTTTTCTGGAACGGAAGCAGAGAACATTTCAGAACTAATATAACCAGCATATCAAATAACTCATATGCTTCTTATAAATTAATAAAGAATTCAACAAATATATTTACTAGCGGGGAAAACTGGACAGCAGCATTTAAAGTAACAGACAATTCAAGTTCATCTTCTGACTGGGTAAATGCTTCTGTATTAATTGCAAGTGCAACTTCTCCTGTTGTAACAGAACAAACACAAGCTGGCGGTTCAAGCAGCGGGATAAGCAGCGGGTTTGAAGAAAAATCAAGTATACAAAGTGTAGAATTATTGCAACAAGGCAACTTATATCAATATAAATTATTAGCACCAGGTCAAAATGTAATAGAATTAAATGACAAATTATTAAGCACAGAATCACTGAATATTTTTGCTTCTAATTTAATGAATGATGTTGAAATTAAAATAGAAGAACTAGAAAGATTGCCTTCTAAATATACTAAAGATTTAAACTATGCCCATAAATACATTAGTATAGAGACTCATAACTTTTTAGATTCTTTAGTGACAAACAGGGAGCTTGTATTTAAATTATCAAAATCCCTCACAAAAGATAAAAAGGCTTCTTTATATTTATTTGAAGAAACAAAAGATAAATGGATTAAATTAAATACTTTCCAAATTAAAGATGAAAGTAATTTTGTATATTATAAAGCAATATTGCCTCACTTAAGTTTATTTGCAATCAAATTAGACAATACTGGAATAGATGAGCTTGTAAAATTAGAAGACATCAGGGAAAAAATAAGTGACAATTTTGATCCTTCTGAAAATAAATCATTATATGAAAGATTTATGCTATTGTCTTTCTTGCTGATAGTATTATTTAATATTATTTTACTACACTTTGTATTATTAGGTTTGGCATTTTTAATTATCTGGCCTTTTGCAGAGATTATAAAACTCATAAACAAACTCTCAAGTAAAAAATCAAAGTACACAGACTTTGCCAATAGAATAGAATTTTCCACAAATAAGATATTATCTTATATTGAGATAACTTTAGCAGCTTCTTTCATTATTTATGTGCTTATCGGGTATAATATAAATATAATAAAAACCAACATTACAAAAGATATTATAATTTCCATGGCATTGCAAGCAGCAAATATCCTATTAATTGCCTATATTTTGTTCTTGCAGGCAGAATTAAAAAGATTTAGAGGAAAAATAAAAAAATAATAAAGTCTTTAACAGAAGTTTGAATAGTTCCTATTTTTTGTAATTTTTTCTGTATAATTCAATAATTTTGATGTCTTGAAAAATTAAATATTTTCAAAATTAATTAAAGCCTCATCACTTAATAAGTCCCGTTCTGTCATTTCTTTTTTAAGTCTATATTTCTACACATACTTCAGAATTTTTTAATAAAGAAGGAGATTTTCTAATTATATTCTGTACTCTTTCAATAACTTTATTTCTTTTAACTATTTCAAAAGCAAGTTGCACGAATATAACATTATTTTCTACTTTAATATCAAAATCCCATTTCTTAATTTCTTTTAAGGATTCTTTTTCAACTTTAAACATATTAGAAGCATTGAAAATTTGTATTCCCGTAATAAAACTTTCTTTATCAATATCCAAAACAATATCTTCAAATTCTATAGATCTGAAATATTCTCTATCTTTAATTTTAAAAAATAGAATATCATGTACATAATCGTAATCAACTTCTCCATTTCCTCTTGCATCAAGATGTTTTATTTCCATTTTCATATTTTCGGTAAAGTTTCAGTTATATAAAATGTTATTATTTCAATATTATCTTTTTTAATCTCAAATATTATCCTTAAATAGCCTTCTTTTCTATTAAAAAAGGCGGCATAGTTGTTATTTCCTTGTATTCCAACTAATACTGGCTTCTCTTCAGTTAAAATATTAATAAGTTGCTCGTCCTTATATACCTTTCTTTGCATTTCATTTAGTCTAAAATAAGCATGCGAATTGACTATTATTTTATTTAAAAATCTGTTAATAAGCTCTTTAAATTCTTTATAATCAACTCTTTTTATTATCCTTGTTGAAGGCATAAAAGTAGTTAATTGCTAGTATTAAAAAATTTATCTATCAAAATTTTAGTAGTAATTAGAAGAAATTAAAAAGAAAATTAGAGTTGATTTTAGTAGAAATCTTCAGAAGCTAACAAGTTATAAACTTTTATTTTTCGCCTTTTGCTAATTTCAAAGCCTTCCATCATCTTTCTTTTCTATATTCTCCGGAATCTTCTCCCCAAAATAAACTTCTTTTGTAATTACATTATTTTTTCTCCTAAAAGAATGCTGTAAGTAAAAATAAAAGTTATTTCCTTTTTTTTTTTTTATTATTCTCATAACTATTATTACCATTAAATTATGTTTAGAGAAGTTTGAATAGTTCCTATTTATTACCGCTTTTATTGATATTAAATTAATAATTCAATTACTCTTTTAATTTCTTCAGGACTATGATTAAGTTGTTGACTAGCTATTGCAAAATCAGTTTTAGTAATTGTTTTTAATATTTTATAAATATTTTTCAGAGGAATAAAACCAGCAGTTTTGCCTTTAATTTCTTGATTTTTAATTTTTGAATACCAAAGCAATGCAAACATATCACAGATATCTTTTATTTTTTTGTGTTCTCTGTCTCTAAATTTTAAAGCGTTTATTTTAGTCGCAAGTAATAGTTCTGGTTTTGGAAGCCATAATTTTTTGTTAAATTGTTTTAATTCTTCTCTATATATACTTTATTTTCAAAAACAAACCTTAATAGCGGTTCATCAGCTGGTTGAAAATGAAATACTTGTTTAAATTTATCGGGTATAAAATCAACTAATAGATCAATGTATAAGGGAAAAGTAAAATGAGCAGGAACTTTTTGTCCTTCCTGAATTTCTTCTTCTGTTTCAGTATGCAGTTCTTTTAATAATCTAAATGATAAAGGTTTAAAATTTAACTTATTTTGTAATAATTCCATTGATTTCTCTAAAGAAGAATTCTTCATTTGTTCTAATGTTGATTCTTTATCAAAATGAAATCCTAAATCAATATCTCTACTTCCTAAATAAGGTCTTCCTTGTGCTTTTTGAAAATTCTTATTAACATGAAGAAATACAGCCCATCCGCCCAAAATACAAACTGGTTCTTGAAGTACTAAAATTACTTTTTGTAAATAATTATAAGATGTTCTTGTTTCAAATTCTAAATACATTTTATTTTAATTTTTTAAGAAGCATTTCAGCAGCTTCTTCACAAGGTCCCCCTTCTGTAAATAAATCAATAATCAATTGAGGGATTGAAACTATAAATAAATTATTAATTTTTCTTTTTTTGTACATAACATGTTCATCTTCAATTATTAATCTTACATTACCTTTTCCATATAATCCTTCTTTGGTCATTATTTTATGCCATTTTTCTAAATCCTCTTCTTTAATATAAACATCTACTCTAGAGGGAAATAAATATTGCTGAACTAAATTTTCAGCTTGATAAGTTGTCAAAGCATAATCTAAATTTGCTTTTTTTAATAATTTTAAAGGCTCTTTAATCATATATTCTCTATATTTTTTTGATTTTTTATGGATTTTTAGCCAATATTTAAGAACTTCTTTAGAATTAAGGACTTTAGTATTTTTAATTAATTTCTTCTTTTCTAATTCTCTTAAAAATAATATTATCCATTGTCTTGTACAGCCAGATCTTTTAGATAATTCATTTTTGCTTAATTGTTCTGGTTCAGACAATAATACTCTTAAAATTCTTTCTTTTTTATTTCCTCGCATAGATGTAAGTAACTCAATTAATATATAAAGCTTACTTACATGTAATTAAAATGAAGGATTTGATTATCTATAAGAATATTAAACTAAGAAGTCATTTATTTTTATGTTATTAGATTATTTCAAGTTTTTTTAACATGCTTAAGATTTCATGCGATATTTCAGTATTATTTCTTATTTCTTGATAAGCAAGCTTCCAGTTCATGGGTTTGCCATCAAGTACAATAACAACATTTTCTCTTTCTTTTAAAGGCAGATTAGAATAAATTTTAAAAAAAGCTTTTTCTCATCCATGTCATTATTTGATGTAGAAATATTATTAAATTTTTGCATATCTATTTTAACTTTTTAAGAAGCATTTCAGCAGCTTCTTCACAAGGTCCTCTTTCAGTAAGTAGATAACATAGAAGTTTTAATAATTCTTATTTTTTGTAATTTTTTCTGTATAATTCAATAATTTTGATGTCTTGAAGAATTAAATATTTTTAAAAATTATGAGAGAGAATAAGGTTTAAAAGCTATTAAAACCTTGTTAATTTATGATAAAGATAGATGGGCAGCATTCTGGAGGGCAGACTTTACGTACCAGTCTAAGTTTATCAATTTTAACTCAAAAACCTTTCAAAATAATAAATATAAGGGGCAAAAGAGAAAATCCTGGTTTGCAACACCAGCATTTGACAGCAGTTAATGCATCAAAAAACATATGCAATGCCAAAGTTAAGGGCAATGTATTACATTCTAAAGAACTTGAATTTACACCTTCCAAAGTTATTCCTGGAAGGTACAATTTTGATATAGGGAGTGCAGGTTCAACTACATTAGTTTTGGAAACACTTATGCCACCATTGTTATTTGCAAAAGAAAAATCAGTCTTGAAAATAATTGGAGGGACTTCGAATCCTTTAGCTCCACCAGCTCTGCATATAAAAGGTGTTCTCTTATGGTATTTAAAAAATTTAGGCATAAATGTTGAAATCAATGTTGAAAAGGAAGGTTTTGTTCCAAAAGGCGGTGGAAGAATTTTAGCAAAAATTTCACCTTGCAAGAAACTAAAACCTTTGGACTTAACTGAACGAGGATCTTTAAATAAAATCTGTGTTTTTGCTGTTTCGTCACAAAGCTTAAGAGACAAAGATGTTGCAAGCAGATTGCTAGATGGATTTACCAAAGTTATTAATGATAATTTAGAACCACATAAACAATATGTTGAATCTTTGGATCCTGGTTGTTTTATTTCAGCTATTGCTGATTACAATAACTCCAGAATAGGATATACTAATCTTGGCACTTTGAAAGTTAAAGCTGAAGATGTTGGCAGAGAATGCGCAAATAAATTATTACTTGAAATTAATTCTAATTCAACTGTTGATTATTTTACTGCAGACCAATTATTGATTTACATGGCTTTGAGCGGAAAAGGCAGAATAATTACAAGCCAAATAACAGACCATATAAAAGACAATATAGACATAATAGAGAAATTCCTGGATGTTAAATTTACAGTTAAAGATAATGAAATAAGTGTTGATAAAAAATAATTTATTTTTAAAAGTCTTTCAAAAAAACTGAAAGGTTTTCGGATTTTTTAAAAACTTTCCTAAAAGTACGAAAATATCCTGTACTGTAAAAAAATTACATCTAGAACCTATTTTAAAGTTTAAATAAAATATTAAATAATTTAAAGTATTAATTAGGGGTATGGAAATTCCTCCGTTTACAAATGAGCTTGCGGAATTTGTAGGTATTTTATTGGGTGATGGTTATATAAGTCAAAATGATTATGAAGTTAAGATTTCGCTTGATAAAATTAAAGATAAAGAGTATGTCTTTTTTGTAAAAAATTTAATTTTTAATTTATTTAATATTCAAGCTAAAGCCTATCCGCGTTCTTGTGATGGTACTACAGATATAAGAATATCTAATAAAGAGTTTCATCATTATTTAACAAATGGTTTAAAGTTACAACAATCTCCTAAATTTAATCGAGCTATTATTCCAAATGAATTTTATAATAAAGAATGCTTCTATCCTTTTTTATTACGCGGTTATTTTGATACTGATGGATGCATAACTGATACTGATAATAATGGCGTTAGATACCCAAGAGTTGAAATGAAAATATGTAAGTCTCCAATGCAATCTCAATATATAAAAATCCTTAAAAATTTAGGAATTAGATTTGGATCTTATAGAATCGAGAATGAGGCGATTAGAATACAAATCAACGGTAAAAATGAATTAAAAAAATGGATGTTATTTATTGGTTCAGATAATCTAAAAAATATAAAAAAAGCACAAAATTTTAAAAAATAGCGGAGAGTGGATTTGAACCACTGACCTAAACCCCAATATTTTTTTAGATATTGATCGGGTGTCTAAGACACGCATATGAGCCCATTCCGCTAATTTTACTTAGTGACGGACACTCCTGGCTGTCCTATTGCAGTTGTAAGATTTTTTCTTAACAATCTCCGCTATAGTTGGAGTGCCATTAAAAATTAGCTTGAAATGTCTTTATAAAATTTCGTATTTTTTTAACAATTGATTAAACCTATTTTCTAAGAAAGGTATTCTAAAACCTATCTCCTTAAATTTTTCAAAATTTTCTTTTCTATAGATGGAAACTCTATACTGACCATTAGGTTGTTTTAATCTTGGTGCATATGTAAGATGAGAATTTATATCTATACTTTTTAATAAATTATAGATATCTTTAGCAAAAAATTCATCTCCACTTACAAATCTTATTTCAGTAAGCTTCTTTAGAATTGTACCTTCCATATCAAAAGCTTGTTTTAAATATTCTATTTTTACTTTTTTTGGAGAATCAAATATCCAATTAGGAACACGCATTTGCTCATCTGATTTTGGAAGTTTAAGAATATAATATAAAAACCAAGCTAATGTTTTTGAGTTTACATAAATTTGTTTACCTTTAGAATTTTCTTTTCTAAATAAGATTATTTTATTTGAGAAGAGTTTTATAATTAAATCATTAAATAATTCTATTTTTCTTGGGTCTTTCTTTTGATGAAAAAATGTTCGCATTAAATCTTTTATTAAACTACCATCTGGCATTAAACCCATTAGTGAAGATACATCTTCATTTAAAATAAATGGTAATTTAATAAAAATCGGTTTAGTCATATTAGAAACTTTTAATTGAAAATATTCTTCTTTTTGTTCTATCTTAAAATATTCTCTTAAATTATTTTCATTAATAGATTTGTACTCCATAAAATAATAAAAATGTTTTATTATATAAGCGCTAGGCGGGTGTTTGTCTTGTCCAGTAGGTTTTGTCCAATAGCAAGCCTTTATTCTTGAATTAATAGTAATAAAAAATAAGTTCCGAAAAGTTTTCGGTGTCCAGTTCTTTTTTCTGAAAGATTTTTAGAGAAATCGGAAAGTTTACGAATTTACCGGAAGATTTACGATTTATTTGAAGAATGTTTGGAGTTTATTTTTTAAAAGTTATTAACCAAAAATTGAAATTGACTCGAAAAGTTTATATATCATTAATATCATATAATTATATCATGGCAGAAGTTAAAGCTATTATTCGAAAATGGGGGGATTCTCTCGCAATTATCATACCCAAAGATATTGCCAAATTAGAAAATATGAAACCTAATCAAAAAGTAAATGTCATTGTGAAAAAAAATATTGACTTATCTGATTTATTTGGCAAATGGAAAACTAAAAAAACTGCACAAGATTTGAAAAATGAATCAAGAGAAGATTGGGTGTAACAATGTATTTTTTTGATACATATGCGCTTTATCAATTAGCCAAGGGCGAAGAAAATTATAGTATATTTAAAAATAATGCCGAGATAGCGACCTCCTTATTAAACTTGTATGAATTATATTATTCTTTATGCAGAGATAAAGAAGAAAAATTAGCGGAAGATTTTTTTAATCGATTATTACCCTGCTGTTTAGATATTACTTCTGATGACATAAAACAAGCAGCCAAGATCAGATTAAAATACATTAAAAAGAAATTATCCTATATTGATGCTTTAGGTTATGCTCTATCTTGGAGGCAAAATATTTTGTTTTTAACTGGTGATAAGGAGTTTGAGAATTTAGAAAATGTTTATTTTTTAAAGTAATTATATAAAATTTCTATTATATAAATTATTATTACAAAATATGCTTTTTTTATTTTTTTAAGACAATATTCAGAACATCGTAAATATTTTCTACTTCTATTACTTCCAGATTTAGTTCATCTTTTGCATAATCTTTCAAATCAAATCTCTTTGGAATATAGCTCGTTTTGTAAAAAACCAACCCGTTTCTTTTAACTTCCTTTATTTCTTTTTCATAATAACTTATAGAACTTTGGCCTTTTGGTATTAAAAATATTTTTTTATTCTTTTCTGCAGCAGCTTCTGCTTTTTCTACTACCCCACCTATTTGACCTATTGTACCGTCTTCCCTAATTGTTCCAGTTATAACTATATCATTTCTTAGTTCTTTGCCCAATAAAACTGAAACTGTTGCTGCTGTCATCGCAGCTCCAGCTGAAGGACCTCCAAGAACGTCGCTTTCTATATCAAATGTGTAGATTAAATTATGATTTCCTATTTTTTTTATTGCGACTTGTTGAGCTATATTGGCAGCCACATTTGCACTATATTGTGTGTCTGGCTCTAAGAATGGATCTGTATTTACTAATATTTTTCCGTCTCCAGGAGTTATTTCGACATTTACTTTACCCAATACTCCGCGATTATCTTTAGATGATACTGCAGCTATACTTGTTGAGGCTTTTTCTAATTTTACCTGATCTAATACTTCTGCCCCAGTTATAATATTAGTTTGCAATGGTTGTGAAGGAATTAAAATAGTTGCAACTAAAAAACCTGCCAAAAATAATATGATGTAATTTAATAGTTGGTTAGTTTTCATCTTATATTGTAATATATATTTTAATATATAATATATTCTAAACCCATTATACTTTACCATAACCTATAAAAATCTTTTGAATAGTTAATTTATATGCCAGATTTAATAGCTTGTTTATCTGTTGGAAAAGGAACATGGGGGCATGTTGGCAGAATAGTACAAGAAGCTAGCTGGGACAAGATTTTTTTAATTACAAATGAATATGGTAAAGAAAACTTTACTAAAAATGACAAGACTGAATTTATTGTTGTTAATTCCAATCAAGGCTTAAAAGAATTAAGGGAAGAAATTTACAATAAATTGAAAGAAAAAGTAACTGGTACTGAAGTTGGAATTAATTTTATTTCCGGTTCTGGAAAAGAACATATGGCTTTAATGAGTGCTATTTTAAAACTAGGTGTTGGGATAAGATTAGTTGCTTTGACAAAAGACGGAATGGAAGAAATATGAAAACCAAGGTTCTTATCAACTCCTAACAAAAAGATTGGAATTATATGTTCATATTTAAAAAAATTAATGCTATAATTAGAGTGTATATATAGTTATTTTTGCATGCCCACTTTATTTTATAAAAATTGCTTCCTTGAAATCTACCCAAGCATAGGTATCTATCATATATTGTATTTTTCAATCTGCTCTTTTAATTCATCCTCTTCCGTGAATTTCTCCATTTCTTTTAATGTTCCAAAATAATCTTTTTTTAATTTTTTTAATCTTGTCGTAACATCTAATTTTCTTAAATGTTCCAATTTCTTAGGAAGGTTTTCTACCAAAAAGCTGGGAATATTAAAAGAATCTGGATTTTTTTCACTTGACATTATTATGTCTCCAATAGTGTTCATCACTAAATCTTATTTCTTTTGTTAATGTTATTTAGTCTTCTCCTATAACTAAAACTTCTGCCATAAATTAGTAATATTTTGACTATTTATAATTTTTATTATTTATTTTACTATGTGCAGAGTCCCCAATTATTTTACTATATAATTTGACAGCACAATAAATATTTTATACTCTTAAACTTCTAAAAACTTATGAGCTTATTTGATAATCGACTAAAAGGAAGTGAATCTTTATTTATTGATGAAAGTGTCTTTGATTTAGATTATTTACCACATATTATTAAGTTTAGAGAAAATCAACAAAAGTATATTGCAGATTGTATTAAGCCTTTATTAGAAGGTAGAAATGGAAAAAATCTAGTAATCACAGGCACTTCGGGAATTGGCAAAACTGCAGCAACCAGGTTTGTTTTAAGAGAACTTGAAGAAAAAGGACTGGATGATGAAGCTTTACCAATTTATATAAACTGCTGGAAAAAGGATACGGGTTATAAAATTGTTCTTGAAATTTGTGATCAGTTAAAATATAGGTTTATACAAGGAAAACATACTGACCAATTATTAAAGGAAATTACCAAAATATTAAATAAAAAACCAGTTATATTAGTTCTGGATGAAGCAGACAAGCTACAGGATTTACAGATTCTTTATTTATTATTAGAAGATCTAAATAGAAAGGGAATATATTTAATAACAAATAATTTAGAATTCCTAAGCAGCATGGATAACAGAATAAGATCCAGGTTAATGGCAGAATTATTAGAATTTAAGCCTTATAATCCTGAAGAAACTTATGGAATTTTAAAACAAAGAGTTGAATATGGGTTTGCGAAGAATGTTTTTAGTGAGGGGGCATTAAAGCTAATAACAAATAAAACCCATGAAAAAAACGATTTAAGGCTCGGGATTTTTCTTTTAAGGGAAAGCGGAATGGCTGCTGAGAATGAAAGTTCAAAACTTATTTTAGAGAAACATGCTCTGGAAGCTATTGAAAAATTAAAAGATTTCAAAATAGAGAATTCGGAGAATATCGAAAAAACAAAAAAAAGCATCTTAAATTTAATAAAAGAAAATTCCGGGAAAAGCTGTCTTGATTTATTTACCTTATATAGGCACGAAGGCGGGAGGAAAAGTTACAGGACGTTTTCAAGAAAAATAGCCAGCTTAGTTGAAAAAGGACTGGCTTCAAGAAAAGAAATTATTAAAGGCACTGGCAAGTCAAGTATAATTGAATATTCCAAGAACTAATTATTTTACAAATTCAACATTAGCCATATTTTCAAACTCCTTATCACCAGTTAAAAATTTTAGGTTATTTTTTTTGGCATAAACATAACCTATGCAATCAGTATATGATAAATCATTTTTTTTATTTTCTTTTCTAAATTTGATTGCTTCTTTTAAAATTTCATCTTTAATTTCTACTATAGCGGGTTTATAACAATCGTATAATTTATTCGCTTCCTTTTCTCCCAATTCATTTAAAAAATTCCAATATACCTCGGCAAGATTAAAAATTGTTAATATTATTGGTTCTTCTGAATAATTTTTATAATTAATGTTGCCTTTTTCAAGTTCGATTATTGCATAACTATCCCAAAAATATTTAATGCCAACCCTTTCTTGCATCATCTTTCAATTCTTGCCCTGACTTTTTTATTTTACCCTTAAATCTTCCAAAAAATTCTCCGGCTATTGGTCTGTTTTTTATTTCAATAATTATTTTGTCATTTTCTTTTATTTTTTTAGCATCCACTATTTCTTTTGGTATAATTATACCTATTGAGCTTCCCCATTTTTTAGCTATTGTTTTAATCTCTTCCATAACATTAGTTATATTTAGTTATATTTAAACCTTGCTATCTATTTATAAATCTTTTAAATTTAAAAGTTTATATGAAAATCTTAGCTTTTACAGATGTCCATGGAAACAAGAAAATTATAAAGGAAATTATTGAGAAAGCGAAAAAAGCTGATATTTTAATCTGTTGTGGGGATATGACTAACTATGGCAATGAGCTTGAAAATATTCTTAAAAGATTTAAAGATTTAAAAAAAAATATGGTACTAATTCCTGGAAATCATGAGGATTATGAAGATATAAAATTATTATGTAATAAATATGATTTCTTAATAAATGTGCATCTTAGAATGTTTAAATATGGAGACTTTTTATTTTTTGGTTATGGGACTGGGGGATTTAATTATGTTGATATTGAATTAGAAGAAAAAATGAAGAAAATTAAATTTGATAAGAAAGACAAGATCATTTTTATTACGCATGGACCGCCTTATGGAACAAAACTGGATAAGCTGGATGGTTTAGGTTATAGGGGGAGCAGAACTTTAAGAAAGTTTATTGAAAGATTTAAACCAAAACTTTATCTTTGCGGGCATTTACATGAAAACTTCGGAAAACAAGAGAAGATTGGAGAGACTTTAATAATTAATCCTGGGAGAACTGGAATGATTATTGAAATTTAGAGTTTTATTTTAAAAATAATTTTTGATAATTCATATATATATTATTTTCTACTTCAAGTTTATCCATGTTTTTTAATTCAGCTATTTTTTTAATTGTATATTGAATAAAAGCAGGTTCATTTTTTTTGTCTAGAAAGGGGGATAGCCATGGGCAGTCTGTTTCTGTCAATAACTGGTTTATATTTACTATTTTCGCGAGCATTTGGAAATGTTCTGAGCGTTGTATTATACATGGAATAGAGAAATAATAACCTAATTTTTCTGCTCCTAATATCAGTTTTTTATTGCCAGAAAACATATGTAAGTGCACTTTTTTAGCATTGGATTGCTCCAAAATATCTATAGTCTCCTTTTCAGCCCCTCTTGAATGTACAATTAAAGGCTTGTTTATTTTCTCACTTAATTCTATTATCCTTTGAAAATTTTTAATCTGATTTTCTTTATCTTTAGAGAACTTAAAATCCAAGCCAATTTCCCCTACACCGATTATTTTGCCTTTATTTTTTTTGATAAATTCTAAAGTAAAATCAATATCAAATTTAGTATTTCTATCATAATCATCATAACCTTCAATAACTGAAACATTTAAAGCATTTAACGGATATATTCCCAAAGCGGGTTTTATTATTTCATATTTTTTAGATAATTCTAAAACTTTCAAATTGTTTTCATGATTTACTCCCTGAGTTATTATTGCTTTGACATTTTCTTTTTTTGATCTTTCTATAACTTCCTTTAATTCTTCGTCAGAAAACCTGTCCAAATGTGCATGAGCGTCGATTAACATTTTTATGAAAGCAATGGTTTGTGTGAATATTAATTTTATTTAAGTAGCTCTTTAAATTTTTCTTTTGTAAGTCCAGATTGATGCAATATACTAAGCAAGGTTCCTTTAGCAAGTTCTTTATGTAATGGAATTGGAACTACTTTCTTTCCAAAATTATCTTCTTTTTTTAAAATTGCGTGATCACCAGTTGTTCTAATATGTTGAAAACCTAATTTTATTAATATTTTAAGTACTTCATTGCCAGATACTACAGGTAATTTTGACATCAAACCTCTACAAAAGAAAAAGTTGGAGGGCTATCTCTTTCTACATCATTTAGCTTTTCAGGAAATTCTTCTAAATAAAGATCAATAGCTTCCTTAATATTCTTGGTAGCTTCTTCAATAGTGCTTCCTTGACTAGTAATTCCTAAACTAGTACAATGGGCTACAAAGACATCTTCTTTAGTGCTTAGTTTTTCCTTTACTATTACAATATCAAGATAATATTTACCTTTCAACATTCTTAAATTAAAGAGCTAAATCTATATAAGATTTATGTTTTAGTTATTTTGTAATATAAATTGTAAATGGCTTTTTTAGATAAATGGTCGGAATATAAAACTAAATAATTTAATGAAATAAGGCATTAAATTTATGAAAATAACAATTAATAAAAAGTAACTAATAATAGACCAGAATTTTTGCGCTTTCTTTTCTTCTTTAAATATGACTGATGACAATACTAAAAACATTCTTCCACCATCTATTGGGCCCAAAGGCAATAAATTAAATAATCCTACACCCAAATTTACTATAAATAACCAAAATACTAGTTTTAACAACCATAAAACTGAATTTCCAAAAACTTCATTTACATTAGGTTTTATTTTTGTATTTATTGAAAAGTCTGTTATTCCAATAAATCCTCTTGAACTATTCCCAGGATTTTTTTCTGTTATCAAATCAAATCTACCTTTATCAGTTTCTAAAATTATCTTTTCATTTGGCTTAACTTGGTCTGTAATTGATGTAAAATCCTTTAAACTTTTAATTTCTTTTTCATTAATTGAGTTTATCTTGAATGGTGTTTGAATATCTGCTTTGGCTGCAGGATAACCTGGAACTAATTTATTTACTTGGATACTTTCAAAATCAATTATTTTATTCTGAACTGGAAGAGAAACAAAACTAATCACTAACAGCAAAACCATTGCCAAGGCTATATTTGAAAATGCGCCAGCAGACAATATTGCCAGTTGCTCTTTATTTGAAGCTTTTTGCAGTGATTTTTCATCAGGTTCTACAAATGCGCCCAAGATTGGACCGAAAAAAAGAAAGCCAGAGTTTTTTACTTTTATTGAAAATAATCTTGCGAATACGCCATGTGAAAACTCGTGAATAACAGCAACAATAAAAATTGAAATTATCCAATGCCAAAATGACAAAACTGGCAACCCTGGGACTTTTACTCCAGGCAGTACTGGCGCCAAGGCAGGCTGGGCATTTGGAATAAACAATAAATCAAAAGTGCCTTTTAATAAAATATAAACAATAAAAATCATTCCAGCAAAACCAATAAAAATGCTTACATAAGACAATGGGCGAAGAATTATTTTAAATTTCTTTGCTATATTATCCATTAATTTAAGCCCTAATTTAGTTCTGCAAATAAAAAGAATTTTTCCTTTAACTTCAAATTTATCTTTGTTAAAAAAATAAAATACTAATAATAATAAAAAGAAGATTACTGCTAAAATTAAGTCTATATTCATCTTTTTTTATAAAATAAATGATATTAAATAGTTTACTTCTGGACTTTTTTACTTTTTATAACTCTAAAACTTCTTCTGCCACACTTTTTACAGCTGACTTCCTTGTTTAGAATTTTACTTACACTAGCCCTTATTTTTGTTTTGCACTTTCTGCAAACAAATACGCCATGAAATAATCTTGCTGTTGCTTCTGTAAATCTTACCATTTTATACTGCCTTAATTTGCATAATTACTTTCTGATTTAAAATTATCCAATAAATAACCTGGATTCCTTCTGCTACCTTGTCTTTTAATTCTTCTGGTATTTTAAGATCAAATGTTTCAAAAGACTCCAAGTCCATAACATTTGCTTCTGTGTCTTTAATTGACAAAACCTGTGCTGTTTTTTTCTCTATTAATGGGATATCGACTTTATCGCCACCAGGCATAACTTTTATGATTTTTTGATCATCTAAAATTGAGACTGCCTCTATTCTTGCCTTGGCATGACCATGCTTACCTGACTTTCCCACCTGAATGTCTCTGATTACACAGGCCTTACCATCAAAAACTATTGTATTTCCCTTTTTTAAAGTACTTGCAGGTACTTGCTTCATACTCATAAAAAAACAAAATTACTATTTCTTTATAAAGATTTGCTTTAAATTTTTTATTATCAAAATATTTATAAAACTATAAAAGGCATCACACTTTATGATAAAAAAAGGAGATTTTGTAGAAATAGATTTTGTTGGAAAAATTGCTGACAGCAATGAGATTTTTGACTTGACTAGGGAAGATGTTGCCAAAGAAAAAAATATTTATAATCCCAATTTATCTTACAAGCCTTTGGTTATTTGCGTTGGTGAAGGCGATATTCTAAACAGCTTAGATGAGAAATTGATTGGAAAGAAAGAAGGAAAATTTGAAATTGGAATTAAAAGCGAGGAAGGATTTGGGAGAAAAAATCCAGCTTTACTAAAATTAGTGCCTATTAAGATTTTTAAAAAAGAAAATTTAAGACCTTTTCCAGGATTAAATGTAAATATTGATGGATATGTAGGTACAGTAAGAAGTGTTTCTGGCGGAAGGGTTATAGTTGATTTTAATCACCCTTTATCTGGAAAAGATTTAGTATTCGACATTGAAGTAAAAAAAATTATAAATGATGTTAAAGACAAAGCAGAGAGCATAGTCTCAAAAATCAATAACAAATACGAGTTAAAGATTGATAAAAAAGTTTTAAATTTAAAAATAAAAATTGATGACAAGCACAAAGAAATTTTAAAAGAAAAAATACTAAAATTAATCCCAGAAATAAAAGAAATTAAATTTGAAGAAGAAAAGGAAACTAAAATAAATTCTAAAGCTGATAAAAAAGTGGATTTACAATAAAATAGGTTTTCTAAAATATATTCTAAATAGCAAGGCAATATTTAAATATATGATTAGTAAATAGTGAAACAATGGATAAAATGATAGAGGGTGTAAAAGAAAGGGGTTTTATTAAAAATCAAATGCCAAGAAATCAAAACCCATTAGATGCTGAGCTAGAGGCTTTATTAGCAAAACAGAAAGCAAAAATCAAGGTTGTTGGGTGTGGCGGGGGTGGAAATAATACAATTAACAGAATTTCTGAAGTCGGAATTACTGGAATTGAAACTATAGCAGTTAATACTGATGCCCAAGATTTACTTTATACAAATGCAGATACTAAAATCTTAATTGGAAAAACGACTACTCATGGATTAGGAGCTGGAAGCATTCCCCAAGTTGGAGAAGAAGCAGCAAGAGAACAAGAACATGAAATAAAAGAAAAGATACAAGGAGCTGACATGGTCTTTATAACTTGTGGATTGGGAGGAGGAACAGGAAGTGGGAGTGCGCCTGTTGTTGCTGAGGTTGCAAAGAAATTGGGAGCTCTGACAGTAGCAGTAGTCACAATGCCTTTTGAAATGGAGGGACAAAGAAGATTTGAAAATGCAACTTTCGGTCTAGAAAAATTAGAGGGCACTGTGGACACATTAATAGTTATACCAAATGATAAACTATTAGATTTAGCACCTGATTTACCATTACATACTGCTTTCAAAGTTGCTGATGAAATTTTAACAAATTCTGTAAAAGGAATTGCTGAATTAGTAACAAAAACTGGGCTTGTAAATTTAGATTTTGCTGATATAAGGACTGTTATGGGCAAGGGTGGAGTAGCTGTAATAGGCGTAGGGGAAAGCGATTCTGAAAACAGGGCTATAGAAGCTGTTGAAAAAGCAATTAATAACCCTTTATTAGATGTTAGCATTGATGGTGCTGTCGGGGCTTTGATAAATGTTGCTGGCGGTCCTGACATGACTTTAGAAGAAGCAAGAAAAGTTGTTGAAACTGTTTCTTCAAGATTAGACCCTGATGCAAGAATTATTTGGGGGGCACAGATATCTGAAGATTTAGCAAACACAATAAGAACTATGCTTATAGTTACTGGTGTTAGTTCACCACAAATATTTGGACCTAGAAAAAAGATGTCACAAAGATTAAGAAGGGAAATAGAAGACGAATTAGGCATTGAGTTTATAAGCTAAAGTTTATATAGAGTTATTTTATTTTTTTCAATAGGGATTTGGCAAAAATGAAAAAGCTAATTTATGGCGGGTTAATTTTATCGAGTTTATTTTATTGCGGGAAAAAGGTTAATGATTATATTATCAGGCAGAAAGAATTACTAAAGGATATAGTGGTTGCAGAATAAATGGGGATGGATTTAATGATTTTGATGTATATTGTAATTTTCAAGAGATAATGGGGATTATACACAAAAAACTTTAATTTTTGAAATGAGGAATTTGGAGAGAATTACGTCAGGGGATGTTGACAATAATAAAACTATAGATCTAATCTTATTAAATTCTTGTGGCGAGATTATAAAATGGAAAAACCCGGGAAATATTAACGCCCACAGATTGGATAAGCCCATAAAATGACGTCCTCCACGCCATAAATGGTGTGGTTTCCAGCAGAGGTCAAATATGTCTGACTTGCATATAGTTCCTGAATCAACGACAATAGCCAAAACTGCTGGTCTTACATTATCTCAAACAGGCGTTACTTTTCGCTTGTCCAGCGATAGACTGCTGATGCAGTGAATGATATTAAAGAACCAGCATATTTAAATGTTATTGTGATTCAGTGCTATTCATGAGAAATTCTCGGAAGATTTTCGGTTTCTTCGGAAGGCTTGCGAGATTTATGAAAAGTTTCCGACATGAGATTAACTGCAGAAATGTTTAAGAAGAAAAAATGATATTAAAAAGATACCCCAATTCATCCATGTTCTGAAGAACATGGTTTTCCTGGGTACGACCGTTATAAAAACCAAAAATTTAAAGAAAAAATTTATAAAGATATTATTTTTCTAGAGACTATGATAGATAAGTTTAAGAATATATTATCTGAGTATATAAGAGTTTTTAGAATAACTCATAAACCAAGTTTAGAAGAATTTAAAGGTATTATAAAAGTATCAAGCATAGGGATTGCAATTATAGGAATCCTCGGATTTATAATACATGTTGTGTGGAATTTAATAACATAAAATGCCAATATTCGCATTAAGAACAACAGCAAATAGAGAAGACCAAGTTATGGATTTTGTAGCCAGCAATGTGCAAAAAAAAGGTTTGAATATTTACTGCATTATTAGACCCCATGGATTAAGGGGTTATATTTTTCTAGAGAGTGAAAACAGAGAGGTAGCTGAAGATAGTTTTCATGGCGTACCTTATGCAAGGGGTTTATTATTAAACAATATTGAATACAAAGAGATTGAACATATGCTTGAACAAGTCAAGGTTCAAGTAAATATACAAAGAAATGATGTTGTTGAAATTATATCAGGTCCATTTGCAAGGGAGAAAGCAAAGGTTTCCAGAGTAAACATTCAAAAAGAAGAGGTTGTAGTAGAGTTATTAGAAGCTGCTGTTCCTATACCAATTACTGTAAAACTTGATTCTGTTAAAGTAATAAGAAGAGATAAGGAAGATTAGAATGAATTTTTATGGCAAGGTTGCTGTAATTACTGGCGGTTCTAGTGGGATTGGCAAAAGCACTGCTTTAGAATTAGCAAGGGAGAATTGCAAAGTAATTATTATAGGGAAAACTAAGGAGAAAGTACAAAGTACATTAGATGAATTAAAATCAATTTCAGAAAATAATTCCGGGTATGTTTGTGATATTAGTGAAGAGAAAAAAATAAAATATGTTATTGATGAAATTATTAAAAAATATGATAAGATTGATTTTCTTATAAACAATGCTGGATTTTCAAATTATAAAGAATTTGCTGATCAAAGCACACAAGAAATAATAGACATAATTAATACAAATTTACTTGGAGTAATATTTTTTTGCAAATATGTAATTCCTTACATGGAAAAGCAAGGATATGGTCACATTTTAAATGTAGCTTCTGTGGCAGGAAGGATAGGTTTTCCAAAATTAAGCGTATATTGCGCAAGTAAATTTGGCGTTGTCGGGTTTACTGAAAGCATTTATTACGAGTTAAAGAAAAAAAACATCAATGTCAGTTTAATTTGCCCTGGTGCTGTGAATACTGATTTTTACAGGGATGAAAGTTTTAAGAGCTTTCCACATAATAAAAGACATAAAAGAGTTCTAGAACCTACTGAAGTTGCCAAAGAAATTAAAAAAGCAATAATAAATAAAAAATTCGAGATTATTATACCAAGATTATTCAGACTTAAACTGCTATTTAAAGATATTTTAAAGCCTATTGCAATGAAATATATAGAAAAATTACCCAGATAAAAATTTATGTACAAAGCCAAAATTTAAGAAAGCTTTAAATATAGAATTTTTGTTAAAAAAATAAAATGCCTAAGGAAAAACTTGATTTAATTGTAGATGGTGGAAAGGCTACTTCAACACCACAAATAGCCCAAAAACTAGGGCCTTTAAAGATAAATATATCTGAAGTTATAAAGAAGATTAATGATAAAACCAGCAATTTTGCAGGTGTTAAAGTACCGATTAAATTAAGCATAGATACTACGAGCAAGGATGTTGAAATTGATGTTGGGACTCCACCAGTTTCTGAATTGATTAAAAATGAATTAAAGATTGAAAAGGGATCTGGCATTCCTAATAAAGACATTAAAGGAAATATTGCAATTGAACAAGTTATTAAAATAGCTGACATGAAAAAAGATTCCATGTATGTTGTTGAATTAAAATCAGCTGTAAAAAATGTTATTGGTTCATGCAATTCTTTGGGTGTTTATGTAGAAAATGAACCTGGCAAGTTTTTTGTTAAAAGAATTGAACAGGGGTTATTTGACAAAGACATAAATGAATTAAAAAAAGAACCAAGCAAAGAAAAACTAATTTTGTTAAAAAAACATTTAACTGGATTACAAGAAGCTTACAAGAGAGAGCAAGAAAGAATAAAGGCTGAAGAAGAGAAGGCAAAAGAAGCGGCAGCTGCGGCAGCTACTGCAGCAGGAACAACTGGAGCAGCAACTGGAGCAGCAGCTAAAGAAGAAAAAGCAAAAGAAGAAATAAAAGAAGAGCCAAAGAAGAAACCAGAAGCTGAGAAGAAAAAATAATTAAATTTTTTATGAGTTAAATTTTCTTTTTTTTTTATAATAAAGGAAACCTAAGATTAGCATCATTAATGCTAAAATCTCTGTTAATAAAATTAAGTTTTCATTTAATTTAGTTACTGAAACTTCTAATCTTTTTGGTTTTAAAACAACTATGTCGTTACATCCATTTATTGCTTTTTCTATTAATGATCCAGCTTCATTAAATTTACCTTCACTGATAAAAGATTCTGCTTTTTCTATTAATGTCCTCAAGTTTTGACATTCTTCGTTTTTGCCAAATAAATCTCTCGCATACTGTAATCTAGGAACTAGCATGGTTTTATTTCCAGCACCAAATTCAATAGCATTTAAATAAATAGTTGTAGAATCTTTTATTTTAGGGAGATTTACTTCAGCAAATATAGTAATCTGGGATGTCTCATCTTTGTTTAAACTAGAAATTATTTCTAAATCTATTTTTTCTTCCGCTCCCTGACTTAAACTTGGAATAAATGTTTTTGTTAAAACAGTTTTTATATTTTCATTATCAGAAACTGCTTTTAAATTAATGCCCTGAAGAAGGAAATTGCCTTTATTCTTTATTATTAACTGCGCTATTGTTTTATCTTTTAAGAAAATTGTCTGCGTTCCTGGCGATATTACTTCTATTACTGCGCTTACTACATTTTTCCCCCCGCCACCTATACTAACTTGTGATGGATCATCACGACTTTCTATTGTTAAAGTTACATTATTTGATCTTCTTGTTAAATTACTGTCATTTGCTTCAAATACAACATATTCAGTTCCGAAGAAATCTATAACTTGTGAGAAACTTACAATACCGTTAGTTATACTTACGTTTATTGCTTTATTTCCTATAACTGAATAATTTAAATTATTATTTTCAAGATCTGTAAAAAAAGCTGATAAATTAATTGCGTTATCCAAACTAGTATCTTCTACCCATGACTGGTTTGAGATTAAACCTGTAAAAGATGGTGCTGAATTATTTTGGATTGAATGACCACTTGAATTATACCATATGCTCCAGTTATCTCCATCAAATACTCTTGCAGAAAATATCCAATTATCCCCATTAGTCATATTTAAGTAGTTTATTTGAGTAAAATTTTTGAATAAAGTTATTTCTATAGAATTATTGTACCATCTTGTTTCATTTAGCTGATTAGAATCTCCATCAGCATCTAAATAGTTAAGTTGACCTGTTAAATTGCCTGTTGATTTGTTTGCTGAGTGATCATTTGAAATATTTATACTTGTTATCTCCGGGATTCTATTTATAAAAATAGTATTGTTTGAACTGTAATTACAATTACTTGAGTTATCGCAAGCTAAAGCAGACCATAAATAATAACCTCTTCCTTGTGAAATATTTATTGTAAATTGGGTTGCGTTATTTGCTAATCCAAAAGAAGAATTAGTTATATTTATCTGAAATTCCCCAGTCCAATTACCAAATATAGAGATATTGTTTATTAAGTTGACTTCCTCAGCAGTTATATTAAAAGTAATATTTGTATATGAAAAATTTGAATTGTTTGCTGGGGAATTAATTGTTATATTCGGATAAGCAGTATCAGCTACTTGGATTTTAAATATATTATATCCTGTTATTAAATTATTTTCATAATTGTCCAAATAAAAGTAAGTTAAAGAAAATATAATTAGCAAAGAAATTGTAATCATGTCTATTGCTAAAGTCTGGTTTCTTAAATTATTTTTTCTTCTTAGTCTATTTTTCATTTATTCCTCTTATTATAATAGTAATAATTTCCTTTGTGGGTGATTACATCTTTTAATTTGAACTCCCTAAGATAATTGTAAATTAATTTGTAAAGAATCTGCTGCTTATTTTTGTAATGATTATTAATTTCATTTTCCTGCATAAAGTGGGAATATATTTCTCGCAAAGTGTAAGCTAAACTAGGGTCTTTTTTTAATAATTCAAGAACTTTTCCTCTAAGTGAATTTTTATCATTTCCTTTTTCTAAGTCTATAACTTTTACAGGCACATATTTAGAATTATTTTTTTATATATAAATATACTGTATTTTACATTATAATACATTACTATACATTATTATACCTTACTATTTAATAATTCGAGTTTTTTGATAAAAATCGTGGCATAAGCCCCTTTTGGCAATGTAAAATAAATATAGTCCTTTTTATGGCTTAATTCTGTTACTTCAACCAGAACATCCCGATATTGCGTATCTGATACCAAGAATGGGTGTGATCTTATTAAAAATGAATTTTTATCCAGGTGTTCTTTTTTTAATATTTTTTTATATAATCTGCCTGTTTTTCCCTTTAAATTTGTATCAAAATTTATCAAAGGCACTTTGAAGTTTTTTATTTCTTTTTTTAAGAAAACAAATTCCCCTATTGAATAAGGAATTTTAAAATTTTCATATTCTGATAGATACTCTGATAAAACTTCATTAAATAAATACGACTGGTAAGCGTGAAAATAAAATCTTAATTTTAATTTATATGTATAATCTGATTTATTTTCAATTAGATTATCCAATTCTTTAAATTTTTTATCAATTATTAATTTTCCAAGAATATGATTATTATGATTTATCCCAAATCTCTGCTCATCAAAATAATTCTCCATGAAATTTGGCATGTTCCTTAACTTTTGATCAAATTTTATTTTGAATTTGTTTCCTATTAAATCCCCAAGATTAATCCTTTTATCTCCGCACCCAATAAATTTTAATGATATATCTTTTAAATTGAGTTCTGAAGTTATTTTTGGAATTGAAATATACTGTGTTGTGATTGCAGCCTTGTCTTTATTTCCCGCGAAACCTATTTGCTTTGGATTTATGTGTAATTTCTTTGCTATAACTTCTATTGCCTTTATTGTATTATAATTTCTTTTTTTTAATTTGAAATACGCATAATCTCCGTCTTCTTTAATTTTAAGTTTTATGACTTCTTTAACTTGAAAATATTCCAGTTTTTCTTTCATTTTACAATATGCAACAAGAAATACAACAATGTATATAAAAAGCTTTTACTTTTTACATTTTATGGGGGATATTATTACTTACGAAGCCTTATATGATATACTCAGAAAAGAGAAGTATGAAAAAGAACTGCAAAAATTAGAACCTAATTTTTTTCAGCTAGTTATAAAGTATTTAGAAGAAAAAGAAGCTATTTTAGCATCACAAAAAACTAAAGACTCTGTATTTGCAAAAGAAAGCGATAAAACCCAGAAACAATTAGATAATGTAGGGAAAATACTTAGAGAAATTTATGAAAAAAGAGAAAATAAAATAGTTCAAAATGCTTTGATTTCTTCCAGATTTAATGAAAGCAATTTGCCAAATATGTTAAGCGAGGAAATCCAATTTTATAATCACATAAAAAATATATTAAGCAAATATAGAACAAACATATTAGAAAACTTGCTTTTGAAAAAGCTACCAAATATTTTACAAGATGAAATTAAAATAAAAGAAGAAAAACCAAGTGAACTTAAAAAAGAAAATCCTTTTAGCTTATTACGAATTTTAGAACCTGTTCCACAATTTATAGCTGATGATTTAACCTTATATGGCCCTTTTGAAAATGAGGATGTGGTTTCTTTGCCCAATCATATTGCTTCAATTCTAATTAATAAAAACAAAGCTGAAGAAATTAAGCCAGAGATTAAATAATAATTGAAAAAATTTCTAAGAGCCGTATTGGGATTTTTATGGGATGTAAATATTTAGAGTACCTAAGTTTATTATATGAAAATTATGGACTGCACCCCCAAAATTGGACAAAAAAATTTGAGATGCTGTTTACTATAAATATAGAATAAATCTTCCTAAAGAACTTGTTGAAGAAAATAACTTATTAAGGAATGAATTAAAAATTAAATATGAAAATGGAAAAATTATTATTGAGAAAATGTATTAGATTTGTCTATAATCTTTTGCAGAAGAGAAATAAACTCCTTTGTATCAACAAAATAATTTGGGTAAGCTTTCTTTAAATCACTACTTGTGTCAGCTCCAACCAAAACAACATCATATTCCCTTTTTCCCTGATTCCTCTTTTCTGCTTTTGCATAATCAGAGATTGCTAATTCTTCTTGACTTTTGGTATATCCGGTAATATTTAATTTTTCTTGCACGATATCTAACTCTAATAGAAAGAACTCTAGTTTTGGTTTTTTCCTTACAGCTTGTTCAAAAACATTTATAGCTTGCGTCCACCCTTTCATAACTTTAATTACCTGCAATTCTTTTTCTTTTTCTTTGATTTTATTATATAGCTCTTCTTTTTTGTCAGGAGTATTCGGTACTAATGGAGTATCTTCTATTAACGCAAGAGCAGAACTCACTAATCTAAAAAAATCCATCCATTCTTTTTGTCCTTCATTGGATTTAATTGCCTGTCTTGTAAAGAAATCAACAGTCTCAATTGCAGTAGCCCAAAGATGCTGGAGTTTTGATCTTATTTGAATCTCTATAAGTAACTTATTATAATCTTTTTTTCCTTCTTTATCACTATTATATCGATAAATAATGTGGATGCTTCTATAACCATCTTCTTTTGGATTTTTAATGTAGTCTTTTTCACCGACTTTTTTATGTTTTAAATCTCCTTTTACATAACTTTCTTTGTATAATTTTCGCACCAACTCTACATTAGACAGGACAGTTCTACATCCCGCAATATCTTGCATTTGGGATAGTTTCATGGTGGGTTTATTTCCATAATACCCCCTTTGTAATTTTTTAACTATTGATGGAAGTCTTTTTAATCTCTGGACTGTAATTGATTCCACATCTATTTTTTCTGAGACTCTTTTTAGCCTTTTTTTAAAAATATGCATTGGGTACCTATGTATTGCTCTCCAATTATCTAATATAGCCAAAGCTTCTTCTACTTCTTGTGGGGAACTTTTAGTATTAATAAAAACACTTCCAGCCCAATCAATTTTTGATTTACTAAATCCTTTTGGTTTTATCCAATTCATTCAGTTTAGGGTGAATTCTTTATTTAAAATAGTTCCTATTTTGCGCATTAGTTGATATTTCATTTATGCCATTTAAAGCTATTATAACATCATTTTAGAAAATTTTGAAGTATTTCTTATAATAGACCTCTTTTTGCGCGGTAAATTCTGGCACTGAAAAAATGTATAAACCTTAGGTAACTAATAACTAAGTTGTAAAATGCCAAAAAGGAATGAGAGAAGAATATTATAATATAAAATATTAATGTCTGTATTGGGAACTTGGAGACTGTAGAGGGTTTAAATACGAAATGCCCCCAAAAATATTTAGAGCCAAATATTAAAAAATGAAAAGGTTATTAAATCCAAATTAATCAAAAAATAGATAAATGAAAATCCCAAAAAAGATCAATAGGTATTGTAAAAAATGTAAAAAGCATACAGAGCACGCTGTTTCACAAGCAAAGAAAAAAGAAAGGGGCAGTTTAAAGAGAGGGTCAATTAATAGAGCAAGAAAACGAGGTTTAGGAAGGGGATTTGGTAATTTAGGAAGATATGGTTCGAGACCAGCTATTTCCAAATTTAAAATGAGTGGGGCTAAAACTTCCAAAAAAGTTGACTTAAGGTATAAATGTAAAATCTGCGGAAAGAGCAGTGTTCAAAAAAAAGGATTTAGAGCCAAAAAAGTGGAGTTCAAATGAGAAGATTAAATGAACCAAGTTCGCGATTTATAAAAGTAAGATGCTCCAAGTGTAAAAATGAACAAATTATTTTTGGAAAACCCACTACCCAAATAACCTGCCTGGTGTGCTCTAGTATTTTATCTGAACCAAGCGGCGGAAAAGGAAAAATTAAGGCCAGGGTTTTAGAGGTATTGGAATAGATGCTTTTCAAGAAGAAAGACTTACCAAATACAAGTGATTTTGTTATTTGCACAGTCAAGAGCATACTGCATCATTCTGTTTTTGTTACATTAGATGAATACGACAATTTGGAAGGTTTAATTCATATTTCTGAAATAGCGCCAGGCAGAATAAGAAACATAAGGGATTTTGTAAAACCAAATAAAAGAATTGTCTGCAAAGTGCTAAAAATAAATAAAGAAAATAAACAAGTAGACCTTTCCTTGAGAAGAGTTTCAATTAACTCCATGAAGATAAAAATTGACGAAGGCAGGCAAGAGGAAAAAGCTGAGAAACTTCTTGAACATGCTGGAAAACAATTAAAATATGATTTAGAAAGAATGTATAAAGAGGCTGGAATAAGAATTATTGAGAACTTTGGTTCTTTAAGAGAGGGTTTTAACAGTGTTGCTCTAGAAAACAGCGAAGAAATAAAAAAACTTGGAATAAATGAGTCAATATTAAATGTTTTAATAAAAGTTATTAAGGATAAAATAAAACTACCAAAAATTAAAGTTAAATTAAGTTTAGACTTAAGAAATTATGATACAAATGGAATAGAACTTATTAAGGCATTACTGGAAAAAATGTCAGATAATTATAAAAAAACCGGCTATGACTTAAAGATCACTTATATGAGTGCACCAAAATACCTGCTGGAGTTGATAACTACTGATAAAAAAAATTCCGAACCTTTAATAGAAAAAATAGCAACTGAGATAATTAATGAAGGCAAGAAATCAAATATAACTGGAAAATGGCAAAAAGAATCTTAAAATGTGTTGTGTGCAATTCTTATACTTTGAAAGAAGAACATTGCGGAAAAACCACTATTAACCCTAAACCAGCAAAATACTCTCCAGAAGATAAATACCAAAATTACAGGCTAAAATACAAAAAAATTCACAACCTTTAAATATTAATTGGGCTTTTTAGTGCTATGACATGGAATATAAATGAAATTGGCAAAATAAATTTGAAGAACCCCATATTAATTGAGGGCTTGCCAGGGGTAGGAAATGTTGGCAAAATTGCTGTTGATTTTATAATTGACAGCTTGAAAGCCAAAAAAATCTATGAAATAACTTCTTACAATTTTCCACACTGTGTTTTTGTAAATGAGGACAATTTAGTTGAATTACCAGCAATAGAAATATTTCATAAAAAATTGAATAATAAAGACTTTCTTTTTTTAGCTGGGGATATACAACCTTTGGATGAGAAGTCCTGCTATGAATTTTGCGATAATATTCTTGATTTATTTCAAAAATATGATGGCAAAGAAATTATAACTTTGGGTGGGATTGCCCTGGATAAAGTCCCAAAGCAAGCCAGGATTTATTGTACAGGCACAAACTCCAAAGTGATTAAAAGATATCAAAGCAATGTTGTAAAAAATATTTATGGGGTTATTGGACCTATAATCGGCGTTTCGGGGTTATTAACTGGTTTAGCCAGAAGAAGAAATTTAGATGCAGTTTCCATATTAGCTGAAACTTTCGGACATCCAACTTATCTTGGGGTAAAAAGTGCCAAAGAAATTTTGAAATTACTAAATAGCAAATTGAATTTTAAATTAGATTTGGATGTGCTAGACAGAGAGGTTGGAGAAATTGAGAAAGAAATTACTGAAAAAACAAATAGCCTAAAAAATGAAAGAGCACTAATAAAACCAAAGAGAGATGTAAGTTATATTGGGTGAAATAAATTTTATTTTCAAGACAAATAATTTATAACTGGTGTGAATCTTATTTAAATATAATAAATAATATCAAAACAAAATTAGAAAAATGTGGTGAATACCCAATATATTATTCTGGTATTATTTCATATTTAAATTTATTTTCTGAAAACATTTTCATATTTGATAAAAATATGCTGTTTTATCTATGCTTGAGAATATTAACAATAATAATGATTTTACTATAGATGCGCTTAAAAAATTCTTTACTGAACGACAAACTTTCTTCAGAGTTAAGATTAATTTTGAGGAAGAAATTTTGAAGCTCCAAAAAAAACAAAAAGAAATTAAATTTTTAAGTGAAAAAATGAATGTGATAAATAAACTATCTCTTGAAATTTATAAATTTTTGAGAATGTAACGAATTTTACTGATTCTCGTAATTGATATAAAAAAGATTAAATAAAATATCAATGAGAGGCGAAGTAAAGTTGGCAACTTATTTGAAATTATTGCATCTATTTTAATATATTATTAACATAATAACCATCTCCAAACTGGGATAACTTTTATTAATTTATTTTTTAGTTTAATTTCTCTTTCGGCATCAGATGTTAAAATAACCCCCTCTTTTAGCTTGAATTTTTCCATTGCTTCCAATAAACCATTTATTTCTCTATCTTTATTTTCATCGTTTAATTCATAACAAACTTGAATTGCTTCTTTAATCTTGATGCCCTCCCTTATTAAGAAATCACATTCTCTCTTTTCTGAAAAATAATAAATCTCTTTTCCTTTTCTTTTTAACTCTATAAATACTATATTTTCTAAAAGTTTACCTTTATCTTCTGAGAATTTGAATCCCACTTCTTTCACGAACCCATTATCAACACAATATAGCTTTCTAGGATTTTGAATTTGTTTTTTTAAAGAATAATCAAATTTATTAATAAAAAAGAAAATAAAAGCATTTTCGAAAGTTTCTAAAATTGATTTAACAGTTGATAAATTTTTTATCTCAATTATTTTTGACAAAGATCTTATACTTAATTCTTTGGAAATATTTGATAATAAGTAATTAGAAATTTCCTTAATTGGCTTTTCTAAATTCTTATTAAATCTCTTTATTATATCTCGATATAAAATACTCTCATATATCTCATGTAAAAGTCTTTTATCTTTATCTATAATTACTTTTGGTATCCCCCCTAATGAAAAAAATTCTGAGAATTCTTTTCTTAATTGGGATTGGAGTTTTATATCGATTTTCCAATCATTTCTTTTTAATTTTTTTGAATCTAAAAATTCTTTAAAACTGAATGGAAATAAATTATTACTTATCGACCTCCCAGTTAGGATTGTTGATATCTCTTTGCTTAATAGCTTAGAATTTGACCCGGTTATAAAGATTGTAAATTTTTCTTTTATTCTATCTACCCATTTCTCCCAATCTTTTGTTTCTTGTATCTCATCTATAAAAAAATAACAATTTGTAAGATAATTTTGTTCATTTAAAAAATCTAATATTTTTTGAAAATCTTCGGCTGAAAAATCAATTAATCTTTCATCATTAAAATTTATATAAAAAAATTCTTTTTCTTTTAGTTTTAAATGATTTTTTAATATATATAACAAAGTTGATTTACCGCATCTCCGAACACCAGTTATAATAATTGGAAGTTTCAAATGAATGAATGATAATATTTTTTTTGTTATCTCTCTTTCTACAAAATTAGACTGTATTTCAAATTCTTTTTGTTGTTCAAATAGAACATAATAAAGATCATCCCTATTCATTATTTTATGATATTTTATTGATTTATAAATCTTTTGATATGATACAATTTTTGTAACACTCTTTTTATAAAGTGTAACAATTTTTGTAACACTTTAATTTAATATTAATGACTAAATTCATTTAGATCTTTTTGTAGATTTTGTAAAGATTTTGGACTCTCTCTTAATTCGTCTTTTTGATCCCTTTCATTAAAAATAGGTTGTCCATACACACCATCATATCCAGGTTTATAGTTTACTTTTCTTTCTCGTATTTTGACTATAGCATCAGCAATCTTTTCATTAGTAACTGATTTTAATTCTTCAAATCCTACTTTCATTAATACATCAAACTCATTACCAAATTTAGATATTATAGAATTATATTCTTTTACTACTGTTTTTGTTGATACCCCTTTTTTCAAAATTAATGATATTACTTCTGATAATGGGATTACTTCAGTATAAAATGGAACTTTTTCTGGTTCTTTTCTATCTGCTAATTCTTCAATTCTATAAGCTACCCCAATTGTTAATGGGGTTTTACATTTTGGACAGATACCATTTAATTTCTTAGATTCAGAAGGCTGTAAAACTACACCACAAGCTCTATGACCATCAATATGATATTTACCATAAGCAGGGTTCACTTCTATAGTTCCTACAAGTCCGTCTCCAGTCCTAATTGTATTTATAATATTTTTATAGGTTAAAGTTTTTATATCAAGAATTGTTGCCTCTCTACCCAACCTATGTGGGTGATAAGAATGAGGATCTGAAAAAGAAACCAGATTATACTTATCTAGTGATGAGACTCTTCTATTCATGTCTGGGGAAGAAGATAATCCAGTTTCAAATGCATGAATATATTTTGATTTTTCCTTAAAACATTGTTCAACAGAATCAAAACCAGTTTTGCTTCCAAAAATTCCAAAATAACTTGTCCATGCGTGGGCTGGAATAATTTCTATTTGGTCTGAAATTGATCTCATCATATCGACTAACTCTATACATGAAAATCCGAAAATTGGTCTTCCATCATAATCTATTCTTCCTTTTTTTAAAAAAGCATCTCTAACTTGTATTACAACTTCTTTGTTAGGCATTAATAATAAATTATGAATTCTTCGACCTTTTCCATCTTGAGTATACATTAAAGAAACTTCGGTCTGCCAAATAAAAGGAAATGAATTAGTCTCCTTAGTCCATAAAACCCCATTTGAATCTTCTTCAAGCTGGGTATTAATTTGTTCAAACCATTTTGGGTGAAGGGCATCGCCAGTACCCAATACATTAAGACCTTTTAATCTTGAATTATCAGCTAACCTTTGTATAGTAGTTTGCTTACTGCAAGCCATAGCATAAGGTCCGTGTATATGAAAATCACCAATTATTTGCATTTTTAATGGGAATTAATTTTTATTTATAATAATTTGTATATTTTAGATTTTTCTTTCAATATTAACTAATCTATCTTTTATATTATTGAGTGTGTCTTCAACTTTTGAAAGCCTTGTTTCTATATTTAAAAATCGATTCTTAAAATTTTTTGTTCTTTCTTCTAATTTTCCTAAAGTTCTGGCTTGGCTAAATATAAAAGCAGCTATTGCAAAATTGCCAGTTATTATTAAACCAATCCCGCCAACTATTACATCTGCTTTTTCTCAAGAACCGCCAAAAATATATAATAAAATTTGATAAATTATAAAAATTATAGATAATAAGAATATAATCCAAAGAATGTTTTTAATAAGATCCTTAAAACTCATATTCTTAACCAACCCAGATTTTTAGCTAACAGCAAAAAGAATGATATGGCTAAAGCTAAAAATAGCCAACGCATAATATTCAAATAAATTAAATCCATATTTTCAAATTTAATCTTCATCTATTTAGAATAAATCTTAAAGTTTATTAAGCTTGCCACAAAAAAACCGAAAATATTTCGGAAAAAATTATTCTAATTTGAAAACTTTAAATAAATATGACTTGCTCTCTAAAAATTATTGTTCTGAGTTTACAACAGTAATCTGTTTCTCAATAGAATCTTTGTAGAAATAATTTAAAACTATATTTACAGGTTCTTCAAAGGCTATATCCTGTATATTTGATGTTGGAATATTACAGTTAATCACTTTCTCTTTTAATGCTAATTTTATAATTCCCTTGTTTGTATCTTTTAACTGGCTGCATTTAATTCCTGATTTTGCTGAGTTTGATGTTACTTCCAATAAAACTTCATCTTTTCCAGCAGATACGTCAACACACTTATCTGAAAATGTCGTTGGGGAGTAAACCTGACCTTTGCCCACATTTGAAATTGTAAATGTTAATTTTATTTCATTTACTGCTGAACTTCTTTGTTTTACATCTTTTATTTTTACTGGGGCGCTAGAAGACTCTGCGATAACCTTATCTGAATTAATTGTGCATTTATCTTCTGTATTTTTTTCAATTGGATTTTTCTTTAAACATACTTTTGCTACTGACCTAGTCTGATATAAATAACAGATATCTGCTCTTAAAGAAGTTGGAAAATCTGCATTTAAATCATATTTATAAATTGCCTGATCAAACTGCAGCTCTTCTGGAGAACTTTGAACTATTTGATCTCCTGATTTTGACTTACCTTCCAAAGCAATTGCTAATTTTGCATTTAATGAAGACAATGAAAATGCTTCCCCATTTACCCCACTTAAAGAAGATATTATTTTATTTTCTGGTATTGTGAATTCTCCTTTATTTTGAAGATTTAAAGTTATAAAAAACGGCTCTTGATTATTGTCTATTACTTTTAATGGGGGCTGGTTTTCTTTAAATGAAAAATCTAATCCATCATTTCCACCTATAAAAATACCCAATGCCTGCTTTTCTTTTTGAGCATTCTGACAAGCAGATATTAAAACAACCAAAGACAAGACCAAAACAAAAAGACTCTTTTTTTTCATATTAAATTTTAGTATAGATTAATTTATATAGTTTACGAGAATAATTTTAATTATAAGGGGTGTTAATTATGGGTTTTTTATCTAGGGCAAATCCAACTAAAAAAGGTTTTATTAAGGGGGCTGTGGCTGTTACAATTATTGCTTCTGCTTTTGGTTATTTAATGAGGGACTTAATAAATTTTGGCAAATCTGAAGGTGATATGAGGCCAGCAAAAGTTGCTCAAGCTGAAAAAAGAATTTTCAAAGAAGCGTTAATAAAACTTGAGGATTTTGAAATATCTAGTGATAAAGTATCTTCTATTCAACAAGACTTTGAAAATCTTACATTTATTATTGGACATTGTGAGGATCTTAAAATTGCTGAAGAGGAATATAAGATTAAAGGTGATTTTTATAAGGCTAAAGATATATTAATTAAGATACAGAAATACATGAAAATAGTTGGCAATGAAAAAGACTTTAAAAATCTAGACCCAAAAATTTTTCCTAAAGAAGCAGCTGAATTAATTTTAAAAATTTTAGCAGAACTTAAGGAAGACATTGCAATTGAATTGGCATTTCTTGAACATGAGATAAAATCAAGTGAAAATAATGTTATAGAAGCTGCAAGAAAAGCTCATCAAAAAGTAGGAGGAAAATAATTTAACTTTCTAATTTATTTACTTTTATCGGACCCAAAGTTTCTATTAACTTGTAAGGATAATCAAATGATATTTCAATAACATCCTGCCTGAAAATTTCATCATAAAGGCTTAGATCTGCATTACATATTATCACTTTTTCTCCATCTTTTAAAGATAATTTGCTTGGATTACTGCATTCAAGATTATTGGCGCCTTGGAGATTAACTTTGAATGAATTTATTATTTCGCCTTCATTGTTTATTTTTCCTTTCCCAATATTTTTTATAAAAATTTTAAGATTTAAATTCAATAATCCTTCCTCTTGCGGAACTACTATCTTCTCTATTTTTGTTACGGTGACTGGAGAATATTTTGCCTGGCTACCCAAGCTTGTTATTGTTTCCTTATTTTGACATCTTGATTGCTGGGAAGATTCAGACTTTATACAAATTTGAGATGTAACCAAAGTTTTATGGTTTGTTATTAACTCAATTATAAAACTAGTCATCATTCCTGGAAAGACTTTTGATTCTTCATATTGAAATGGGCCAAATACTACTGTTTCTTTTGATGGTATTACTTTATTTTCTATAAGCTCTGCAGGCTGTAATGCAAAGCTTTGCTGCTCTTTTCCTTCTAAAGAACTAAATTCATCTGAAGGAGTATCTGAAAGTGCTAAAGTGCCAGATATATCTTCTAAATCATTGTTTACTATATCTACAGCGACTTTAAAATTTTTACCTGCAAAAATTTCATCTAATGGCGGCTGACCCTCCCTAAATTTAATTGACAAGCCTTTACTTTCCACTACTTGTTTTTCTTTTTGACCAAGATTTAAATTAGGCAGAGTTGGTAATTGGGTACATCCAGAAATAACTAAAACAATTAAAATTATTGTAAATATAATCCCTATTTTTATCATATTATTTAAATTAAATAAAAGTATAAATACCTTTCTAAGTTGTTGTGGGTGACAATAAATTCTTTGATATTATGGCTGATGTAAATGCCTGGAATTCATAATCAAATTTAGCTTCTGCTTCTATTAATGAAAATGACAAATCTTCTGTTACTGCTGAATTATCTATTTCAAACTCACAAAAAAATCTCTGGTCAGATACATCTTTATCCTTGTTTAATTTTAAAATAATATCTTCTTTTAATTTTAAAACATTATTTTCAATTAAATCAAATTCTTTACAGTCTTCTATTTTTGGCTTAAAACCATTTGGCAAAGACACTCTTAAAGATTTAAGACTGGATATTTTTCCGTTCCAGGAAAATTTATCATTTTTTATTTCGAGTCCCAACAAATAAACTGCGCTATCTCTTAATGGCTGGGCATCAAATAAATTTAATGATAATATTGCTGGGCTTTTCTTTAATTGTTCTGATCTTACTGACCTATCTGATGATATTAATGGATCATTTATTTTAAAATAAGCGAAAGGATTTTTATTATCTTGCTCCAGGGATGTCAATATTGTAGAATCCAATGTATAAATCTTTAATCTTGAACTTACTATAAAATCCTTATAATTAGCTTTTAAAGTTATTTTTTGAGATATTGTTTTTTTATCACCAAACTTAATAGCATAAAGAGTTTCTTCGCCAAAGCTACATAAAATATTTAAACTCTTATCCTGATTTGGATAGACAAATACTGAATTTGAACCTTCATTTTCACCAAATAATTTTATTTCTCCGCCTTCACTGCCTGAAAAACCAATAGTTGTAATTTGCTGGACAACATCACCTTTTGTACATGAAAATTCAACATTTGTTGATAAATCTTCCAAAGCATAAATTTTTACTGCTGCCAAGGCTTCAATTTTATCTTTTTCCCTGAAAATGTCTTTTTTTGGCTCGAATTTTCTAAACTCTACGCCTTGCGGCTTTTTCTTTTCAACTGTCTGCGGATTTTTAAAAGTGCCATAAGAAGCTACAGTACCGACTGGATCAAGTACAAAATTTTTAACTTGGGATATAGCTACTGAAACTGGACCTGATGTTTCTGAACCTAAAATAGATAATTGGGTTCCAAATATAGAAACGCCGCCACCAGTCAAAAGATTCCAAAAAAAAGACCATGTAGCGAATACTAAAAGAACAATAACAACATATGAAATAATTTTACCTATTCTTGTGTATTTAAAGAAGGCGCTTATTATCTTAAATATCTCACCTATTAAAGTTAATGGAAGAAAAACTATTTTCTTAAAGTCTCCACTGGTAAATGCTTCAGAAATTTTATTCCATAAAGAAGAAAATCCTGAATTTATAAAACCAGAAAGTGTAGACTTCTTTTTTTCTTTTTCAATATTTTGCCCTTCTTCATACCATTTGTTTAACTGTTGGGTTTTTTTCTCCGCTTCTTTTTCTTGGGCTCTTCTCCGCTTTTCTGCTCTTTCTTCTCTTAGTTCTCTATAATATTTCTCTTGCTCAGAATCTTCAGCCATTAATTATACCTCTTTTATAAAAATTATTTTGTGAATATTTCCAATGATCTTATTTCAAACTTATTTCTCGGGATAATTTTAATGAAATTTTCACCTTTTTTAATCAAATTAGAAATATCCCTGGAATATATGTTTCTGTCAGTGTCTAATGTTATTCTTTCATCGTTAATTATTATTGTTGCAGAACTTCTTTCGTCTTCTTCATTTGGAACTAAATCCATTTTTAATTCTATTTCGTAATTCAAGTCCTCTTCTTTTGCATCAAAAAAATAAATTGGGACTTTTTGACTTTCTGAATCAATTTCTAATTCTATCTGCTCTAAAACATAATTTCCCTTTTCAGATTCAAATGATAATTTATTTTGTTCATCCTTGAAATAGTTCTTTGGAATATCTATAACCTGTTCGCTGGCATCACAAATTATCTGGCCCAAATGCAAATTAAAATCATTCAAAAATATCTTTATTATTCCCTGATCATCATTTACATTTAAGCAGTTAATAAAATAATTTAAAGTTGCCTCCTTTATTTTGTCTTTTTCCAAAGAGAACTGTCTTGTTTCTTTTTTATTTTCTGAAGAAACTTCTTTTATTAACTTAATATCCTTTAATGCATATTCATTTACTGATAAAAATCTCCATGAGGGAGAAGAAGCTTCTACTCTTAAAACATTATCATTTTTTAGATTTGAAACTGGTATTTCCAATGGCAAGTTTTCGTTACCTACTATGCCCCTAAATACAATCTGATTATTCAGGTAAATAACTAATGATCCTTTAGATGAGATAATATTGAAAAATAATTTTAGTTTGTTTGTGTTTGCTATATCTTCTATTTTAAAATTTAAATCCTGGAAATTGTTATTGAAAAGACTTCTTGAAACTGAAAGGGCATTTGCCAAAGTTATTATATTCTGAGTTTTTTTAGCAAAAAGATTTACTGGGGGGATTTTTATTTTTTCTTTTTGAGCAGAATCAGAAAAAACCAATCCCGGGGATTCTACTAATAGATTTGTTATGATTTTATCTGAAGGTGTGCCTTGACCATAATTATCCTGTATTGTGCCTTTTTCCAGTATATCTTTTTGAGCTTCTGGTGGAATTAGCAGCATATAAACTGTGATTAAAATACCCATTAGAATAATTAAACCTGTTACATGTATTGTTTCTGACTCTACAGCACCCCTTTTATTAAGCATATTAAATAGAATTATTTTAGTTATATAAGCTTTTTGAACTGCCAATAATATTTAAATATTGTTTCTATTTATAAGTGATAACAAATAGAAAGGTTTATAAATACGTTATTTCTTCTAAGTAGTAATTTAAATTAATATTTATGGGGGAAAATTAAAATGGCAGTTGATTATCAGAAAATAGGAATTGGTGCAGTGGCACTTGGAATTGGCGTACTTGGTACTTTATTCGCATCATATCTAATTGGTGGTTGTTCTTCAAGTGAAAAAGAACATAAAATTAAAACTATTAAATTGGGGAAAGGTTATGAGGCTGTAAAAGTTGAAGCTGACAATGATTATGCATTTGTTATTGACAAAGACACAAAAAAATTAAGAGTTGTACAATATATTGATGACAAGCCTTTTACTCAAACAAAAAAACATGACAAAGATGGCAAGCCTATAGAAAATAGCTTAGAATTTTTAGTAAACGGCAATGTATTTGAACTGGGGTCTCCAACAATGACAGCTGGTTCAGTCAGTATAAGAAGGGATTAATTTCTTTTATTTTTTTATTAAATATTTTGCAAAATAAAGAAGTCTAGGTTCTTTTATCAATAATCTAAACAAAAACTTAGATGGATAATCCCTGTCAAATGATTCCAGGATATTTTTTACTTTTGCTTTTTTAACTAATCCAATTAACTTATCTAGATCATATTCAGTGAATTTGTCTAAAACTTTTCTTATTAATAAATTGTATTTTAAATCGCGATTAAGCGGTTTTAATAATTTTTCATAGTTTTTGTTTTCAGTTATTGCTTTTGAGAGAAATTCTGCAGCAATCATTCCCTGAATTATTCCGCCATGACTTGGATTTTTAGTCTGACAAGCAGCATCACCTATTAAAAAAACCCTTTCATTCTGCAGTTTCTGTTTTGGATCAAACATGGGAATTACTCCAGATTGATATTCCCTTATCTTTGAATTTGGAGCTCTTTTTTTTAATAATGATTTAAAGAAAACATTGGAATTTGTATAAGAAGCTGTCCCAATTCTAGCAATGTTTTCATCTTCTGGAACAACCCAGCCAAAATAACCTTCACCCAAATAAACTTCAATAATTTCCGAATCTTCCATTTTCAGATTTATTCTGGCTTGAAGGCCAATCATAAATTTCCTGTTATTATACATATTGGCTGACTTTGCTACTAAACTAAATGGGCCATCTGCGCCAACCAGGCAGTCTGTTTTAATTATTTTCTTATTTGAGTTAAACTCTACATAATTTTCATATAATTTACAACTCTCAAATTTATTATTTAAAAAATAATTAGCACCAGAATTAATTGCCTTATTTGCCAAGAATTTATCAAACTTCATTCTGTCGAGAACTATGTTTGGTTTTTTAAAATTAATTTCAACTGAATTTTTTTTTGAAAATACCTTAAAACCTTTAATTAAATTTACAATAACTTCTTTTTTTAAGTCTATAATATTTTTTATGGAGTCTGTTACAAGACCAGTGCATTGGACTGGAGAACCTATTAATTTATGCTCCTCATAAACATTTACTTCCTGGCCTTTTTTTGCCAATAAATAAGCTAAATGGCTTCCTGCTGGTCCGGCACCTATAATTGAAATCATTTTAACCTTTTTAACAAAAAAGCTTAACCAAAAAAATTGGAAAGCTTAACAAAAACGGCTAAAAAAACTTTATAAAGTTATCTAAGATTAAGTTAAAATATGCTTGAAGAGATTGTGATTAGTTCTGTTGCCATAATTGGCTTGATTATTGCGACAATAACTGACATTAAATATCGGGAAGTTCCGGATTATCTGAGTTATTTTTTAATAACTACTGGTTTTGTTTTCAGATTTTTTTATTCTGTTCTTAATAATAACTGGTATTATTTTCTTTATGGGCTAATTGGTTTCGGAATTTGTTTTTTAATAGGATTATTGCTTTATTTAACAAAACAATGGGGTGGGGGGGATACAAAACTTTTAATGGGGTTGGGAGTCATATTTGCCACAAAGCCTTTTTTCATAAAACAAGATGGAACTTATTTTCTTAATACTTTCATTAACCAAGATTTAATATTTTTATTTAATTTGTTAATTTTTATTTTCTTGACTGGAGCTGCTTATGGCTTAATTTATGGCGTTTATTTGGCTTTTAAGAACAAAAATAATTTTGTAAAGGAATTTAAAAGAATTTTGAATGAAGACAATATAAAATTTGTAAGAGTTTTTTCTTTGATTATATCAGGAATATTAGTATTCTTAATTTTCTTAAGCAGTGATTTAGCAACTAGAATTATTTTAACTGGTTTTGTTTTCTTTTTAATATTTTATGTTCATTTATGGATCTTTGTAAGGTCTGTGGAAAATGCATGCATGTTCAAGGTTATACCAATAAACGAATTAACCGAGGGAGACTGGATTGCTGACAATGTAGTAATCAAAAATAAAATTATTTTTCATAAGAACAAATTATCTGTTGATAAAAAAGATATTTTAAAATTCATTAAAGAGGGCGTCAGAAAAGTTAAAATTAAAGAGGGAATTCCATTTGTACCCTCTTTTTTAATAGGGACTTTATTGAGCTTTATATTTGGAATTTTTTAAATTAGGGGTATCTTTCTTGGTAATAAGTTTTGGTTGTTTCTTGTTTTTTCAGCTTAACTTCTTCTGGTTTTTTTTCTTCTTGCGGATTTAAGACTGAAACATTCTTTTTTATCTTGTTTAATATACCATCTAATTCTTCTTCAGTCACTTTTTTACGTTCCAAAACTAAATTTAATTTGTCTTTTGCAAATCGTGGAATTACATTAATAGCAACATGCGGGATTAATTGCCCAGCAAATTCTCCATTTGCAACAAAAATATTTGTTCCTTGAGCATCCAAAGAATTAAACAATAAAGCAGAAATTTTATTTGCTAAATTGAATAAACTACCCACATCTTTAACTTGCGACAATATTTGAAAATGCTGTTTTGGAAAAACTAATGTATGTCCCGGGTTGGATGGATTAATTTCAAGAACAGCCATTAACTCTTTATCTTCATAGACTTTTTTTGATTTTATCTTGTTTTCAACTATTAAGCAGAAAGGACATTGCTGTGGTGGCTGGACATTTTTTAATGATTCAAATTGCTCTGGTGAGAGTTTCTTTAAAAAATCTGGCAATACTTTTTTTTGCTCTTCTTCAGATAATTTTGATATTTTATTTAATTCTTCTATTTGTTCTTTTGTAAATAATTCTTCCATTTTTTTAACATTTTTATGAAAAAGCTTAACCAAAGAACCCTTTTTACGAAAAGTGTTCACGGAAAAACGAAAAAGCTTAACAAATTACCCCACTGCTCTTCGAACTTCAACTACATCTGCACTTTCAACATTTTTAATTTTACTGATTGATTCTTCTAATGGATCTAAATTAGATTTACTTTCATCTGAGAAAAAAGAAATCATCAGGGCTTTTAATCCAAAGGCTATTGGTTCTTGAGTAATTTTTCCTATATTTCCGCCGAATTTTTCAATTTCTTTAACTGCTTCTTTTTCCAGAACAGAAAGGTCTATGTCAATATTTTTAGGCATTATTCTTAGGGTTATAATAACTTTAGCCATTTCAATTTGGTCCTGAGAAATTACAACCAGGGCAAATATATTTAGCGCCTAATTCCCTACATTTAAAGCATCTTACTATTTTTTGTTTACCACAACTTGGACAGTCAAATTCTACTGAACCACGAATATTAGTTATATTTGTTTTACAGCTTGTACATATTTTTTTGTCTTTCATAAGACTTCTGATGGCAAATAAATATTTATAAAGCTTTTTATTAACCTTTTTTAGAAGCTTACTAAAAATTCGTTATTTTCCGCTAACGCTTTTTATAAAAGGGTTATGGGCCTATAGTTCAGCCTGGACTAAGCTTTAAGAAAAGTTTAAATCAAAAACTGGAAAAAAAGTAAGAAAATACCAGAGAGAACACAAGATTGCGGATCTTGGAATCCGAGGTTCAAATCCTCGTAGGCCCGATACATCTACTGAGCTGTTAGCGAGTAGCTGGTAGGTAGTAGGAATGAAACGATAAAAACACAAATAGTTCTAGAATTTTAAGCGATTTATTTAATTTTACTATTAATGTTTGCCAAAGTTTTAGTTTTTTTTCTTTCAATTTTTGCAATTGTTGTATTTGTTGATCATCAGGGAGTTCAAAAAGTTGTTTATGTATTGCAGAAAGTTCATTTAATTCTTTTTGTGTCTGTTGTAAACATTTATAGATATCTAGAATCCTAGGTTCCATTAATTTAACTTCTTCAAACCTAAACCCATATAAAAAAGATTCATTTTTGATATATATTCTATAAAATATATAAAAGACAATTTAAATAAAATTCCGATTTCAAGGTCCTACATCTTTAGGTCTATTAAAATTATTGAATGAACTTTTTATTTGCCAATATATTTCTAATCACTTCCAAAAACTCCTGTGCATGTTCAAGAGATTCTTTGGCAGGTTCAATATTCATTTTGGAAAGTCTTTCATAAGCTGAAAAACCTCGTTTTTTCTTTTCTTCAGCTAAACTTGCAAATAATTCTAAAGCTTTTCTTTCTGCTTCTTCATAAATAAAAAATAATTCTTCTTCTAATTCTTTATTTATAATGAAATTTTTACAAAAAGCATAAAGTGTGGCTTTATGAACATCAATCCTTGAAATTTTTATTCTTTTTGTTGCCAATAAAGCATTTACAGCATGAAACATAGCATAATAAGAAGCCTGAATAACCCAGTCATAAAAAGTATCTTATTCTTTTAATTTTAATAATTCTTTTAATTTATTGTCCTGAGAAATCTTAAATATTGTTCTACTAATTTTAAGATTATTCTGTGCTTTTTCAAACATTAAATGTATTCTTGTATGAACTTTGTCATCATTTTCTTTAACAGAGCCTTTTTTAATTAATTTAGTATATTCTTCATTAATTTCATCAATATTTATTTCTTTCATTTATTTGATTCCAGCAATATTTGGTAAAATATTTCTGCTCCTGTTAATATAATCTTATTTTTAATTATTTCCTTGCTTACAGTAAACTGCTTGGATTTTAAAGACATAATAAATTCTTCAAAAGAAATAATATTTAAGTCTATTTTATTTTCAAATTCTGGAAAATATTTTGAAATAAAGTTCTTAAATTCTTTTAATTTATCAGTTAATATAAATATATCTATGTCTGATTTTTTTGTTTCAGTTCCAGAAGCATAACTTCCGAATATTCCTATTGATATTATTGGGCTGATTTTATTGGCCTCATTTATTACATTTTTTAAAAATGGGAGTTTCTTTAATATCTGTAAAGAATTTAATTCTTCTACAAAGGCTAAATAAACTGGCAGTTCCAAAGAATTAATATTTAAAGAACAAATATTAGCTTTTCCTACAGTTTCTATTTTTAATAAATCCTTTTTTTGCAGATTTTTAACAGTATTATAAGTGTTTGGATAGTGCTTTTTTATTGTTTTTGCAATCTGTAAAATGCTTATTTTTAAGTTAAAATCCTTTGCAAAAATACAAAGTATATTCGCTTCTAAACTATTTAGATTTATTATATTATACATACTATAATATTATATTATAATAACTATATAAACTTTTTGGAGAAGATTTAAATACATCTTGCTATTATTAGTTTTAATCAAGCTGATTGGTGCTTTGGAATAGACATTCTGACAGTCGTAGGCTCGATACATCTACGAAGCGGGTAGCCCGAAGCTTGTAGGGACAAAACTATGAAAGGAAGACATTTAAGAGAAGTTTGAATAATTATTATTGCTAAAATATTTTAGTCGAGAATTCAACATTTTGCTTTTTTGCAAACTTCTCTATATCAATTACGAGAATCAGCAAAATTGGTTATGCTACCTTAAGTTACGTCAACTAGCCCTTTTTCTGTTACTTGAAAAATAGCTTCAGACTCTGGTAAATGTGGGGCATCAATCATTTTTGCAACCCTTGTTCCTTTTTTTCCTTTTCTTAAGTAAACCCTGTAAGTTGAATTATGTACAACAAAGCTATTTGCTATATAATTTTCAGATTCTGGAATAGTTAAGTCGTAAAACAACTCTTTATTTTGTTTTTGAGTTATTTTTCTGATTTTTTCCCAGCGTACAGGCATAACTAATAATTGTTTTAACCAATTAACTTCTTTTTGAACTTCTGGGTTTAGTTGTTTTTTATCTAAGGCAGCCACTATCTTTTCAAAGTTCTTCTTTGTAACAGTTTTATATTCTGACGATCTATAAGTAATAACTGAAAATGGCTTTAAACCAGCTCTTTTTAATAAATTTATTAAATAAGTTCTTTCTACTGGAATGGTTTCTTTTGTAAACTTTTGTTTTTTACCATACTCCAACCAATAATTTATTTGCTTTTGCTTATCCCTAGCAGTCATTCCAATTTGCTTTCCAAATTCATAACAATCTCTATTATCTAAACGAAGATTATAAATCAAATTTCCATCAGAATTTACAGATTCTTCAAAAACCGAACGGATATTAAATCTAAGTAAAAGCATTTGCATTATATGCAATAAACGTTCATTTTTTTGAGATATTGTAATCCTTGGTCTATCTTTATCTACAGAGCCTTCGGCATCAGCAAATCCCTTAATAAATGCTTTTACATATTCATCCGGAGATTGAGATACTAATCTTACTGTTTCGAATAATAAATATTCAAAAACTTTAGTTATTGTTTTATTGTTAATTGATAAATCAAAACAGTTTTTATCTTTGAGTTTTATTATACTGCCTTCTTCTCCAAATAAATTATACATAGCTTTTTGATATTGTTCAAGAATTTCTTTTCTTTGATCTCTGAAACTAACACTATAATTATCTACATTTCCATCCCCAATAAAATACCCCAAAACTTGAGATAATTCCGGCGTAAACTCTTTAGGTATTGTTATAATGTGGTGCTTATTTGTTTCAACTTGCGTTGCATTAATCAAAACTTGTCCATCTCCTTGAAAGTTCATATTTTCGATCACTTGTTTACTAGTTGGATAACTCTGATTTAAAATTCTTCTTAGTTGTCTTGGTCTTACTCCCAAATTTGTACAAAATTCTTTTCTTGTAATCTCATTTTCTTTTAACCAGCTTTTGAGTTTTTGAGATTCTTTTTCTGGCACTTCAAAAACTTCGTCTATTTCAAATTCAGGTAGTTTTTGGATCTTGCCTTTAATTTTTATTTCTTTTGTTAAAGCTACATAGTCTCCTACTTTCAAATCTTTTGCATATGTCTCTTCGATTTTCCCTTCTTTATTCAATTTAAAGAATCTGTGTGTATTGGAAGAAGTAATTCTTGAACCAGCATCAATTTCGTAAGCTTCTTCAAGTTTTACATTTACAAATAAAGTTTTAAGTTCTTTTGAACAAAAAACAAATCCGTTTTTCATATCTAAAGAGATAACTTGATTTGTTGCGGGCTCAAATAGATCTCCTATTGCTTGAATAGTTCCATTTGCTAATTGAATTAAAGATCCGGCAGCTACGCAGTTATGGCCAACAATATGTCCCCCAACTGCTGCCGTAGGGTCTCCAAAAAATGTATCTGGCTTTGACATAACTTGATTTGTAATATAAACAACTACATTATAATTTGAAGCTAATTTTTGCAGGATATGCAAATGCTTGTTTAATTTTTGCTGTCTATCTGCTAATTGACCCCTTCCTGAAAAATCTGACCTAAAATGTCCCATTAAAGAATCTACGATAACTAATTTTATTGGAAGATTATCTTTTGTAATTAAATCTTCTACTTTTTCAGCTAATAACATTTGATGATCTGAATTAAAGCAACGAGCTATTTTAATATTTTTTAAGGTTTTTTCAGGATCTAGATTATTTAATTCTGCAATTTGTTTTATTCTTTCAGGTCTGAATGTATTATGAAGAATTATTCCTCCATGCCCCCCAATAAAATTTTGTATCTCTTTATTATCTGGCATAACTTCGACATCGTATACTTGTTCTGCATCTAATTCTTTTATACTTTTAATTGCATCAAACCAGATATCTGAGTCAATAATTTTCTTTATTTTTTGAATATCTCTTGATTCTTTTAAATTTCCAATAATTTTCTTTAATGTTGATTTTCTAATTGATTTCGAACCGTTCTTCAAAATATTTGTTAAATAAGAAAAATCCATATCAATTATCTTAGAAAAGTTTTTCAATGTATCAAACTGTTTTCTTATATTTTCTAATAAAATAGAGCTAAATTGTAATTCTTCATTTGGTAATTCATCAAGACGACTATCTCTTACCAAAGCTGTTTGCCAACTTATAGCCTGCATTTGATATTCCTCTCCGTCTCTTTCGGGTCTTATGTGATTTTTTGGAGAACATTTGTAAGACCTTGTATTAGTATGCTGGTTTGCAGGAATATTTAATGCACAGGTAGAATACAACAACCCTTCTACTAATTCTGCGCTTTTAGTTTCGCACGTAGTTGATCCAGTTATATCATCAATTGTTCCGTCTCCATCAATATATCCTTCTAAAAATGAAGAAATATATTCTTTGCTTAAATTAAAAATAAAATTTGGTAGTCTTTTTGTATTGGCAGTATAACCTAAATCTAGTTTTTCTATTAATAAAGCAAAAGGTTTAGAATTAATCTTTAAATCAGATTTAGATCTTTTTACGCTTAAACCAAAACTATTTATGAATTCTCTTAGATAAAATTCAATATAATCTTGAGTGTTCGTTATTATAACTGTCTTATTTTTTAAACAACTTCCTTCTGCCACATATAACCCCAAAAATTTCATAAAATCTTTAGTTAATGGGACTAATAAAGGAATCATACTTTTTCTTATCCACCCCCCAATAAACAAATTGCTTTTTGTATTATCATCTATATGTTCATTTATTTTATTATATATGTCTAAAGGTAGTTCATTTCTGCTTAACCAATTGTTAAAACTGCTATCACAACTTTCTCTATTTTTAATTAATTCACAAATTTCTTTTTTATGCGTTGTTATTATTTTTTTAAAAGATTCACCCCCCCGAACTAATAAATCTCTTCTATCTCCAAATAACTTAGATGTATCTAAACTATTGATGCCCATCTTTATAGGTATGCTTCCAGCAACAGCTATTTTATTTCCAATCTTCAATTTTTCTGTAGATATCTCAGATAGTTCACAATTTTTATTTAAAGTAAAAAAATTGTGATATTTAGTAACTCTCACCTTTCTACCACTTTTTAGTTTAACTTCGTATATTTTTTGTTTCGGATGCTTAATAAATCCAGATATTTTAAAAGTCTTTATTTTGTAGTCTTCCGGGTCATAAGAAACTGCTTTTATATTTTCAAAATTATCTGCAGTTGATATTGTTTGTCCATATCTTGTTATTCTTTCTGTATTATTTAAAGCAGTTTCAACTAGTTCTCCTATCTTTACTAATCCCAAAAAATTGTTTTTTTCAATTAAAATTTTTTCATCATAAGGCAAACTACTTTCAGTATCCAACCAAACTGCCATTCCTTCAGCCCCGCCTTTTTCTTTTGGCAATTGTATATTTACAGCTAGTTGATGAGCAAGGGCTGACTTTCCAACGCCAAATTCTCCGTAACATTCAGTTATTGCACCACTTTCAATTCCACCACCAAATAATGCGTCTAAAGCTCTTGAATTTGTAGTAATTTTATTTATTGATTTTCTTTTTTCTAAGAGCTGGTCTCCAGATTCAAAACCCATATCCATTTTATTTCTGGCTGTGTTAATTATTTTACGAGCTGTTGCTTCAGTCAGTCCAGCTATTTCTGTTAATTCGCCTGGAGAGGCTACTGCAATAGAAAGCATAGTATCAAAACCAGCTTCCCTTAATTTTTCAGCTGTTGCTGCTCCAACACCTGGAAGCTCTTCAATTGTTAATTTCTTTTTCAGCTCTTCTTTTTCTTGTTTTACTTCTTGCTTGGGTTTTATTTCTTTTTCAACAGGAATCTCCTTTACTTCTTTGATATCTTCTTTTTTCTTTTCAACTAGGACTGTTTTTTCAACCATTAATTTCACCTTCTTGAGTTTTAATTTTTAATTGCTTAATATGTCTTTCTGTAAAAAAACCGAAAACTTTTCAGTTTTCAGCTTTTTTTTCCAGTGGTTTTTCCAAAAATAATTCCTTGGTAGCTTCGTGCAATAATGTCATGACCCTTGGCAAATCCATTCTTCTTAAGTTAATAGTTTCATTTCGCCATATATCTTCATCTTTCTTTTTAAAAGATCTTGACAAGCTCATTGTTTTAAATTCCACTAAATTTCCATTTACTTCTCTTTCATTAGACCATAAGGCAATCTCAAAATTAGAAGATCTCCATTTTTTTATTGGTCTATTTACTTTTTTAGAATTTTTTGGTATTTCCATTTTTTTCACACTCCAATTGTTGCTTTCGCATTTTGTTTAAATTAGCCTTAAAACTTACAAAAGAGGTGTCTTTTGAACTAATTATTTTAAGGCTTTAATTCAAAAAGATAATTTTCTATATAAAGGTTAGGCAGGTGTTTGTCTTGTCCAGTAGTTTTTGTCCAGTTGTATTTATAAATAGAAGGTGTCACAAACCAGAGTAGTAAATTTTCGAAGAATTTTATGGCAGAATAATATTTCTTAATAAATATTTATAATCTTTAAAAAATATTAAAAATTATGAATCAAGTAGATGACAGAACTATGCTGGATAAATTTTGCATAGATTTTTGTAAAATTGTTGAAAATTATACCAAATACATAATTGTTTCCGGTTTTGTAGCTATAGCTTCTGGAAGAGTAAGGGGAACTGAAGATATTGGTATGATAATTGAAAGAATAAATGAAGAAGATAAGAAGAATAAAGCTATGAGAGATAAAACACATATGGAATTTGTTGAAAAATGGGCAAATTATGTCAAGAATAATTCTGATTGGAAAAAAATACATACTGAATTTATTGATTCTCAATTTAGAATGCATGAGAATTTTATAAAAAGATTACTTAAAGAAAAAAATGGAAAAGAGAAAATAATAAAATTATATAAAATAAAAAATGTTGATGGGTATAAAGAATTGTTGAAATAAAAACATTTTAATAATAATCAGTACTTAAAGAAAGTATGAATAAATGGTTAAAAGAGCTGGAAGTTATTATTGACAAGATTATTCCTTATTTAGTTTTAATTCTGCTTGCTATAATTATCATAGATTTATTTTATACACATACTGCAGAAAAGTATAAGTTTCAAATTGGCTTGATTGATGGATTTATTATTTTGGCTTTTATTATTGATTTAGGATTTAAATATAACAGAGTAAGAAACATACCAAATTTTGTCAAAAAATACTGGCTTGAAATTTTGGCAGTTTTTCCTTTTTATTTAATTTTCAGGCTGCTTGAAACTACTGTTGGCTTCTTGGAATTAAGCGGCTTTATAAAACAAGGACAAAACATATTTCATAGCGGAATTGAAGTTGAAAAAGAAGTTTCTTTAATAGGCAGAGAAGCTGGAGAGCTTGAAAAAATTGGATCGAAAGCAGAAGGTTTTTCAAGAATTTTCCGAAATATGGGCAGAACTTTTAGGGCAATAACTTCTGAAGAGAAAGAATTAGAAAATATCAAGAAATATTACAAGAAGAAAAACAACAGAAAGAAAAATCATAAAAAATAATATATTTTCTATAAGTCCGCCAGTTCTAATAAAACCTTTAATTCTTTTATTGTAAAATGGTGCAAATAAAGCTATACCATCTATTGTCAGCATGTCTAAAAATAAATGCGAAGACATTCCAATAAAAACAGCCTGGCCAATTTCTTTTAATTCAAATATATAATCAAATATAAAATAGATTAAACCTGGCAAGATTAAAGAGTGAAAAAATCCCCTATGAGAAAATATTTTATTTGACAAAAAAGAAATTAATTTTAATTTGCTGCCTATTTTGCTTGTTTGAATATCTATATCTGGAAGAAATGAAGACAATACTAGAATTATCATCAAATAAAAATTAAAATAACTATTTAATAATAAAGCAAGGAAGATTGCAAATGACAAATGAGTTTTGTATAACTATTTTATCAGCTCCAGTAATCTTTTGTTTATTTCCGGTAAAAATTCTTTTGCAAATTCTAAAGCTTCGAGACATTTTTGTAATGATATGGTTTCTGCTTTGTAAATTGAATTATTCCTTAAAATCCTATAGTTATCTAAAATATTTATTTTGTCTAATGATAACAATTTTTCTTCATTAAGAAATGATATTAAAGCTTCATGCGAATATGGTTTATATCCCTTTAATTCCATTAAGGATTGGGAAGCTTCTCTTAAGCATTCATAAATATCTTCAAATGTAATTGATGACTCTGATTCTTCAATATTTAATTTGTTTATTCTTTTTAATCTTAATTCTGATTTTTCAAACAATGACTTAGCGATACTTGCATTTGGAATTGATTTTCTTACTAAGTTTTCATTTATAAAAAATTGAAATTGCTTTATCATGAACTGTGAAATTTTATTACCATATATAATTATTTATTTTAACTGCAAAGTAGATCAGCATTATTTCCGCAATAATTCCGGACTTTTTGAAATATATTTATTTTTGTTGAAAAAAATTTCCGTCAAATATATTCGATAAATCCTTCCAATATTATTCCATTGGCCAGAGAATTCTTAAATTCTTTTGATACTTTATTTAAATCTATTATATGGATATTTATTTTTCTTGCTAATTTAAATTCAAATTTCTTTAAATCAACTTCTTTATTCTTTGCGATTATTGCTATATCTATATCGCTTTTCTCTGAATCTGTTCCGTTAGAATAACTTCCGAATAAAATTATTGCTTTCGGCATTTCATAAATTGACTTTAAATAATCTAATAATCCAGAATCCCTTAAAGAATAAACATTATATAGTCTTTTTACAAATAAAAAATTTCCTTCAAAATCTGGCTTAATTTCTTCTATTATTTTTGTTTTTTTAGAAACTAATAATCTTTCTTTTTTTAATTTTTTTAATATTTTGCTAATTCCTGTTGTTGATAAACCTGTTAATCTTGATAATTCCCTTATATGAAATATTTTAAATGGGTATTTAAAAAATAATTCCATTATTTTTAAGCTGTTATCTTTAGTTATCATATGTAAACTTTAGTTATCAACTGTTATATAAAGTTATCGATAAAATTAAGATTGATTTATAAATGTTTTCTTCGTTATTACTTATAAGTTACTAAAAATAGAAAGCTTTAAATAGTTCTTTTTAATGAATTTTTACTCTATGAGTAAAATTTATGGATTAGAATGTAGAAAGCAAAAATATCAGAAGATGTATGGCCTATTTCAAGGGGCGGAAGAAACTTTATATTTTCAAAAGATATGATTAAGAAAATTGCCCCTTTTTGCTTCTAAGAAATCTAAAAATTAATAATTAAATGAATCTTAGTTTTTAAATAATATGAAAGAAAATAAATTATCGGGAAAGTATATCGTATTTTCTGATGTTCAGGGAAGTTTTAGCTACTTAGAAAGATTTTTTGAAGCAACTAAAAAAATGAGGAAAAAGGGATTTATTTGTTTAGGTGATATTGTTGATAGACTTGATGAATTTTCTGATAATAGGTGCATTGAAGTTATTAAAGAAAATGTTGAACATTGTGTTAAAGGAAATCATGAAGACAAATTATCTGATGATTCAAAAATATCTCTAGAAAATTTAAGTTATATAAAAAAACTGCCTGAATTTAAAGATTTAAGAAATGTATTATTATTTCATTCCAGTGTTTCACAACATAACCAACGTTTAATAGAAGAAACACAAATACAAAGAGAATTAGAATTTATATCTCAAAATTTTCCTTTGACAAGATTTGCTTTTTTTGGCCATACTCATAAAAAAGGAATTTATAATCTTAAAGATAATAAAGCTTGTTCTTTAGATAAAAATAAAGTAAAACTAAACTTAGAAGAATTAAATCTAATCAATCCTGGAGCAATAGGAGTCAGATACGGATTAGAAAAGACTTTTGCAAGAGTAAATTTTGATAATGGCAATTTAGATTTTTTCTTATTAGAAGAAGCTGAAGATTTAGCTTTTAAAACTAATATTGTAGATGCGTTTGACAGCAGATGGATGCCTTCTCTTAATGAAGATTCATATAATTGGTTTTTACAATATTCTAAAGCCGATATACCCATAATAGAAGGAAACATTAAAAATGATGATTTATTCAGAGTAGTTTCCACATTAAAATCTTTCGATGTTTCTACATTAGAAAGAATTGGCTCATCAAAAAAGAAAAAATATCTAGAAATGTATAGCTATAATTTAGCCCAGGCAATTAAAGAAATAAGAGATAAAATAGATGAATTTTACCAAACAAAAGACCCAATAGAATCAAGAGATGAATTTTTAAAATTAAAAAGAAAAAAATATTAAGCTACCTTCTTACCAGAGTATAATTTCTTAAAATCCTCTTCTTCAAGATTTTTCAGTTTTTCTGATAAAAGCTTTTGGTCAATATGAGTAAGCAATTCAATAATCATATCTTCTTCTACGTGCAGACTTGGTTTTCTATTACACCTTTGCTGTTCTTTTGTAATCCATGAATCTTGTTGAATTCCAATTATTTTTTTCAAATCTTTATCATATTGAAGTTCAAAACCAGCACATTGAGTTAATAGTTCACAGGATTTGTCCGAATTTCCTTCGTATAAAGCATCAGCTTTTTTATTTGTCTTTTCTTTATCAATCATATCTAAAAATTTATTTTCAATAAATTTAGTTAAGGTAGCAGCCGCATGTCTATGATGAGTGTTGATTGCTTCTGTTAAAAAAGCAACATTATAATTTCCATCAGAAGCCATATATACAATAGCTTTTGCTCCCATAATCTGTTCTTTTTTATATTTATGACTTAATTGTGTTTGAAAAATTTCATCTAGATTTCTTTCATTTATTTTTGAATATAAATTGCTTTTTGAAGTCTTTGATTTATCTATTGGATTAATACCAACAACTTCACAAATTTTATCTTCTAAATTTTCACTTGCTAAAAATAAGATTAAACTACTAAGAATAAACAATATTCCAATATTAATTAAATTAGAAAATAAAGTAATACCAATAAAATTACCAGTTATATTTCCCTCTGATCCATTTAATAGAAAAATTCCTACTAAAAACAAGACTCCAGATATAGAGTTTATTAAATAAGTTATTACTTTTTTATTTAAAACTCTCTTTTTCATAATTCTTAGTTATTATAATAACATATTTTTTCTAATCTGCAATTCTTTTTATAAATTCTTTGTAATCATTTATAAGTTTAGCTTGTAACTCATTTACAATATCATATTTGGAACGATTTGTCAAGCACTATTCCTTTATCTATACAATATATCCAAGAGATTTACAAATTTTGATAATATTTGACTAAAAGCTTCGTTTACTTCTTCAGGATGAGATTTTATAATATCATAAATTCTGGTTTTAAAATTTGTTTCAATTTAGCCAGTAAGCTCATAAAAATAGAATATATTAATAGTTTATTAATTTTTACTTAAATAGTATTTATTAATTCCTATTAGTTTATCTGCATTTCCTCTACCAAATTCTGCTGATTTGAATTCAATATTCTCTGCACTGTAAATTCCTTTCTTTCGAATAATTCATTTTTAGTTACCTTGCCTATTAAAGTCAGTTGTTTTCCCATGATTTTATTCTTTATTTCTTCAATTTTTTCCGGATATTGCCTTAATTCATATAATTGTTCTGTTTTTAAGTCCAGTATTTCTTCAGCATTATTTCTAAAGGCAACTGCCCTTATACTTTCTGTTCCATCGTCAAAGAAGAAATTTACTATAGGAACTAATTTTTCTGTAATTGTGCCGTGAACATCGCATTGAAACTTTCCGTCATAAAGCCTTGCTTTTTTATTGCAGTCCGGGCATGCTTCATAAAATCTTGGCTCAAATAATTGTGTTATTGTGCCAAATATGCCTACATTCAAATCTGTATCCTGCAGATCTTTAATCTGTTTTTTGATGAATTCCTGGAAATTATTATTTTGAGTTACATTTACTGTTTCATTTTCTGGATTAATTGTTATTTGAGACCTGTTACCTAAATGGAATTCCTTAAACCCGTTATTTTCCTTTACATAACCATTTTTAATTTTTAAAATTGAACCTTCTTTTAAATTATTATCTTCAATTAACTTTATTTGATTAGTGTCCCACATAACTAATTTTGTTATGCCTGTTTCATCACCGACTAATAAATTGGCAACTTTTCCCTGCCTCTTTTCTGTCTTAAATTCACGAACACTGAATATTTTTACAACTTTACATAATAAATTTACAGAATTCATTCCAGCCATTAGCTTGTCTATTGTCAGCTTGCCTACTGGCTCAAATATTTTTACGCCTAATTCGTGGGCAACTATATGGGCTGCGCCTTCCTTTGTTATTAGGTCTGATAATTTGGTTAATTTATCTTTAACTTTTGACTCTATTTCACTTTCAGAAAGATTTGTCCCTTCTTTTATTCTCTTTATTATATCTGGATATGAAAGACCAAACATAATGATACTAAAATTAAGTGATATTAAAACATTACGGTTCTATAATAGTTGGCTTGAATAATTTTCTTAATTTAAACTTTATTACTGGCTGCAGTTCATCAGGGTATTTAAAAGACTTATCCGGATTATTAAAATAAAACTCCTTGTTTTTATATTCAAAATATAAAAATTCATCTTTAGAGCCTTTATCTAAACATATTAAACCTGGTTCTAATTCGTCTATTGCCATGCTTCTCTGATCTTTATCAGGACAAGTCAAAAATTTGTCTTCTTTTGAATATTTAACGAATAAATCTTCATATTTATTTATATCATAATCTACTTCTTTTGAAAATTTATGGTCTGTATAGTGTTCAATATTATTTTTAGAAAATTTTAAATTTGAATTAAATGTTATTTTCAATTTATTATTTTCAGATATTACATTTATGGAATACAGATTTAGGTTTTGACTTTTTATATAATCATTAAAATAATTAGAGAGATAATATTTAAAATTTTCAATTATTTTTTCTTTGTTTAAATAACAATTTTTGGTATTTTCTGTCCAAGACTTGCATTTTGCCAGTTGTGCTTTGTTGTATCCTGAGTTTTGTCCTAATTCATTTAAAGATTTGTAAATATGATAAAAACTAGCTTGCTCAATAAAATCTAATTTAAGTGTGATGTCTTCATTTATATCAATTAAATCTGCAGCTGGCTTACTTATTTTAATATTTGTACTTTCGCTAGTACTAATATTATAAAATGCAGCAGATAGAATTATAATTACAAAGAATACCAAAACAGGTTCATACATTATTGCTTTTTTTCCTATTTTGTGCATAAATAATCTCCCCTGCATTCAATTAATTTATTTATTGAAATTCCTTTAGAACAGTCTGTATTAACTGAATTACACCATTCACCATCTTCATTAATTATCCATAAATCTTTTGTTTGTGAAAGAAGAACTTCTCCTGCAGAGCTTAATTTTCCAATACTGTCTACAAAAGTGTTTTCATTTGTTATTTGCGCAACTTTACTTAATGGGGTTGGAATTCTTCCTATTTCATCTATGTTTTTATCATATAATTTTAAGTTCCTTTCATAACGTGAGTTACTCTGTTCTTTTTTATGCTGGCTAATATCCAAACACGCAATGTCTGTGCTTGATAGTGCCGGGAGACTTAACGATAAAATTGTGCCGGGGTTTATACTTTTAATGCCTGCTAGAGTTATTTCGGAGCTTGTGATTGTTATTATCGGCTGATAATTTCCTTTTTTAATATTATTACAATCATTAGTGCCATATAAACAATACAGATTTAGGTATGACCTTTCTGGCAACAAAGATAAAGAAATTCTTTGTATATAAGTTAGTAGATTTTTATTTTTATTATGACAATATAAAGCAATTAATTCTTGCAAAGAAGTTTCATTTTTATCTACTCTTACTTTTGTATACAAATAATAATTAGCTGTTTCATACAAATCTATATTTGATGATTCTAAAATAGATTCTTTTTCTTTGAAAACATCAAAAATATTAGTAGCTTCTTTATCAGCTGACAACAAAAGAAACAAGAATGAGAATAAAATTGCAATTACAGCCAATGAAATAATTGAGTAAACATAGACAAGAGTATTGCCTGCAAGAAACGCTTTCTTATCCATTATGCAACACCAGACCAATCTTAACTTTTTTTATTTCATCATTTATTTTTAGAAAAGATTCCTGACTTGGACATGTAATAGTATTACTTGCGGAAATACATAATTCTTTTTCATATTTATTTTTATTTATATAAAAAGAGTCTTCATCTACCTCTATTAAAGCAGCAATATTTTGCTTGGTAAAACAACTATTTAATTTAGCCTCATTTAAACCTTCTTTTTCTATGCAATTTTTTAATTCAAAAAAAGTTAAATCTACTGTTTCTTCTTCCAATGATTTTAAAAGTTCTAATTTCTCCTGAGAAAAACAACTTATTGGGGTGGTTACAACAATTATAAAAACAATCATAAACAATATTCTTGGCAGCCAGAAAATATTCTCCGATGTTGTGTCTAGAACTGAGCCTTTTTTATTTATCATTTTTCTCCAAAATCAATAAATCATCTTTTCTTTCAAATTTAATTTCAGAATTTTTACTTTTTGCGTATTTTGATTTAATTATTATATCTTCATCAATTACATAAACAAAGTTATCATCTAATCTGAATTGGAAATTCTCTTTTAGTTCATAATTAACTATTATTTTATTACCATTTACTGACTGCATAATTCCTATTGTGTTGGCTATGTCCTGTGAATACAGCTTTGCCTGAAAAGAAGTGTCTTTTGTATTTGAATAGACAAAATAAAGAACAGCCAGACCTATTAAAATTGCGAATGAAATATAAGCTATTTCAAACATTAATATTTGTGTATCGCCTTTTTTGTCCATAGTATTTTATTTATATCTGTTTAAACATAATATATTAAGTTCCAGATTTTCTAACTTTATCTCCATGGCTGCTGTAAATTGCTTAGCATTGTTTTGATAATAGTCAGTAATTAAACCCCTATCTTTTAATTCAATACATTCCCCCTGCTTAATTAAAATCGGGGTTTTTATGGAATAAGTCTCGTCTAAAATAAAACAATTAGCAGTTTTATCTATACACTTAAATTCTTTATCTGAATCTGTTTCTATTATTTGTGTTTCTGTTAATTTACATTTACATATGCATGCTTCATTATTTTTGCAATTATCTGGTTTTTCTATTAAATTAAATTGCACTTTTTTATTATTTGAGGGATTAATATAAGTTACATCTTCTTTGAATTTAAGATCTGAATTTAAAGCAAAAATTATCTCATCATAATTAATATTCAGATTGAATATTTTTTCTTCATTTGTTTTTATTACATTATTTACTTGCTTTACAAAAATAAAATAATCACCGCTATCAGAAACTTCTTTATTTTTTGCAGTTCCCAATATTGCCTGAGAAAGTTTATTTAAACCACCAAATAAAGCCAGAACAATTAAAGAAGCTAAAGCGAGACCAACAATGGCTTTTACTAATTCTTCAGACCCTCTTTTATTCATCAGTTAATTAAAATAAAAAGAATATATAAGGTTTATTAAAAATTATTGAGTTTCAGTTTCATCTGTACCGAGATCAGCATCTAGGTTGAGACATATACCTTTTAACTGTTTTCCATCATCTAATTGACATGGCACTTGCAATGTTTCGTAACAATAATATCTTTTTAATTTTCCGTCACTCTCTTTATCAACTTCCCCATCTCTTGGATCATAGTCTATATTGAAAGAAGACTTACAATAAGATGACTGCCTTCTTATGGTATTGGATGGCAAAAGTCGTGCTTGATCACAATATTGTTCGCATGTTTGTACAGCAATAGCCAAATCTGTTCCACCAGTTACTGGATAGAAAACATTTACAATAGTATCCTTAATTCTTCCAAACCCACCTAAGAAAAATGTAACAACTACGATTAAAACTAAAACAACTAATATAGCGATAATAATTGTATTTAAGGATAAAGATTGTGCTTTTTTGTTCATTAATTATGACCTCTTTTTAATTTTTAAGACATTATTCATATTTAAAGGTTTTTGTTAATTTTATTGACAAAGTAATTGGGTAAAATCATCACTTTCTACTTGTGATTTAAATATACATTTATCTGTTTTAATTTGACCCCTACTAAATTGTACACTCTCAAAATCACAGGGGTTAAAATTGCATATTATTTCATCTTCTTCTTCTATTGTCCTTGTTAAAACTGTGTTTCCTTGCGAGTCATTTGGACTTAAAAAAATTTTTAAATAGCCATGGCATTTACCATAGTCATTACCAAAATAACTTTTTTTAACAATACATGAATAACAACCAACTTGATTATCTATTTTACCCCAAAAACATCCAGTTTTTTCTTTATCAACACCCATGCAGTCTTTTGGATTTTGCGGTAAAGAGTCACATTTTTCTTTTTCTTCCAATAACTGGGATTTCTTACCTAAAATTGTTAAATCTAGAAAGCTACTATCAGTTACTTTATCCTGAACATTTTTTAATTGTGAAAAACCTTTGCCAGAAAATGTATTCCAAGCCATGAGCAAGGCTACTCCGACTAATATAATTATAAGAAAAGCAACAAGGGTTTCCATGTCAAAACCCACACCTTTTTTGTTCATATAATTATCACTTCAATACTTTATTTAAAGATTTCTTTAATAAAATTAGTAAAAAAATCAATTAATTCTGAAGAGGAACTTCTTAAAAAAAATATTATTGCAATAATAACTATTAAACCTATTAGCAAGGCAATTATTTTTTCAAATGGCAGTGAAAGTCCTTTTTTGTTCATCTTAAACGGAATAATTTTGTTAAATCTAGATCATAAAGATTTTTAATTAAAATATAAGTAATTAACAATAATATAAGCAATATGGCTGGATATAAAATTATCTTTGGTATTACTTCTGTTTCAAGTGCTTTTTTGTTCATCTTATTGAGGTGCATGTATTCTTTATATAATTTGGCGATTTTAAAGCAATGGATGCATAAAAATCAGGTGTGTATCCCGAAATATAACTAATGGCTGTAAAAGAATCAATAGAGGTTCTATCTTTAGCAGCGACTATTACTGTATATAAAGTTGTATCTTTATTTATTTTATCAAAATCAATATTTTCCCTGAACTGGTATATCCCCTTATAATTGTCTTCTGCAGCTAAATAATTTCTAAGAATGCCAGGGTTTAATTCATCAACTTCGTTTTTAAATTTAATTTTTGAACAAATAAAGCATGCTTTTTTTTGTTCTCCTTCAAAATCTTTCAAAAAATTTAATTTCCCCTGACCAAACATTAGCCAACAATTATACAGACTTTTTGCCAATAAATCTTTTACATATTCTGGCTCAATTTCATTAGTTATTATTTCCTGAGTTTTACAGCCACTTAATTCTTCTAATGAAGTAATTCCTAGGCCTGGCAGGGTAGATTTTTGAACACTTAACTGGCAAGCACTAATATCAAAGAATTCTTCCTGTGCTGGATTTAATTCATTTCTTATATAAGCTAAAAAAGCAACAGCAAAGACTAGAATTAAAATTAAATAAATTATAGATTGGAATGAAATATCTATTCCCTTTTTATTAATATACATTAAATCTCACCAATATATTTTTAATGATAATAGAAATAAAAATAATTAAAACTATTACTAAAATAATTTCAATAATTGTTTTTAGATCTGCTTGTTTATTCATTTAATACCAACTATTTATTTATTAAGTTAAATAAAGTACCTTTCAAGTCATCTAATTCATTTAATAAATTAATTACTGTTTTGGTTTTATTTGGCAAGGCTTTAACTTTATCATTTAAATTATAAGCTAGGCTATATAACTCCTCAACTTTTTTCTTGTCTCTTCTCCATAATTCATTAAAATTATCAATTGTATCATTTAATTTTTGAATCATATTATCTAGCTCTTTTTCTAATTCTCTGTTTTCGCTTTCGGAGGCTTTTTTTATTCTTAATCCGAATAATTCCTGATCTAATTTACCTAAAGTCTCTAATTCATTTAAAAGTGGTTTATCGGGTGATTCTGAGAGTTTATCGTACAAATTAGAAGATTTTAGGATAATATCCAAAACATTTTTTTTATCTTTTCTCCATAAGCTTTCAAAATTAGCAATTGTATCTCTTAATTCTTGAATTGTTTTATTTATTTCTTTTTGTTCTTCTTCTAATGTGTTTTTTGGCGGTTCTTTTAATTTAGAGTTCAACTTTGCTAATTTAACGCCTACACTTGATAAAGCAGATTTCAATTCATAACTAAGATCCGGCTCGTTTAAGAAGCCAGCATAAGCACCAGCAATTTCGGTAAAAAATGCTGTTTCTTCTTTTGAAAGTGGTTCAGTTTCTAATTTCTTTAAAAAACTTGCAAGGAAATTATCATATTTAGTTAGCTCGTCTAAAAGCGTTTTATTTGCTTGTAATTTTTTAGTATCCTCCGTTGCTTCATCTTTCGTTTTCCTTTTTATTATTTCTTCATTTATTTTATTACCCAGACTAATAATCTTTTTAAGATAAGGTATTAGACTTTTGTCAACATCAGCAGTATTTAGTTCATTGTAAGTTTTAGCTGCAATTTTTAAAGTTGAATTTATTCTTTCAATTTCACTTTCCCATAATTTATCAAAATTTTTAATAATAAATTCTAGTTCGGATATTAGCCTAGAAATGAGATTTTTTGCTTCCTGAAGTTCTTCTGATGTTATTCCTTCTATTGGTTCTTCTTTTTCTGAGTCTTCTTTTAATATGTTTTTTTCTTCATCATCTGTTTCTTTTATTTTTGTTTCTATATTTGACAATACTTTTTTGATGCCTTTAATATATTGTGAACTTGGATATTTGCTAATGAATTTGCTAAATAATACCTTCAAAGGAGAATATTCTTTTTCAAGTTCTTCTTTGTCTATTTTATGCAATTCGTAGTTTTTTAAAAAGTCGGAAAATATAACAAAAGATTCTCTTAATTTTTCAAAATCTTCATCTTCAGATAATCCTGTTTCTTTGTTTACTTTTTCCAGTTCTTTTTTTTCTTCCTGAAGTTTATTGCTTTCATAAGCTGCTTTAAGCCTTGGTTGTTCAACTTCTTCTTTGTATTTTTCATATAAGACTTCTATCTGACTGAGCTGTTTTAATACTTCATCAGTATATTTTGTCCCCCTATATTTTGTTAAAAATTCATCTATACTTGCTCGTGCTGATTTATACCTTTCTTCAAAATGCAATTTATCAAATGGCTCTTGATTAGGAAGGGCAAGAAAATAATTTATTAATTTTTGAAGTTTTTTATAATCTCCTTTTGCATTACTATCAACTTTGAGAGCAGCATTATAAGTTACTCGTGTAGGTCCAAACTCTCCTTCTCGCAACTCTGTCGGTGCTCTACTCCAAAAAAACCATACAATAAGCCCAATTAAACCGAAAATTATCACATAAGACAATATATCTGCTCCTTGAAAATCAAAAATTCTACTGCCTAAAGCAGGACCAAATAAAGAAGCCAATATTACTGCAGTAATTATTGAACCTATTATCGACGCTTTTTTATGTGTTTCAAATTTCTTGAAGATTAATTGGGAAATAATCAAGAATAATATTAAAAGAACTATTGGGCCGAAATAACCAAGATTAAAATCAAATTTTCTTTCCATTAAACCAAAACCAATTGCCAGTATCAAACTAAGAAAAATTGGCGTTGGCTTGCCAAGTGTGTCTTCAAGAAGTTTTTTTGTCAACCCCAATAATAAGCCAAATATTAACAGGATGTCTATCCATTCATAATTCGAATTATAAAAATTTAAAATTCCCGGAAGGGAAAAATCAATACCCAAACTGGGAAATGAACCAAAACCCTGGTTATAGAAATATTGTGCACTAACTAAAGGCAATAATGTCATTAATACTATTATAAACGTGAATATTTTTAGTTTCATTTTTCTAAATTAATTTTGTCTTTAATTCCAAAAGTGATTTTTTTCTTAATGGCAATGTGCTGTTTGACAGATCTGTCAAAGTAACTATTGCTTCATTTAAAGAATCCCTGTCTTTAACTGATATTTTTTTAGAAAGATCCAAAAAAGTATCTTTGATATCATCTGTCTGCTGCGGTTTCTTATTTACTAAATTTCCAATTAATAACTTAATATAAGCATTGTTTGTCATATTTAAAGAAATGATTTTATTGTTTACATCTTCCAAAGTTAATTTTCTTTCTATTTCCAAATTATATATTTTCTCAATTTTTCTTATGTTACTTTTGACACCTAAATTATACAGGAACTTTGTATTTAATGAAAAATACTGACCATAAGTATTTGCTATAATTCTTCTAAGCAAGATTCTTTGATTATCTGTTATTGAAAGATCTTTTTCAATATATGCCACTAAGATTTTTAATAATGATAATGTGTTTGATATTTCCTGGAGAGAAAATTCTATGTTTTTGTTTAAGCTTGAGTTTCTGTAGTATTTGTTGTATTCTTCTGTTGACTTATTTAGAACTTCTGACAGATATTTTACAGAATAATTTTCAAATGTTGCTATTATTTTATTGATGTTGTTAAGGA
>CAZELK010000006.1:0-74080 GCA_964513145.1 Candidatus Woesearchaeota archaeon
TAGACAGAAAGCTAAATTATCTTATTATAATTATCAGAGGATTGCACCAGAGCCACATCTAGAAATATTTTTATATAATGAAGATTTGTAAGTTTTATGCAAAAAGATGACCTTGAAACTGCCTTATTAAAGCAATTTAAAAAACGAGAATTGAAAAGACAATTTGATTCTATTGCCAATTATATTGCTTTAAGTGTTGAAAGTGGGAAACCTATTTCAGATAATGATATTTTAATTGAATTGATGCAAAGTGAAGGTTTGGTTGAAACTAATGGAACCAGATTTACATTTATTGTAACACAAAAAGGCATTGCTTTATATGAAGAGCTTAAGGCGAATGGCTATTTTAACAAAAATAATTCATAATCTTAAAAATTCTTTTGGTGTTTTTGTTAACTGTATTTTTTTATTACCAGAATACAAAAAGTCATCTTCAATTCTTATTCCAAATTTATTGTAATAACCTGGCTCTATTGTAAAAACCATTTTATTCTTGAATCTGTCTTTTGATAATTGTGAGATACTTGGCGATTCATGAACATCCAAACCAATACCATGCCCAAGACTATGGGTTAAATATTTTCCAAGTTCTTTAACTGCACTGTTATTAAGTTCTCTTGGCTGACTATTCTTATTTATGGCTTTTTCCTGAACTTCCAGCACATTATTGTAGATTTTTATTTCTTCTTCTTTTGGTTTTCCCAGATATACTGTTCTTGTTATATCTGAACAATAATTTTTGTATTTTACACCAAGATCTATTATAGTAAACCCTTTTAGTTTTGTATTATTTGACAAATGGTGGGGATTTTTTGAGTTTATATTGGAAGCTATTATTGGCGGAAATGACGGCTTTAAATTTAGATCTATAATTGTTTTTTCCACAAAATTTTTAACTTCCAGTTCTGTCTTTGACTTTTTTATAAAATCTATTGCTTTTTCAACTAATAAATCTGCAAAATTACATGATTTTTTAATTAAAGAAATTTCTTCTTCTGTTTTTAGCAATCTTAAATCCAATATTTCTTTTGAAATGTCGACCAAGTTTACTTTTTTTAATTTTGATTTTATATTCTTAAACTGGTTTAATGTTATTGCATCCTTGTCTATTCCAGATTTTTTTGGATTTAATTCTCTTAATGCCAACAAGAAGTTTTTATCTAATTTTTTAATATTTTTAATTTTAGAATATTGCTCTGCTATTGACAATTCCAAAGAGGAAACATAAAGAGTGGGATCCTTATTTATCAATAATACTGCGTTTATTTCTGGTATCTGGGTAAAATAAGTAAAATTTGAATTTGGATGATCAGAATAATTTGTCAGTATGGTGTTGTCTATATCCTCTTTTTCCATAAACTGCTGAAATTTTTTTAATTTCATTTTATTAGAAAGGATTTTATACATATTTAAATATGTTTTATTTGATGAAAAAAGTATTACTTGATAATGGCATGACATTAATTCTTGAGCATACAAAAAGCAACTCAATTACTTTGTGCGTTTGTGTTAAGACAGGGTCAAATAATGAAGATAATAATATTAGGGGAATCTCTCATTTTTTAGAACATATGATTTTTGAGGGCACAAAAAACAGAACTAATATAGAAATTGTCAAAGAAATAGAAGGCTTGGGCGGTGAGTTTAATGCGTTTACGAGCCATGAAACAACATTTTTTTATATAAAGATATTAAGCAAATATTTTGATAAAGCCCTGGAAATAATTTCAGATATTTTAAAAAATTCCATATTTGAAGAAAAGATTATTGAAAAAGAGAGAAAAGTTATTTTGGAAGAAATGAATTTATGGAATGATGATCCAAAGTCATATCAATGGGGGTTATTTGAGAAAGCACTTTATAAAAATCACCCAGCTAAATACCCTGTAATTGGCTTTAAAGAAACACTGAATAAAATAAAAAGAAAGGACATTATAAATTATTTTAACAAGTATTATATCCCAAACAATATGTGTGTTATTGTGACTGGGAATTTTAGCGCTTTAACTGGGAATAAATTAAAAAAATCATTTAATGATTTAAAACGAAAAAAAATTGGAATTAAAAAGTTCTTAGATGAACAGCAATTTCAAAATAAAATTGAAGAGAAGAGACATGTTTCCCATTCTTACTACATAATTGGATTTAAAACAATAACAATAGACAATAATGAAAGTTATGCTTTAGATTTAATAAGCGCTATTTTAGGTTATGGCCAGAGTTCAAGATTATTTAATGAAATTAGAACAAAAAGGGGTTTATCTTATAATACTGGTGCAATACATGAATGCAATAAAAATTATGGATATTTTGCTGCTTATGTGAGCACAGAACATAAAAATGTCAAACTATGCAGAGAATTAATATTAAAAGAATTTAAACTTAAAAGTTTAACTGAAAAAGAAGTTGAAGATGCAAAAATTTTTTTAGAGGGAACAATTTTATTAAGAAATGAAGACACCAAAGAACTGGCTGTTTCTTTAGGACACTGGGAATATTATAAAAATGATGCCAAACAGTTCTATGAGTATATTAAAAAAATCAAAAAAGTTTCAAAAGAAGATATTTTAAGAATTTCTAAAAAATATTTCACTGGAAAATATACTGAAATATTACTTCATAATTAAGTTTGTTTTTTATAAACAAGTTCCCTAATTGGTGTGTTAAATTCTGCCTCAAAAAAAGCCTTATCTACTATCTTCTGGTATGATATTTTATTATCATAAAGAACAATTTGAGAACCTGAAGCAAACAAAACAAGATTTCTACTATTGTATCCAGTCAAGAAATCCCTAGACTCCAAATCATTAGCACCAGGCTCAAAAGATATTATTTCACCTTTTGCAAAATGCTTTGAAGCTTCTAATGAAACTTTTAATCTGACTTCTAAAGGCATATTTGTCATTTTAAGGAGTATATCTAACCATAGTTCTTGGAAAAGCGATTGCATCTTTAATATTATCTAATTTGCAAACCCAAGCAATAATTCTTTCTACACCCATACCAAAACCAGAATGAGGTATAGAACCATATTTTCTTAAATCCAAGTACCAAGTATAATTTTTTGGGTTTTCTCCCTGCTGTTTTAACCTTGATTCTATTTTTTCTGGATCTGTTTCTCTTTCAGATCCGCCTATTACCTCGCCATAACCTTCTGGAGCCAGACAATCAAAACCAAGAACTGTTTTTGGATTTTTTTCATCTTCCTTCATATAAAAGGCTTTAATTTCCTTTGGGTATTTTGTAACAAAAATTGGGGTATCAAATAAAGCAACGATTTTTTCTTCTTCTATTGTTCTTAGATCTTTGCCCCATTTTACTTTCATATTTTGTTTTTTATCTAATAATTCCAGGGCTTCATCATAAGTTATTCTTGGGAATTTCTTTTCCAAAGTTGGCTTTAATTTTTCAATATTCCTTTCCAACACTTTTAATTCTTCAATATTCTTTTCCAGAACTGTTTTTACTATGTGTTTAATCAAGCCTTCAGCAAGATCCATTAAATCAGTAAAATGCAACCATGCAGCTTCAACTTCAGCATGCCAATATTCTGTTAAATGCCTTGAAGTTTTTGATCTTTCTGCCCTGAATGACGGGGCTATGCAATAAATTCTCTCGAGTGAAAATATTACTGCTTCTGCATACAATTGCCAAGACTGAGTCAGGTACATTGGCTTTCCAAAATAATCAACTTTAAACAATGTTGAGCCGCCTTCACAAGCATTTGGAGTAAATGATGGACTTTGATGTTCAAAATAATTATTTTTTCTAAAATATTCATGTATTGATCCAAATACTGTGCTTCTTATTTTTAATATCGCATTTAGTCTTCTTGACCTTAACCACAAATGCCTGTTATCTAAAAGTAGTTCTTCGCTTTGATCTTTATTAATCGGAAAAACATCTGCAAAACCAACTACATTTAATTTTGATACCTGAATTTCATAACCAGTTACAGCCCTTTTATCTTCTTTTATTTCACCTTCAATTTCAACTGAACTTTCAATCAACAATTTGTTTGCGTCAGCCCATTCTTTTTCTGAAACATTGTCTTTTTTTACAACTGTTTGAATTATGTTAGATGAATCTCTTATTATCAAAAAAACAAGATCTTTCTGTTTTCTTTCCCTATAAACCCAACCACGGATATTTACTGAGCCTTTTTTATTTTCAAGTGCTTCTTTAATAGATATAAACATAGAAATTATTCCTTATTTTAAGTTTAAAAATATTACTTAAATTTTTCAGGCACAAAAGCAGCCAGATAATTAGAATTAGTCGAGATTGCATTATTACTAATATGGTCAATATCAAATTTACCTGAACTCCTTTTTGAGTTTTTTTCAGCATATACCAAGTTATCATCAGACTCCAGAATAAGATCAATAGCCAATTGAGAATGCTCTTCTAAAAATGAAAGCTCGTAAAAATCAAATTTTTGGTGTCTTGATTTCTTATTTTCTAATGCTGGAAGAATTTTTTTTCTGGTTATTTTTACCTCTTCAGGAAGATTAGAATATGAAAATGTTATGTTGCCATTTTCATCAGCAATTACTCTTTCTCCCAAAAGCCTGTAAATACTTTTTCCAAATAATTCTAATTTTATTGTAACTGCCTCTAAAGTAGCTGTTTGCATATAAAGTTACTAAAATCCGAGTTTTTATAGTTATTTATTCAATAAAGTCTTCAATAACTGGGCTAACCAGCTCTAAAAAGTCTATTGTCAACATGATAATGCTTTTTGTCATTAAACCAGCATTAAATGCTATTTCTTTATTTTTTAACAAAGATTTATCCACAAAGGTTTTTATTTTGAATATATTTCCAAATGGTGGAACTTCACCAGGAACACAATTTGTGACTTTAATTACTTCTTCTTTTGTAGCCAGACTTAGACTTTTTTTATTGATAATTAATCTTAATTTTTTTAGATCTATTTTTTCATTACCAGGCAAGACACATAAAATAAATTCCCCTTCAGATCTCAAGATTATTGCTTTAGCCCCCTGATCTTCTGTAGTTCCACGAACCCTAGCAGAATCTTTGGATGTCGGTGTAGGCTCATGATCTAATAATTTATAGCTTATATTTTTAGAGTTTAAAATTTGTTTTATTTCATTAAAAACTGGTTCCATTTCAAAAAAATTTAAAACTAGGAAACTTTATAAATATATTTTAGGGAAGAAATATTAAGCCCGGGTAGCTCAGACTTTTCCTATATTTAGGAATTGGAGCAACAGGTAGAGCGCATGGCTGTTAACCATGAAGTCGGTGGTTCGAGTCCTCCCCTGGGCGTTTCTCTTAACTGTGATTTATGGCTGTAAAATTTAGAATTTATTAAACATTATGATATTATTTGGAATTCTTATTTAACTTATAAACTTTATAGAAACTTACAAGACCTATGATAATCAATATAGTTGCAATTAATATTATATCATTTTGCCTTATCCTATAATTAAATATTGTTATGTCAAATATTAAGAATTCAGAAATTAATTTAATTGTCTTTCTTGGAACAAATTCATAAAAACTACCTAAACCCAATGATATAATGCCTAATATTAACCATAAAACTTTATTTATTTTTGGGTTGCTATAATTTTCTAGTTTATATGTAATAATAAAATAATAGATAATATTTGAAATTATAAAAGCTGAAACAGCGTGAATTAAATCACTTGAAAATAAAAATATCACGATTGCTGCAATTAAACCAAATATAAGACCAGAATATCTCTTTTTAAAAAATATAAGACTTATAAGTGATGCAATTACAAAGGCTAAAATTGATGGCGTAATTAAATTAAAAGTCATTAATGCTGCGGCTTCTTCCTCACCAATTCCTTGCAACTTAAATCTTGATATAATAAAAATTGCATCTAAGGCTAGAGAAGCAAAACTAGCTAAAATAACAAAACTTATTTTCTTTAACCACTCCTCGGCTTTAACCAATTTTAAAGCAGAAAAATATGCTATTAACATGAAAAACGAATGCATGAAAAAGAACCAAAACTGTTCATCAACACGAAATAATTCCCTGTTAATAGTTGGGTTTGCAAATAAATAATAAATATAAAAAATAAATGGGCCAGAAATGCTTGTTACTATTCCTTCTTCTTTTCCTTTGCCTATAAATTGCGCTATTAAAAATACTGTTAGAAATATAAGTGTTAATTTTATTGCAACATAATTAAGATGAACAGCCCAATCAGTTGCCAAATGATAAGCAATGTCTAAACCATTCATAACCAGAGTTATTAATATAGAAAAAATAATGTTTGAATATAATTTATTCATTTTACTCTATAATTATTGAGCCTTTCATTGATGTGTGAATACCACATATATAATCTACTTTACCTGGCTTGTCAAATGTAAAAGAAACAGTATCTCCTGTTTGTAGTTCATCTGATGTTAATGAGCCATCCACAGATTCAACTGTATGAGTTGCGCTGTCTTCATTTCTCCATGTAACTGTTGTACCTGGCTTAATACGAAGCTCATTTGGCACAAATTTAAAACCTTTTATTATAACTTGCGCATTATCTCCACCAGCACTTACTCCTTTTGTGTCGCCTTTTTTCTCGACATCAACTGGCTGAGAAATTTGCTCTTGAGTATTTGGTTGATCAGAACTTTTGCAGCCAGATATTAAGATGGCTGACACTAAGAGAATAATTAAAACTAAAAATATCTTTTTCATAAATGACTTTTTATATTTTAAATATATAAATCTTTTTAATTTTGGCTTTGACGCAATTCAACTTTATATTCCAAGACTTCGCCAAAATCGCGGCCCTTTAAAATATTAATCTTTTCTACAGCTTCTCTTGAATTTCTTTTTCTCTGTTCTACAAAAGACTCAAAAATAAGCCTGTCTCTTCCAGATAAATTTGAAAATAACCCCCTATTTATATAATCCAAGAATGATAAGTATGCTGCATTAATTGGTGTTAAACCTGGCTGGGCAACAATATTAGTTGAATATAAAACTATTTCTGAACCGTTTATATCTGCACAGATGTGTGTATTATATACTTCTGTTTCTGCAAGAGAAACTTCTATTTTTGCCTCAAACTTTTGCGTCTTTGGTTTTGCCATAAAATAACCAAATGCAATAGTTTTTTATATCTATCCCTTTAAATTATTACAATTATTGTACCTTTCATTTCTTGGTGAATACTGCAATGATAATAATATTTTCCTAGCTTATAAAAATAGTTTAATATAAAAAAATAAGCAGTCTTAATTGATACAACTTAAACAAAGTTTTTTTATAGTGCTAATTTATACTTAATATTATGTTTGTAAATAATATAGATCCAGTATTATTTAAAATCGGATTTTTTGAAATAAGATATTATGGATTAGTTTATCTTCTTGGATTTTTACTTGTTTTTTACACTTTAAAGAAAAATAAAAAGGAATTAAATTTAACTGATGATAATATTTATGATTTACTTTTATATTTATTCTTTGGCGTTATTTTTGGTGCGAGATTATTTTATTTTATTTTTGATGAGCCCTTTACATTAATTAATGAACCATTAGAATTTTTTAAAATATGGCATGGGGGCATGAGTTTTTTTGGCAGCTTAATCGGAGTCTTATTATCCGGGTTTTTTTACTGCAAAAGAAAGCAAATTGATTTTTTTAAACTTGGCGATTATTTAGTTATTCCAACCACGATTGCCTTAATTTTTGGCAGAATTGCAAATTTTATTAACGGGGAAATTGTCGGCACAGTTACAAATTTACCTTGGTGTGTCTTGTTTGAAGGTTATTCTGACTGCAGGCACCCTTATCAAATTTATGCTTCTTTTTCCCATTTTATTTTATTGTTAATTTTATTTAGAACTAGAAAAATAAAAACTAAAAACGGAGTTTTGTTAATTAACTTTATTATTTTTTATTCTGTTTTAAGAGTTATCACTGATTTCTTTAGAGATGAGCCAAAATTTTTTGGCTTAACAATATGGCAGTTATTTAGCATAGTATTTGCAATAATTGGTTTAATAGTTTATAAGAGAATCAAAAAATAAAATTCTGAACCCTGACTAAAGACTCTAAAAGACCGACTTTATCTGAACCTAGTTCATCTACAGCTTGCTCTGATATGGTTAATGAATAAAATATACACTTACAGCGATTTTCTTGAAAAATTTTGTTTATTTCTCTTTTTAATTCTTCATAAGAGATGTGGATAGTAAGGGCTTTACTTGCTTCTCTACTCTCGCCTTTAATAAGACCAGTGATTTTTCCCAATGTATAATTAGTTCTTGGTTCATAATCAATTTTAAGTTCCATTGTCATGCTAATCCGATTTATGGCTTATTTATATTATTTTCTGTTTAGGATAAGATTTTAATACCCCTTGCAATTAATTTAAAACTAATATGAAGATCGATAGAGAGCTTATAGAAAAAGTAGCCAAAATATCCAGATTAAATTTAAAAGACGAAGAGAAAGAACAATTTATTAAAGATTTTAAAGACATAATTGATACTCTCTCCAAATTAAACAAAATTAATACTGACAATGTTGAGTTAAGTGTCCAACCTGTTAGAGTTGAAAATGTTTTTCGAGAAGATAATATAGAAAAAAGTTTAGATGAAAAAGAAATATTTCTAAATGCCAAGCACAAAGAAAAAGGATTTTTTAAAGGACCAAAGATTTTATGAAAACTGAAGAAGCTATAAATGAAGCAAGAGAATTAAATAAAAAATATAATTTCTTTATTACAATTAATGAGAATCTTTTTAATGAAAAAGCTTTGCCAAAAAATGAAACTAAGATTATTTCTGTTAAAGATAATATTTGCACAAAGGGATTAAGAACAACAGCGGGATCTAAAATTTTAGAAGATTATTATCCTGTTTTTGATGCGACTGTAATTGAACTGGCAGGGAAAAAAGGATATTCTATAATTGGAAAAACTAGCATGGATGAGTTTGGTTTTGGAAGTTTTTCTACAAATTGCGCTTATGAAATACCAAAAAACCCCTTGGATGAAACTAAAACTTGTGGGGGTAGTTCTGGTGGCGGGGCTGGTTATACTTATGCCAGCAAATTTAGTGCTGCTTCTATAGCTGAAAGCACTGGGGGGAGCATATCTTGTCCAGCTGCATTTTGCAGTGTTGTTGGGATTACACCAACATACGGGTTAATTTCCAGACATGGATTAATTGATTATGCCAATTCCCTAGATAAAATTGGTGTTTTTGGCAAATCTGTAAATGATAGTGTCAGACTATTAAATTCTATTTCTGGTTTTGATGAAAAAGACAGTACCTCTATTAATAAGGAAAAAGAAAATTATGAAAATTATCTTGGAAAAGATTGCAAAAAATTAAAAATAGGAATTATAAAAGAATTTTGTTCTGGATTAAATAAAAATGTTGAAAAAGAATTTTGGAATGGGGTGAAAAAGTTAGAGGACAACGGCATAAAAACCAAAGAAGTTTCTTTTAAATCCAGTGATTTGTGTTTAAGCACTTATTATATTATAGCAATGTGTGAAGCGTCTACAAATTTAGCTAAATATTGCGGCATAAGATATGGCATGAGCAAAGAATTGAAAGGAACTTTTAATGAATATTTTTCTTCAATAAGAGAAGAATTTTTAGGAAAAGAAGCCAAGAGAAGAATTTTATTAGGCACTTTTATGAGGATGGCTGGATATAGGGAAGCTTATTATATTAAGGCTTTAAAATTAAGAACTTTGATTACGCAGGAATTTAAAAAATTATTCAAAGAATTTGATGTTTTGTTAACTCCAACAATGCCAATATTACCACCAAAGTTTTCGGATATAAAAAAATTAACTCCTTTAGAAAATTATATGAGTGATGTTTTAACTGTTGGACCGAATTTGTGCGGTTTCCCAATGATTTCAGTACCTGTATTAAAAAATAAACCAGTTGGTTTGCATTTTATTGCAGATCATTTGCAGGAAAATAAAATAATAAGCATTGGAGATTTTTATGAAAGAGTCAGATAATGCTAAAATAGGCTTAGAAATTCATTTGCAATTATATTTAAAGAGCAAGCTATTTTGCGGATGTTCGAGTGATTCCAGCAAACCCAATTCATCCTTATGTCCACTTTGTTTGGGACATCCTGGAAGCAAGCCAGTAATCAATAACAAAGCAATTGAATTAGGAATTAAATTGGGATTGGCTTTAAATTGTACAATAAATAAAGAAAATTACTTTTCAAGAAAAACTTATTTTTACCCAGACATGAGCAAAAATTATCAAATAACACAATATGAATATCCTTTATGCATAAATGGACATGTCAGATTTAAAGATAAAATAATCAGAATAAAGAGAATTCATTTGGAAGAGGATCCGGCTTCTATACAATATCCAAAAACTATTTCTGATTCTGAATATTGCTTAATTGATTATAACAGATCTGGGGTTGCTTTATGTGAAATTGTTACAGAACCTGATTTAACTTCTGCTCAAGAAGCCAGGGAATTTCTAGAACAATTAGCAACTATAATTGATTACCTAGAAATTTATGACTCTAAAAAATTTACAACAAGGGTTGATGCTAATGTTTCATTGCCAGGAACAAAAAGGGTTGAGATAAAAAATATTACTGGATTTAAAGCTGTAGAAAAGGCAATCGGGTTTGAAATTTTAAGGCAGAAAGGCAAATTAAGAAGAAATGAAGAATTTAAACAAGAAACAATGCATTATGATTCTTTTAGCAATAAAGTAATCCCATTAAGAGAAAAAGAATTTGAAGAAGATTATGGATATATTTTTGATCCTGACTTGCCGAAGATTGTTGTTGAAGAAAAATTAATCAAAAAAATTAAAGAAACTATACCAGAACTACCAACTGAGAAAATTGAAAGATTAATTGAAAAATATAAAATTAGTGCAAATACAGCCAGTATTCTGGCTTCTGAAAGAGAAATTTGCGACTTGTTCGAAGAAAGTGTTAAAAAAATTGACAAAGAACTAGCTATAAATTTTATTACAGTTACATTAAAGAAAGTCCTTAATTATAATAATTTGAAATTAAAAGACAGCAAATTGACTTTGGATAATTTTATTAATTTATTAAAATTAATTGGAAAAAAAGATTTAACATCAAGGATGGGTGATTTATTGCTGAGAAGACTTGTTTTGAGCAATAAAAATACTGATGAATTAATTAAAGAACTAGGTTTTAAAAAAATAGAGAATTTTGACAAGGCTGTTGATACTATATTGATCAAAAATAAAAAATCTGTTGAAGATTATAAAATGGGAAATTCCAAGGCTTTACATTTCTTAATCGGACAAATTTTAAGGGAATTAAAAGACAAAGCAGACCCAAAAAGCATTGAGAAAAAAATATTAGAAAAAATAAAATAAAAATTACCTTCGTTTAGAAGGTTTTTCCATACCCATACATGCCTGACATTCTGGGCAGTGGCACATTGCTACTGATCCGAATCCAATTAGCAAAAATAAAACTGACCACCACTGGATATTCCAAAAAGTCCATACATTAAGGTCTTTTAATAAAAATAAGACACCAACAACTAAAAATAGAACACCACATAGCTTTCTACATTTTTTACATCCCATCATCATTTTACATATCCTCCTTTTTTAAATTATACTAGCTTTTTTTATTACTACATCAGTTAAAGGTTTATCGCTTGTGTCTCTTTTTGCATTACTTATTTTGTCAACAACATCCATACCTTCAACTACTTTACCGAATACTGGATGTTTTGCATCTAAGAAATTATTATCAACTGTATTTATAAAAAATTGACTGCCACCAGTATTAGGACCTGCATTTGCCATTGATATAGTACCACGATTATTTTTATTATTTTTTGTAAATTCATCCTTTATTACATACCCTGGACCGCCTCTTCCTGTTCCAGTTGGATCACCGCCCTGAATCATGAAGTTCGGAATAACCCTATGAAAAATAACTCCGTCATAGAATTTTGAATTAACTAATTTTTTGAAATTATCAGATGTAATTGGCATTGTATTTTCAAATAATTCTATCTTTATATTACCAACAGATGTTTCCAATAATACTATGCTGTTCATTTTATTTTCTGTTTTAGGTGTACAACCAGTTATTAAAAATAACATTAATAAGATTACTACCTCTTTCCGCATTTTACTTATAATACTTGTCATATTTATATAACTTTCTAAGTGATAAATTTTTAAATGTAAAATATGTCTTATTATCATGGTTAGATATAAACAAAGATGCATGCGCTGCAAAAATAATATGGTTATTGTAACCCAGAATACAAAATTTCCTTTGTGCTACGACTGCCAAAAAGACGAACTGCATAAAGATATAAAAGACCCCAAAATGAAAAAGATGTTTGAAATACCTGAGGACTTTTATAAAAATAATGCGTTTTTAAGATCAATAAAAATCAATTACATCAGATTTGGAAAATTATCAGACAAACAAATAGAATGGTTTAATAAAACTGTAGATGGATTGAAGAAAGATAAATAATATTGAAACATTACGGTGTTAATCTTTCTGGATCGCGGGGGAGCAATATTGCTTCACGTACATTTTCCAGATTTAACATTCTCTGGATTAACCTGTCAAAACCAATACCTGCTCCGCCATGAGGGGGAGTTCCGTATTTGAAAATATTAGCATAAAAAGACATTTTATCTAGATCTATTCCCTTTTCTTTAGACTGCTCTTTTAAAATATTATAATTATTTTCTCTTTGTGAGCCTGAAGAAATTTCTACACCTTTGTAAACTAAATCAAATGATTTTGTAACTTTTTTATTTAAACTTGAACGCATTTGATAAAATGGTTTTTTCTCCCAAGGATATAGTGTAATAAAAACCATATCTGAATCATATTTTTCTTTTATTATCTCGCCAATTAATTTTTCGCCCTCTGAATCTAAATCTTCATTTTCTTTTAATTTTTTTCCTTTTTTCTCTATTAGTTTTTTTGCTTCTTCCAATGTAATTCTTGGGACTTGTTTTGGAATATCAATTTTTACATTTAACAAATCTAATTCTTCTTTGCATTTTTCTTTTACACTTGCCAGAACAAATTTCATTAACTCCTCAAGAACATCCATAACGTCGTTTTCATCTTTAATAAAACCCATTTCAATATCTATACCAGTAAATTCTGTTAAATGCCTTGTTGTATGGGATTTTTCTGCCCTGAAAACTTCACCAATCTCATAGACCCTTTCCATGCCTGAAACTACGAACATCTGCTTGTAAACTTGCGGACTTTGTGTTAGGAATGCTTCTTTACCAAAATAATCAATACTAAATTGTTCAGCTCCAGATTCTACACCACCAGCTGTTATTTTTGGAGTATTAATAGAAATAAATCCTTTTTCCTCGAAAAAATTAGAAACTATATTGAAAACTTTTGATCTTACCTTGAATATTGCTGAAATTTGCGGTCTTCTTATATCCAAAAATCTATAGTCTAATCTTTTATCTATTAATGTTTTTGATTTCTCTGATGTGTCTATAGGCAGAGGAGTTAGTGATTCTGATAAAATTTTTAAATCTTCAACTGAAATTTCATAACCTTTTTTTGCTTCTTTGCTTGTCTTTACCTTTCCTTCGATTTCAACAACAGATTCTATTGATATTTTGTGAATTTTATTGAACAAATTTTCATTTATATTTTCTTTATGAGAAACACATTGAATTAAACCAGTTTTATCTCTTAATAAAATAAACTGGACTTTACCTAAAGACCTTATTTCAGAAACCCATCCTTTTACAAGGACTTTTTTATCATTTAATTTTTCATTTATTTCCGATATAAAAATACGATCCATTAAAAATTTGGTGATAACAAGAATTTATAACATTTGCGGTTGAATTATGCGCCCTGAGCTATTTCTTTTGACCAGAACTCGTATGCCTCCTTATAAAATTTAAGCCCATTTTTCATTTCTTTTTCAGCATCCCTAAACTGAATATGGGAGACTCCATAAATTAGATTAGACAGACCATTTCTAAAAAATCTGTCATCTCTTTTTGGGAAATTTAGTTTTATTTCTTCAGGTATTCCAGAAAATTTGATAATATATTCATTGTCATTTTCGCTTCTTTTTTTATTATCATAAAAACAACATTTATATAATTTTATTAAGTCATAAAGAAAAATTACTTTTTGCAGGAAATCCCTTTCCCTTGTTTTAATTTTTAACATTGGACACAAGCATAAGGATTTTCGAAATGCATTGCTTTCCAAAGACTTTAAACTCACATTATCTACAAATTCTGAGATTCTTCCTTTATAAAAATTTATTTTAGTTTCTAATGAATTCTCACTCATTTTTAAGTTTTTGAAATGTTTTACTTATTTAATCTTTTGCTAATGGATTAAAACCTTTTTTATAAAGTTTTGAATTGAGATAAATAATGGCGAAGTCAGTTATTTATATTGAAACATTATAAACTTTTTAATCCTGGAAAATATAGTTCAAAGAATTTATTTTTAAGAATTATTTTAATATTTAAGAATTCTCAAATTAACTATTCTAGCATAATGAGCATCCCCAGTTATAAGCTTTTCATTATTTATTCGAGCAATTGCAGCAATCATTATATCTTCTGTTTCTATTGTTAAACCTTTTTGTATAAGTTCAGCTTCTATTTCAGCAGCTTCTTTTGCACTTTTCTCATCTAAATTTAATATCTCTAATGATTGTAAAAGTTCTATTATTTTAGATTTTTCTTTTTCTGATTGACCAGAGATTAAAGCGCCTGTCCAAAGTTCCATAACTGAAGGAGCTGCGATTGTTAATCTTGTTTCTGTTCTGTCAATTTCTTCTTTTAAAGCTTTTACTATTTCTTTTCCCTGCAACAAATCAATTATAAAACTTGTTTCTAAGCACGCCATTTTTATTTTTCTTTAAATTTGTTAACAATTTGCTTTATTCTTAGTCTATGTGTTTCATTACGTTTTTTTCTTAATTCGTAAACTGAGTTTTCCAGTTTTCTTCCTTTTTCTTCCGATAAAATACCAAAAAAATTGCTAAGGGGCTTACGTTTTGAAACTCTAATAATTGTTTCACTAAAACTCTCTCTTGGGGCTTTTAATGATCTAAGGGCTTCATAAGCTTCCTTTGTTACAGTGATAGTTTTTATTGCCATATTATGTTTAATAATGTTTAATTATATAAACGTTACTATGTTTAGTTTAGAATTATTTTAATAATTTTTTTAATAAATCAGAAAGTTTTTTTCCGTCAATTGAGCCTCTAAATGTTTTCATTGCTTCGCCCATTAAAGCTGAAAATGAAGCTCCTTTATTTTTAATTATTAATTCTTTTAATTTTATTTCTACTTCTTTTACATTAATTTGTTTATATTTATTTAAATCAATGTGCTTGCCTTGGGCTAAGTCCAATAATATCTCTTTTGCAGCTTCTCTTGTTATTCTTTTTTCTTGGAGATTTTTAAAAATAAACTCAAAATCTTTTTGTGATAATTTTTCTGGGCTGACATTAAATCTTCTTCTTATTTCTTTTGGATATTCAACCAATAACTCAGCCATCAAACTTGGATTTAGACAGTATTTTTCAGAATAATAGTCAAAAGGTATGCTTTCTTCCAAAATTTCTCTTGCAAGCTGTTCGTTTATTTTATATTTTTTCTCGAAATTTATTGCTCTTTCTGTTAGTAATTCTGGTATTTCAATTTGAGACAATAACTCTTTTGTTATTCTTATTAGAACTATATCTGTCTCAACATACATTCTGGAGCCTGTTGGCATTGGTCTTAAAAATGTTGATGTGAAATCCGGCTCAACTTTTCTAACTTCTGCTTTTAATTCTTTTTTATTTTTTATATTTTCTAATTGCCTATTTATTTCATTTTCTATTGTTTTTGGAATTCCTCTTAAATCCTGAAAACCTTTTAATTCTACTCTTGGATGGTCTTTAATACTTACATTCACATCCTGTCTTATTGAACCCAATCCAGATTTAAATTTTCCTGTTGATTTTAATATCATCCCCAAATATTCAGCAATTTCTTTTGCATGTTCGGGATCTTTTATACTTGAATCTGTTGCTATTTCTATTAATGGAATTCCTAGTCTGTCTAAATTATAAATAACTGATTTTTCATCTTGTTTTATTTTTTTAGCCGCTTCTTCTTCTAAACAAATTGTGGGAATTTTTACTTCCCCTTTTGAAGTTTTTATAGAACCATTAATTGCGATTAAAGTAGTTCTTTGGAAACCAGAAATATTAGAACCGTCAACTATAACCTTTCTCATTATTTGAATTTCATCAATTATTTTTGCATTTGTTAAAATAGCAACCTGTAAAGCAACTTTTAGTGCTTCTTTATTTAATTTTTCGGGCGGGGATTCGTCCAAATCAACTAAACAAGTTGTGTCTTTATTAATTTCATATATAAAGATTTTATCTTTTTGTGTTTCATATAAAGCAGCTATATCTATTCCCCCTAATTCTCCGGCAGAAGCTTTTAATTTTCTTTTAATTGTATGGTCTACTTTTTCTGTATTTGTCAAAGAAGGACATTCACAAAATAATTTATGAGTTTCAATCTGCCTGTGAATTTCTAGACCAATACGTAAACCTAATTCTTTATAATTTAGCATTTTTTACTTTATTACTTAATCTATCCCATTTCATAGTATCTTTTTCAAAAAAAGATAATGCTTTTACTAAGTTCTTTTTATTTAAAGATTTTGATATGCAAATCCATCGACCATAATTATCTAATTTTATTTTTTTCATTGGTAATAGTTTAGATAATATCTCATGACATCCCCTGATTATTTTTTTACTTTTACACGAAACTTGTATATTTCTTGTTTTTCTAAGTACATGCCCTTCAAAAGTCATAAAGCCACATAAAAAGGCAATTCGAAATTTTAAATTTGAATTTTTAATCAATTTTGGTTCTGTTACAGTATACGTTTTCTCACCTAAAGGAAAGCCCAAAAATTTATTTAAGTATCTAACAACAATTTTATTATCTAAATCAATTCTAAAGGCTTTCTTTTTCTTACATTTCTTTAATTTCGATTTTATTCCAAATATATGAAAAATCCAACCTTGAAGTTTTAGCATTGAACTCTCATACGCTTCTGTAATATTTATAGCGTTGGATATTGTTAAAGTAATTTGTTTATTTTCTCTAAATTTATATAGTTCTTTAGGAATAATTGATATTGTATTTTTTAGTGTGTATTTTTTAGTCTAATTCTTAAAGCCTTTTTTGTTTTAAATATTTTAAATTCGTAATTATTATTTTTTAAAATTTTAATTAAATCTTCTTTAATTTTTGAATCTTTAATTTCTATTCCTATCCTATTACATATATTGCCGTCTGCTGCATGCGCTCCACAAATTTTCGCTAGATCTATATTAATAGTTTTAACAGCTTTTATTGGTTTCGACTTATTACTATTACATTTAATATATTCAACATTTTCATTTATTAAATTAAAGTATTTGGGAGCTTTACATAAGGATATGACCATTTCAAATAAGGGAATTGGAATCCATTCGCGATCATTATAAATTATTTCTTCAATTGGTCCTAAACTACATTTTAATCTATTCTTAATAATTCTAGATAACTCCTTCTTTGATAATTGCTTTTCTTCTATTATTTGGTTGAATAAACCCATAAAACTCTTTCTTAAATTCTTTCCCTTAAAACAAATCCAACTTTTTGGCGAGATATCTACTTTTTTATCATGAAGTTTAAATAAATCAAATTTATTTTTAGACATTTAATAATGGTAGGTAAGTTATTATATAAACTGCAGGCTGGTCTTTGTCTTGTCTAGTAGTTTTGTCCTGTTGTTAAAATGTTGTTATAAGCCTTATAAATCAATTTTAGTCCGAAAGATTTTTGGTTGTCTTGTATTAATTTTCGGAGAAGTCGGAAATTTTACGAAATTAATAGTTCTAGAACACAAATCTTTTTATATTAATCTTATCACGAATAATTTATGGGTGGGGGTACAGGTGATTGCGAACTTGGAGATTCTGAGTTAAAGGAAGTTTATAGTTTAGAATTTTTAACAACTATTGATGGGGAAGAATTTACAAGGAAGCAAATTGGCTTTTCAAAGGAGAAGTTTGTTGTTTTAAATGTACATGGCTCCAGATGTGAACATAAAGAGGTTCAAATAGGTCCTGATTTATATGCTTTATTTAAGGAACAAGCTTTAAAAGGAAGTTATAGGTCTGCAAAAGAGTTTTGTGCAGGCTTAGAAAAATCTCCTGAGAAAATTTATTAATTTATTTCTGTTCTTTTTGATATTTCGCCATGTAAATTTTCATGAAATAATTCCTTAACTTTATTTTTAGGATAATTGCTTAAAAGCCAGGCTATTTTTATAAAAGCAGTTTCTGTTAATATATCCAGTAAATTTCCTATTACTCCTGCTTCCTGCAATAAACGACCTGTAGAATAAACATTCATATTTATTCTACCGTAAATTGTTTGGGAGGTAGCTATTACAGGAATTTTTTTAGCTAATTTTTTTATTTCATTGTATATTTTTTTATTTTCTTTTGTGTATTTGTCAATTTCATTTATTGGAAAATTACCTGCAAGACCAAAACCTTCCAATATTAGCGCATCAAAATTTCTGTAATTAGATATCTCTTTTGAAATCATATTTGGGTGTGATTTAAGAATGCCTATTTTCAATTTAGAATTAAATAGATTTAATTTTAAAGATTTATTTTCTTTTTTAACATGCGGCTTTAAGAATGTAATATTGCCTTTTGAACTAATTCTTGCAATTGGCGAATCATTAACAACTTTAAAGGCATCTCTTGATGACGTGTGCATTTTTCTTGTTTTTAATGACGGCATTATCAAGCAGTTATCATCATTTGTTGATTCGTGCATGCAAATTGCAACGCCCTGAAAATCTGTTTTTGCTATAAAATTCGCTGCAGATATCAAATTTAATGCTGCATCAGTACTACCCCTGTCTGAGCTTCTTTGAGAACCTACCAAAATTACCGGGACATTTAAATTTTCCAGAATAAATGTTAATGATGCTGATGTGAAGGCTAATGTGTCTGTGCCATGAGTTATTATTATGCCGTCAACCCCTTCTTTTATTTCCTTTTCAATTTCCTTTGCTATAATATTATAGTGATTAAAATTCATGTCTTCTGAGAACATGCTGCTGATTAACCTTGATTTTATATTTGCTATTTTTTGAAGCTCGGGAAACATTGCAATGATTTCTTCTGGGGTAAATTTTGATATTACACCCCCAGTTTCATAAGAAACCCTGCTTGAGATTGTTCCACCAGTATGAAGAATAGAAATTGTTTTTAGTTCTTTTTTAAATTGGATCTTTTGCTGTTCCTGATTTTTCTCTTCAAATTTCTTTATTAATTTTATAGATTTAATATTCTTTTTTAGAATTCCAATATTATACCCTGAAGACAACTTTATTACAATAATTTCCTTATTTTCTGATGGAACAAATGCCCCATTTAATACCCCTTTATTTGTGCTGATCTCTATTAAGTCGCCCAAATTAAAATTCTGCATTTATTTTAAATAAAATTACAAGTATAAAAATTATATTATTTTAAACTTTTATAAAATTGAGTTAATATGTTTACTAGAAAATATATTTTCAAACTTATATCTTCTACTTCAAAAATATTTATATATTCAGAAAGAGTAAATAAATAATATTAAATTAAAAAGTTCATTTCGTGTGTTTGATTTTAATTGGCGTTAAAATCAACTTAGTGTGTTTGAAATGAAATTTGGCTAATTTATTTCTAAACTAATTAGATTTATTTTCTTTGGCTTGAGTTTAAATCATTTAATCATTAAACCCTGAAAATTTATTTCTAAGAAGAATATATTATGAACTATAATATAAACTTTGTTGTGGTTCAGTATATATATCAAGATCAAAAATAAAAAAGTGGGGAGGAGAGTTAATATGATGGAAAGTTTTGTAAACCAGGCTTTGAAAAATACTAAAGAATTTGGTATGGATGATGTTCATGTTGGTGTAGCCAACATTAAGGTTGTAGGTTGTGGTGGTGGAGGAAGTAATACTGTTACTTGGCTTCATAAGAAGGGTATTTCTGGAGCAGAGGTTGTAGCTCTTAATACTGATAAACAGCATCTTGAAATTTCAAGTGCTGATTACAAAATTTTAATTGGAAAAGAATTAACAAGGGGTTTAGGCTGCGGCGGATTTCCTGAAAAGGGAAGAGAAGCAGCTAAAGAAAGTTTGCATGATTTAAAAGAAGTTTTGAAAAGTTCTGACATGGTTTTTGTTTGCGCTGGTTTGGGCGGAGGAACTGGAAGCGGAAGTGCACCAGTTGTAGCTCAATTAGCAAGAGAACAAGGGGCTATTGTTATTGGTACTGTTACTATGCCTTTTGATATTGAAAGGGCCAGGGTTGATAAAGCTGAATTTGCTTTACAACAATTAAGAGAAGTTAGTGATACTGTTATTGTTATTGACAACAACAGATTAACGAGTATTGCAGGAAACTTACCAATACAACAAGCATTTGCTGTTGCAAATGAATTAATTTCTACAATGATTAAGGGTATTGTTGAAACAATTGCAGTTCCATCATTAGTAAACTTAGACTATGCTGATGTAAAGGCAATAATGTCCAATGGTGATGTATCTGTTGTTGGTATTGGAGAAAGTGATACTGATTCAAGAGTAGAGGAAGCAACAAGAAGGGCATTAACAAACCCATTATTGGATGTAAGTTATGATGGTGCAACTGGCGCTTTGATACACATAACTGGCGGAGATGACTTAACTTTAGATGAGGTCAATAGAACTGGTGAATTAATTACTGAGAGTCTAGACCCTGATGCTAATGTTATCATGGGTGCAAGAATTGAACCTAGCATGAAAGGCAAGATAAGAGTTATGACTATTATAACTGGCGTAAACTCCCCATATATTCTTGGAAGGGTTGACAAGAAAAAATTTGCTAACCCTGGAGTGAAAGTTAGCCCTGATTTAGGGATAGACATGGTTGGGCTAACTGCAGCTACAAGAAGGTTTTAAGCTCCTGGGCATACTTTCCCCCATGCCCATGCTAAATCTTGCTAGTGCCATAGGCACTAGCTACTTTTTTTTATTTTTAAACAGTTATACACAAGGAGATAAGAGGTGAAACTTTTGAATAAGGAAACAAAGATTTTTTTAATGGTTTTTTTAATTCTTGGCATAGGCTTTTTATCTACTAATTTGGAAATAACTGGAAATACTCATTTAGTTAAGACAGAAAATAAATATTTTGAAGATTTGCCAACTGAATTAACAATAAATTCTTATCCTCCAAAGGCTGATATTTATATTTCTGGAAATTATATTGGACAAACGCCATTAACATTAACTGCCTTAGATCCGACATTATATGAAATTGAATTGAGGAAAATTGGATATTATAATTTAAAAGAAAAAATAAATCTAGAAGCTAATATAGATAATGTAATAAGACTTGATTTAACAAAAATTGGGGAGGGAAGTTTATTTATCGACTCAAATATTAAAGAGGCTGATATTTACATAAATAATGAATTATCAGGAATCACACCAAAAAAAATATCTTTACTTGAAGGAGTTTATGATATAAAAATAAGAAAAAATAATTTCGCTGATTTTTTTACCTCGAAAGCAATAAAAGCTGGACAAAATGATAAATTATTTGCTAATTTAGACAATAAGAATTCTGGAAGCATGTATGTAGAAACTGAACCTAATGATGCAAAAATTTTAGTTGATGATGTTTATCAGGGTGTTACACCAAATTTACTAGGATTAAATACTGGTTCATATATTGTTAGAGTTGAAAAGGAAGGCTATGATTCAAAAACATTTAATGTTGAAATAAAAGAAAATGAGAGAAAAGACATTATAGCAAAATTAGATGCCAGTTTAGGCACTTTATTTGTCGGATCAGAGCCTTTTGGAGCCAAGATTTATATTGACGGAACTTATCAAGGAGTTACTCCAAAAATAGTTTCTGGTTTAGGTGATGGTTTTCATACTTTAAAAATAACCAAGGACTATTATGAGGAATATTTAGGTACAATAAAAGTAAAGAGACTGTATCCGAATAGTATTTATGTAAAATTAGTTAGAAAGTAAATTTTTTATTTTTTTATGATATTTTTTAGATTGGATTTTATTTTCTGAAATAAACTTTTTATTATATTTTTTATTTTATCAACTGGCTTTTCTTGTCCCCAACCAATTTCCTCAGCAGTCTTGTCTCCATATTTATTAAAAGATATAATCCTTTTTAGAGATACTTTTAATGGTTCTTTAAATGGCTTGTCATAAGGATAACCAATTGTCAAGATTATTTGTGGCTGAATTCCTTCATCTATTCTTAATATCCTAGAAACTGCCTTTGGATCAAAAACATCGACCCAACACGTACCTAAACCAAGATCTACAGATTTTAATGAGATCAAGATTGCTGCAGCTGCAGAATTTTGAATAGAGTATTTTTCTGAGTTGTTTTTGTAATATGTTTTTAGTCTATTTATGTCACTGCAAACAACTATAAATAATGTGGCTGTATTCATCCAATATTGTCTTAAAGAAGCTTCAGCAATCTTGTTTTTTTTATCTTTATCATTTACAGCTATAAACCTAAAATCCTGAAGATTTCCAGAATTTGGTGCATATCTTGCTGCATCCAATAAAAGAGTTAGTTTTTCAAATTCTACAGCTTTGTCAAGATACTTTCTTATGCTGCGACGAGTTTTTATTGCCTGATCTAAATCCATATAACAAGCTTTAAATTTATTAAATATTTAATTCTTTCTGATGGAATACAGCTATTTAGTTAAATATTATCTTGAATTAGGAAGCACAACAAAAAGACTGGAGAAGGTTGATATTCTTTCTAAACTCTTTAAAGAGGCTGATACTGAAGAACTTAGCTTAATCGTTTATTTAATTGAGGGAAGTGTTTTTCCTGAATTGGATGAGAGAAAAATAGGTTTTAGTTCCAGGCTTATGTTGAAGGCCCTAAGTTCTGTTACTGGTGTAAACCAAGATGAAATTGAAAAATTATTGAATATAAAGGGAGATTTAGGTTTAGTTGCTGAAGAATTAATTAAAAAGAAAAAACAAACTACCTTAGATTCTAAAAATTTAGATATTCAGAAAGTTTTTCATAATATAAGAAAATTAGCTGAATTAGAAGGAGAAGGAACTGTAAATAAAAAAGTACAATTAGTTTCAGAATTATTAGGAAATGCAAAACCAATTGAAGCAAAGTTTATTGCAAGAACAATTTTAGAAGATTTGAGGGTTGGAGTTAAAGAAGGGATTATTCGGGATGCTATCAGCAAGGCATTTAATGTTGATGTCAAAGAAGTTGAGGATTCTTTTAACTTGATTATTGATTATGGGGAAGTTGCAAAACTAGCTAAAAAAAATAAATTAAAAGAAGTTTCAATTACTCTTGGGAAACCATTAAAATTAATGCTTGCCATTTTAGTAAAAAACATTAAAGAAGGTTTTGAGGCCCTGGGAAAACCTGTTCAAGCAGAGTTTAAATTGGATGGTTTTAGGGTCAGTGCACATAAAAATAAAGACAATATTATAAAATTGTTCACAAGAAGAATGGAAGAGGTTACAAAACAATTCCCAGATGTGATATCTATTCTAAAAGATAATGTTGATGCAAAGGAGTTTATTTTAGATTGTGAAATTGTTGGCATAGACAAAGATAATGGAAAATATCTGCCTTTTCAAAGCATTTCACAGAGAATAAGGAGAAAATATGACATTGAGAAAATGGCCAATGAATTTCCAGTTGAGGTTAATATTTTTGACGCAATATATTATAATGGAAAAAACCTGATGCAAATTCCATTAATTGAAAGAAGAAATATTTTAGAGAAAATTGTTAAAGGGAAAAAAGGAAAAATTGCATTAACTAAAAAACTTATTAGTGACAATGAAAAAGAACTTAATAATTTTTTCAAGGAATCATTAAAATCCGGAAATGAAGGTTTGATGTTAAAAAATATTAATTCTTTATATGTTCCAGGGAGATATGTTGATGGCTGGTGCAAATTAAAAAATGTTCTGGAGCCCCTGGACTTAGTAATTGTAAAATGTTTTTTTGGCGAAGGGAAGAGAGCTGGATGGTTAACTAGTTTTACTGTTGCATGCAGATCTGGAAATAAGTTTCTTAATATTGGTGATGTAAGTACTGGGTTAAAGGAGAAAGAAGGTGAAAACGGAGTGACTTATGAAGAGATGACTAATTTACTTAAACCTTTGATTAAAGAAGAAAAAGGGAAGGAAGTTATTGTTGAACCCAAGATAGTAATAGAAGTCGGATATGAAGAAATTCAAAAAAGTACAACAAGCAGTTCTGGCTTCTCCCTGCGCTTTCCAAGATTCTTATTTTTACGTGAAGATAAGCCATTAAATGAAATAAATACTATAAATGATGTTGAAAAGATCTATAAAATGCAAAGAGGAAAGAGATAATCTAAAAATTATTTTTGCAGTTTAAAATATATTTAATACTATACAAATCTTTTATCATAATAATATTTATATAGTAGTATCGAACTACAACTAAGTAGGAATAGTTTGTTGTTAAAAAAGAGAGTTTATATTGTACATGAGTAGTTAAAAAGTAGGTGATACCTGGGAGGGTTTATAATGATTGTTAAAGATGATTTTTTAAATAAATTGAGACAATATTTCTCGCTAAATCTTTATGAAGTAAGGATTTGGACTGCACTTCTTTCTCGGGGTGTTTCCACTGCTGGTGAATTAAGTGACATTGGCAATGTTCCCAGATCAAGGGCTTATGATGTTTTAGAAAGTTTAGAAAAAAAAGGGTTTGTTGTAATGAAATTGGGCAAACCAATAAAATATTTGGCTGTTGAACCACTAGAAGTTGTTCACAGGGTTAAAAAAATAGTTAAACAAGTTTCTGATGAAAAAGTGAAAAAATTAGAAGACTTGAAAGGCAGTGATGTCTTGGGAGAACTTAATTTATTGTATAAACAAGGCATAGAGTTTGTTGAAGCAAGTGATTTATCAGGAGCTATCAGGGGAAGACACAATTTGTACACACATTTAGAAACTATGATAAAAAATGCAAAGAAAAGCGTTACAATAATGACTACAAGTAAGGGAGTTTTAAGAAAAATTGAGGCATTAAAACCTGAACTAGAAAGGCTTGCAAAGAGAGGAGTTAATATCAGGATAGCTGCGCCAGTTTCCAAAGAAAATTTAGGTGCACTTCAAGAAGTTTCCAAAATAGCAGAAATAAGGCATAATGAAAATGTTCAGGCCAGATTTGTGCTTGTTGACGGAAAAGAGATAATGTTTATGGCTTTAAATGATGATGAAGTTCATCCAAGCTATGATCTTGGTGTCTGGGTAAATACGCCTTATTTTACAACTGCAATGGAAAACATGTTCCAAACTTGCTGGAAAGATTTTGAACCTGTAGAAAAAGCTGTTGCCAGGATTAAGTAATTTATTATTTTTATATTTTTAATTTTCCCTTTTGCCAATCATTTACAATCATTCTGGAAGCAGATTCAAGATCCAAGACACCACCTTTTTTTAATTTGCCTTTTGATTTTGCTATTTCTTTTAGTGTTTCTAAAATGTCTTTTTTTACTTTTATATTATATTTATTTTCCAAAATTTTTTTGTTTTTTCTTATTAGATTTTCCAGAATTTTATAAGCTACTTCTTCATGATCTTCAATATTTGTCAGGGCAGATTTTAAGGCTAAATCTGATTCTTTTTTTTCCTTAGAAGGTATTACACCAGGAGTGTCTATTAATTTAATATTTTTACTTAAATTAATCCACTGCATTCCCCTTGTAAAACCAGCAACTGGGCTTGTTCTTGCTTTTTTTCTTCCAATTAAATAGTTTATTATTGAAGATTTACCAGTATTTGGATAGCCAACTACACCTATAGTCATTGGTCTCTTTTTTACTGAACTGGTTATAGCTTTTATTAACCTTAATTTTCCACGCCTATCTTTGCATGAAACTGGGACAGTTAATGATATTTCTTTTAGATTATCAAATGCCTGATGCAATTCATTTAAAGATACTAGATCAGACTTATTTAATATAAAAATAAATTTCTTGCCATAATCTCTCATCTTATTTTCTATTACTTCATTTCTTGTTTCATTGTAAAATCTTGAGTCCAAAACATTCAGTATTATATCTGATTTTCTTAATATTTCGTCAACTATTTTCCAATATCTTGTCTTGACTGCACGCCAGTTTTTTGACTTTGCCATAAAACATTATCCGCATAATTAGTATATAAAATTAATCAATGAATTTTTAGATTTACAGACAATATTTATATAGTAAACAAATATTTTTTTATTATGGATTTTAAAGAAGAGATTGTCAAAGAACTTAAAAAAGAAGTTAATGCTGATATTAATTTAGAAGTTCCGCCAGAATATAAACTTGGGGATTATGCTTTTCCTTGTTTTTCTTTATCTAAAACATACAAAAAAGACCCAAAAATAATTGCCTTAGAATTAAGCAAGAAAATTAAAAGCAAATACTTTTATGCAGAAGCAAATGGTCCGTATGTTAATTTCTTTTTAAGCAGAAAATTATTTGCTGAGAAACAAATCAAGGAAATTTTAGAAGGAATAAAAATAAAACCCAAGAATAAGAAAATATTGGTAGAATATTGCCATGCCAACACTCATAAGGCTTTTCATATTGGACATACTAGAAACATCTGCTTTGGGGAGTCTATGTCAAGAATTCTTGAATACACTGGAAATAAAATAATAAGAGCAAACTACCAAGGTGATATAGGGATGCATGTAGCTAAAACAATTTACGGCTTACTTAATTTAAAAAAATTAAAATTAAAAAAACCAGTGAAAAATAAAGGAAAATGGATTGGACTAGTTTATGCTGCAGCAAGCAATCTTGTTTCCAATAATGAAGATGTTGCAAAAGAAGTTAATGAAATTAACCAGAAACTCTATGCTGGTGATAAAGAACTAATTAAAATCTGGAAAGAATCGAGAAAGTGGAGCATAGATTATTTTGAGAAGACAGTTTATCCTGATTTTAATGTTAAATTTGACAGATTTTATTTTGAGAGTGAGGTTGAAAAACACGGAATAAAAATAGTTAAAAAATTAAAAGATGCGGGACATGCAAAACTCAGTGATGGGGCTATAATTGTAGATTTAAATAATTATAATCTTGGAATTTTTTTAATTTTAAAAAGTGATGGTACTGCCTTGTATTCTACCAAAGATTTAGCATTGGCAGAGCTGCAAGAAAAAGAATTTAAACCAGATATGATAGTGCATATTGTTGGTTCTGAACAGAATCTATATTTTAAACAATTATTTAAAACACTGGAACTATATAACAAAAAAATAGCTGACAAAGAGAAACATCTTTCTTATGAACTTGTAATTTTACCAACTGGGAAAATGTCTTCACGTGAAGGAAAAGTTGTTTTATACGACGATACTTTAAATGAAATGACTGAATGTGCTGAAAAAGAAATAAAATCCAGAGACAAAGTAAATGAAAAAGAATTAAACAGGCGGGCCAAAATTATTGCACTTGCTGCAATAAAATATGCAATGCTATCACAAAATGCAAAAAAAGTGATTGTTTTTGAACAAGAAAAGTCTATTTCATTTGAGGGTGATACTGGTCCTTATTTATTATATTCTTATGCAAGAGCAGGCTCAATATTAAGAAAAGACAAGAAAAAATATAAATTTAAAGTTGGTGACATAAATGATCCAGAATATCTAGTAATAAATAAATTAAGCAAATTTAAAGAAGTAATTGAGAAAGCAAGTGAACAAATGGATCCATCAATAGTTGCAAATTATGCTTTTGAGCTTTGCAAATTATTTAATGAATTTTATCATTCTTCACAAGTTATTGGTTCAGGAAGAGAAGAATTTCTTATTTACTTAACCAAGGCTTTTAATAATATATTGGGAAAAGCATTGTATTTATTGGGCATAGAAACTTTAGAAAAAATGTAAGAACAATTTTGAAAAAAGCATTCGCGGAAAAACTTAGAAATTATTTTTTATCAAATTCAACTTCTAATCCGCCAAATGATTTTGCAATCAGATTATATATGAATGCAGTCAATAAGCCGGCAAAGAAACCCAGTGCGCCGTAAAATATTGGCAATATAATTATAAACCCAAATCCAAAGGAACCGAACATCATGGATTGTGTTGCCAAAGGGCCTGCAACTAAAGAGATTAAAGCAAAAAATATACCAAAAATAAGCCCAATAAGAGCCATTGAAATAGAATATATTTTGGCCATTGACAAAACATGAATTTTTTTTAAAACAACCATGATATTGTTATTTGACTTGGCTATATAAATATTAAGCGCTATATTGCAGTAGTAACTTTTATAAATAGTTTTTATTAAATTTATTAGATGGAAACTGACTTTGGTGATTTATTTGCTTATCATGGTTTTAATAATATTACTATCAGAAATGCAGTAAGAATAATTAAAATAATAAAAATTAATACTGCTAAGCGGGGTGTTAATTATTTAAATCCAAATGAATTAGAAATTTTAGTTGATAATTCTAATATAATACATCTTTTGGTTGATAAAAAAATCCTTAAATTAGATAATGGGAATTACTCCCTTGATGAAGAAGGCATTAACAGATTAATTGAGAAAACAATGGGTGAAGAACCTGCTTACTTTATAGAGGGTTTTTAAAATGAAAACTGTCAATCATAAGAAATGAATCAGTGTTAATGAGTTAGTTAAAGAAATGGAAAATTCTTGAATGAGTGGGGCAATGGTTCCTGATTGCGTGAAAAATATTATTGTTGAAAATAATAATCTTTATCATAGCTTTCCATTTAATTTATGAGGCTGTTAAAGACATGATATAATTTTCTACTTATGAATAATTGCAAAGTCTTTAAATATTGTTTTGTATTTATTAATAACATGGCAAAAGATAAAGATAAAAAGAAGGAATATAAGAAAAAAGAGTATTATGAAAAAGATGAGGATATGGAAGATGAAGACATGGATGATGAAATAGAAGACGACTTAGATAAAGATGAAAATTAACCAATAAATTTTGGCAATGTCTTTTTCATATTAAAAGAATTTTTATTTTGTATAGGCAAGACTATTCTCGAAACTACTGCATTTAATGAATAAGGAAGGCGAATTAATCTTATCCTTCCTTCTGTAACCCATTTATCCAGACCATAATTTTCAAATCTTTTTGCAAGCTCTTTTCTTTCTTTAATTCCGAATGTGTAGGCTTTTTTATCAAAAACATGAACATGGCAACCACGACCAGAATAGACTATTATAATTTTTTTAAAATCTAATTTCTCTTTTAATTTAAATGCATTCTCTATTGATTTAATTATACATTTATTGCACACATCTCTGCAATTACAATCCAAATTATTTGCATCAATATCGAAGACAAGCTCCTGACCGAGAAAATTTTTACATTTGAAAAAATTTTTAGTTTTAAAACAGAATTTACATACTTTATTTCCTTTATGCAAATTTCTGTCATAATAGACGTCTTCTGGGAGATATTGCAATAGTTTTTTTCTTAAAGTTTTTGTTCTGAAAAATATTAATTTATTGTCTTTTCTAGGATTCTTTGTTATTTTAGTTTCTGTTCCCAAATCAACTGCAAAATATCCAGGCTTTACTTTAAAAAACGATAATGCTTTTTTTTCATTAAACTCTTTTGAATAAAAACTCTTCCTATCTTTTAAAGTAGAAGGCTTAAATATCATTAATATTTAGAATAGAACTGATTTTAATAAGTTTTTGGAAAGAGCACCTCTTTTTTTGTGCTCTTTTTTGAAATTAGAATTATTGCCCAGTATATAAACATTTATTGAATGAAAGACATAGATTGAGAAATATTACAATAAATTTATATACAGAAATAATTGAAAAATTTGATGAATCAATTATATTATGTATATAAAACAAATGAGAAGCTTACAGTGTATTCATCAGCCAATGAATTTGTCTATAAACGATTTACGCAATTTAAAAGTTTAATTGAATTTTTTTCTGAAATAATTGCTGATCATCACAAACCGACACCTGATTTAAGTTATGACGTGCCTTCTGAACTTAAAAAAAGAAAAGATGGTGTAAAAAGAGTTCCCTTAGAAATAACAACATTATTTGATTTAGTCAGAAGTCTGCATGATGCCTCTGAAAAACAAATTAAGAAAGGGATTAGACAAAACATCAATCAATAAATTTATATATAATTAATTAAAATATTAAATACAATGGAAATAAAAAAGAAGTGCTGGCCCCAATCTTTTCAATTAATGTTAGATGGCAAGAAAAATTTTGATTTAAGACTTGCTGATTTTGATTTAAATGAAGATGATACAATTATTTATGAGGAATGGGATCCTAAAACCAAGAAATATAGCGGAAGAGTTCTGAAAAAGCAAGTAAAAAATCTCAGGAAATTTAAGGCTACTGAATTTAACTCTATTCAAGACATAGAAAAATTCGGACATTATGCTATAGAATTTGAGTAATTCTGGGTCTTAGTTTAATTATAAAAAGATTTATAGTTAATTTTAAATATCTCAGGAAATTTCTATTTATGGGGTGATTCATGGGAAATAAACTTTTATTTTTTACGGGAGAAGAATGTCCCCATTGTCATGACTCTTTGCCGCTAATAGCCAGACTAGAAAAAGAACATAAACTTAAAATTGAAAAGATTGAGGTTTGGCATAATGCCAAAAATGCAGCTATTCTTGAGAAATTAGACAATGGCAAATGTGGCGGTGTACCTTTTTTTTATAATGAAAATACAGGTGGATGGATTTGTGGAACTCCAAATTCTTATGAAGATTTAAAAGAGTGGGCTTTAGGCAAAAAGAAATAGTATGTTAAGAATTTTAAAGAAGTTTGAAGTAAAAAGATTAGAAGTTTTAAATAAAGAAGGAAAGTATGATAAAAAATTAATGCCTAAGCTTAATAATAAAGACATAAAAAAGATTTATGAAGCAATGATTCTTACAAGAGTTTTTGATAGGAAAGCATTAAATTTACAGAGGCAGGGGAGATTAGGAACATATGCATCTATGGAGGGACAAGAGGCAACTATTATTGGTTCTGCTTATGCTTTAAAAAAAGAAGATTGGTTATTTCCTTGCTTTAGAGAAAATGGTGCCTTAATATTAAGAGGTCAATCAATGGAAGATTTGTTTCTTTATTGGGGCGGAGATGAAAGGGGAATGAATATTCCAAAAGATGTTAATAACTTTCCAATAGCAATTCCAGTAGGCACACAAATATTACATGCTGTTGGTGTTGCTTTGGGAGCTAAAATACAAAATAAGAAAATATGCAGCTTAGTATATTTTGGTGATGGTGCGACTTCAGAAGGAGATTTTCATGAAGGTCTGAACATGGCAGGAGTATTTAAATTACCTGTTGTTTTTATCTGCCAGAATAACCAGTGGGCAATTTCTGTACCATTAAAAAAACAAACTGCTTCTGAAACATTAGCACAAAAAGCGATAGCTTATGGTTTTAATGGCATACAAGTTGATGGAAATGATGTGCTTGCTGTTTACAAAGCAACCAAAGAGGCTTTGGACAATGCAAGAAATGGGAATGGGCCGACTTTAATTGAATGCCAAACTTATAGAATAAATGATCACACAACTTCTGATGATTCTAAAAAATACAGGAATGAAAAAGAAGTTACTGAATGGAAAAAGAAAGACCCGATAATAAGATTATGGAATTTCATGAAAAGAAAAAAACTGTGGAACAAAAAATATGAGCAGAAAATAATTGAAAAATCTACCAAAGATGTTGAGGCTGCTGTTAAAAAAGCTGAGTCAACACCAAAACCAAAAGTTGAAGACATGTTCAAATATGTTTACAGCAATATAACTCCAATACAAAAAGAAGAATTAGAATCTTTTAGGAAAAATGAAAACTAAAATGGCTAAATTAAATTTAGTAGAAGCAATAAACCTAGGATTAAAACAAGAAATGAAAAGAGACAAAAATGTAGTCATTTTGGGAGAAGATGTTGGCAAAGACGGCGGGGTTTTTAGAGTTACAGATAATTTACAAAAAATTTTTGGTGAAAAAAGAGTTTTTGACACACCTTTATGTGAATCTGGTATTGTCGGGGCTTCAATAGGCATGGCTGTTTTTGGATTAAAACCTGTTTGCGAGATTCAATTTGATGGTTTTATTATGCCTGCTATTGATCAAATAATAACTCATGCAGCAAGAATCAGAAACAGATCAAGGGGCAGATTTAAAGCTCCAATTGTTATAAGATGTCCTCATGGTGGTGGAATTAAGGCTCTGGAACATCATTCTGATTGTCCCGAGGTTTTATTTGCCCATATACCCGGACTAAAAGTTGTTATACCTTCAACACCTTATGATGCAAAGGGATTAATTGCAAGTGCTATTAGAAGTGATGATCCAGTGATATTTTTTGAACCTAAAAAAGTTTATAGGGCTATTAAAGAAGAAGTTCCTGAAAAAGAATATGTTATTCCAATAGGAAAAGCAAAAATTGTTCAAGAAGGAAATGACATAACAATAATATCTTATGGTGCAATTATACATAAAGTAAAAGAAGCTGCAGATAAATTAAATGAAATCAGCTGCGAAATCATAGACTTAAGAACATTAAGTCCATTAGATGAAGAAACAATTATTGATAGTGTGAAAAAAACTGGAAGAGCTTTGATTGTTCATGAAGCGCCAAAAATGTTTGGTGTTGGTGCAGAGATAAGCGCATTAATAAATCAAAAGGATTTATTGAGCCTGGAAGCACCTATAGAAAGAGTTGCTGGTTATGATGTTGTTGTTCCTTTGCCAAAATTAGAGGACTATCATATTCCGAATGTCGAAAGGATTATTAATGGAATAAAAAAAGTTGTTAACTTTGAATGAGGTATCATGAGTTTGGAATTAAGAATTATTGAACCTGGGAAAAAAAATGGTGCATTTAACACTGCTTTAGATATGGCTCTTTTAGAATTAGTTGGAAATAATGAAAGCAAACCAACTATTGTACTTTCTGACTGGGAACCAACTGTTTCTTTAGGCAATTCTCAAAATTATTTTTTAGATGCTGATGAAGAAGCTTGCAGAAGACGCGGTGTTCAGATTGTAAGACGAAAGTCCGGCGGACAAGCTGTTTTTTTAGATGATAATTATTTTGTATTTTCAGTTATTGCCAAACCAAATATGTTCCCAAAAGACCTCACTATTTTAAGAAAATGGTTTTGCAATTTAGTTATTGAAATGCTTACTGATTATAATATCCCTGCTGAGTTTTATCAACCAGATAATATAGTTATAAAAGATGGTAATAGGTTTAGAACATTGGGCAATTCCGGGCAAATTATTACTAACAAAGCAATTGTTGTACATGGATCTATAAGATATTCTTTAAAAAATCTTGATATAATGACTGATGTTTTAAAAGTAAATGGTCAAAAATTACATCAGTTTAAAGATGAAATTGAGAATATTCTCGCTGATGTTGAAAGATATAAATGCAAAATTGACTTAAAGCAAGCTTTCTTAGATCATTTCTCAAGCAAATACCAAGCTAATTTTCTTAGGGGTGAATTAAGCTTAACTGAAAAAAATAAAACAAATAAAATTGCAGATGATTTAATTAAAAATGTTTCTGGAGAAATAAATTATAAATCCAGGGGTGTATGTTACTTTTTCTTAAATGGACAAAATTTAGTCCCTTCTCTTCAAAAATTTTTACCTGAAAATAAACCAAGTGAATGGCTTGATTCAGTTATCCAGCTTGAGGAAAGTGTAAATGGCATTTGAATTTAAATTTCCCGATGTAGGCGAGGGAATTCATGAGGGAGAAATAGTTAAATGGCTTGTTAAAGAGGGAGATTCTGTAAAAGAAGATCAGCCATTATTAGAAGTGCAAACAGACAAGGCAATTGTCCAAATTCCAAGCCCAAAAACCGGGACTATATTAAAAATAAATTTTAAAACAGGCAACACTGTTAAAGTTGGCGAGGTTCTAATTGTAATTGGGGTGAAAGGTGAACAAAATTCAAAGACAAAAGGTTTTGCAGTTGTCGGGAAATTAGAGGAAGCCAAAGATGAAGAGGCTTTGCCAAAACAAACTTTTAGGAAATTTGAGCAAAACAAAAACACTGGAAAAGTTTTAGCCACACCAAAAGTCAGGGCTTTGGCTAAAAGATTAGGTGTTGATATTAACTTAATAAAAGGAACTGGAAAAAACGGGATTATTTTTGATGATGATATAATAAACTTCAGCAAGAAACCGCTTTCTGAGAAAGTTTTACCTAAAACTGATAAACAAGGAATTAAAATAACAAAGAAATATGATTTTTACGGTTATGTTGACAGAGTGCCATTAAAAGGTCTGAGAAAAATTATTGCAGAGAATATGGTTAAATCAATTACAAAAGCAGTTCATGTTACTCACATGGATTTTGCTGATGTTACTTATTTAACTGGTATTAGAGAAAGAGAAAAAATAAAGCTGCAGAAAAATGGAATAAAATTAACTTATTTACCTTTTATTATCAAGGCAGCCATATCTGCTTTGAAAGAACACCCATATTTAAATTCTACATTAGATGAAGAAAATCAAGAGATTATCTTAAAAAAATATTATAATATCGGAATAGCTGTTGATACTGAAGACGGCTTAATAGTTCCTGTAATTAAAAGGGCTGAAACAAAAGAAATTTCAGAACTTGCAAAAGATATTTCTAATTTAAGTAATCTAGCTAAAGAAAGAAAAATTGATTTAAGTGATCTAAAAGGCGGAACATTTACTATTACAAATATTGGCAGTATTGGTGGAACTTATGCAACGCCAATTATTAATTATCCTGAAAGTGCGATACTGGCTTTAGGCAGAATTCAAGACAATGCTTTAGTTATTAATAATAAAATACAAATTAGGAAAATATTGCCTTTTTCATTATCATTTGATCATAGAATTTTGGATGGTGCTGAAGCGGCAAAATTTGCCAACAAAGTTAAATCTCTTTTAGAAGACCCAGACTCTTTATTAAAATCTTAATTCCAGACCAGAAGCAGATTTAGGTTTTGAAGCACATAATTCGTTTGCTCTTTTTAATTCTGATCTATATCTTAATAAAATATTAAGTTCCGGCTCTTGAACTTGTTCTGAAAATCTGCTTAAAAAATCTTTTAATTTTTTATTTACATACCTAAAGTTATCTTCTTTAACTTCTATAAATCTAAGGAGTTCATTATCCGGATCTTCAGTTTGCAATTTAGCATACTCTGCAATTAATACTGAAGTTGCCATTTCATATGCTGATTTTATGCTTGTCATAAAAAAAATTACCTTTACTTAGGTTTATAAATATTGCTAAATGTAATAATCTTATGGAGTCAATTGGCGGACAAGCCCTGATTGAGGGTGTTTTAATGCGAAATAAAAGCATTATTGGAATAGCAATTAGGAAACCAAACGGGCAAATTAAAACTGAAAAGCAACAATCTAATTTATTTGACAAATACAGAAAAATAATTTTTTTAAGAGGGATAATTGTTTTAATAGAAACTTTATATATTGGAACAAAGGCATTAATATATTCTGCTAATGAAGCTTCTTCTGAAAAAGATGAAAAAATCTCAAAAAAAGAAATATTTCTTAGCATATTCTTATCTTTAATATTTGGTGTGGGTTTTTTTATTTTGCTGCCATTTTATCTTACGAAATTTCTGGTTGATGATGGAATCTTATTTAATATTATTGACGGGTTATTGAGGGTATTTATTTTTATTATATATGTTATTGCAATTTCTTTTATGAAAGACATTAAAAGAGTTTTCCAATATCATGGTGCTGAACACATGGCTGTACACTGCTATGAAAATAAAGACAAACTTACTGTAAATAACTGCAGAAAATACTCAACTATCCATGTTAGGTGTGGAACTAATTTCTTGTTTATAGTGTTATTATTGAGTATTATTGTATTTTCTTTTATAATAAGCGATATTTGGTATATTAAACTTCTTTCAAGAATAATTTTAATTCCTTTAATTGCTTCGCTTTCTTATGAGTTTTTAAAACTAAGCAGCAGATTTGAGAATTTCTTTTTAATAAGAATATTAACAAAACCAGGGCTGTTATTACAGAAAATAACCACGAAAAAGCCAGATGACAAGCAAATTGAAGTTGCCATATCTGCTTTGAAACTAGTTTCTTAATATGCAAATAAAAAACAAGTTTCCCAAATTATCTAGCAAGGCTTTACTCAGCCCTATGTCTGGAGTAACAGATATAGCATTTAGAATACTTGCGAAAAAATATGGGGCTGGCTTAACTTATACGGAATTTGTAAGCAGCGCCGGAATTGTGCGAAATAATAAAAATACTTTAGAAATGATTAAGACTGTGCCTTCTGAAAAACCTGTAGCTGTACAATTATTTGGGAATAATGTTCAAGAGGTTGTTGATGCTGCAAAATTAATTGAAGACCAATTTGATGTTATTGATGTGAACTGCGGGTGTCCAGCATGGAAGGTTATAAAAACCGGATCCGGAAGTGCGATGTTAAATGATGTCAATAAAATTGGCAAATTTATCAATAAACTTTCTTCATCTATAAACAAACCAGTCACATTGAAAATAAGAACTGGGGTTGATGATAAAAAAGTTAATGCTGTTGAAGTTGCTAAAACAGCTGAAGAAAATGGTGCCAGTGCAATAGCTGTACATGGAAGAACACAAAAACAAGGTTATAGTGGATCTGCTAACTGGGAAATTATTAAAAAAGTTAAAGAATCTGTAAATATTCCTGTAATTGGTAATGGTGATGTTTTTAGTCCTGAAATTTTTAAAGAAAGATTAGAGCAAAGTAATGTTGATTTTATTATGATAGCAAGGGCAGCTATTGGAAACCTGTTTATTTTCAAACAAATTAAAGATTATATAAAATCAGGAACTTATGAAATTAAAAACCCTCTGGAACAATTCTCTGAATATTGTGTTCTTGCTGAGAAATATGAAGTTCCATTTAAGCTTGTTAAAAATCATGCAATAAGATTTACAAAGGGTCTTGAAAAAGGATCAAAATTAAGAGAATTATTATCAAAATGCAATAATTTAAATGAAATAAAAAAGATAATATCTAATTATGTTATTTAGAACACAATTATTTATAAAATTAATTTTTTGTTAAAATTGAAATGGACAAAGGCGAGTTTAAAATTCCAAGAGTTGGAAGTGCTATTCTAGTAGAAGATAATGGCAAATATCTTCTTGGCAAAAGGAACAAGCAAAATTACCAAAATTTCTGGGTTATTCCTGGCGGAAAAGTTGAATGGGGCGAGAATTTAGAACAAGCAGGAATAAGGGAACTTAAAGAAGAAACAAATCTTGATGTTGAAATTGTGAAATTTCTTGGATGGAAGGAAATAATTAATACTAAAGATGATTATCATAGATATGTTTTCTTTTTCCTGGGAAAATTAAAAGACCATGAGGTTGATATTAAAACTCTAGAAGATGTAAGTGAGGCGAAGTTTTTTGCAATTGATGAAATAAAGAAAATTGACTTATTGGCCAATAGCGCTAAAGAAGTTTTTAAAATGATTAATTTATGGTAATTAATAAGTTTCTATTTCTAAATTCTTTATTCTAGAAAAATCGCTAATATCTCGTGTTAAAACTTTCTCTTTTTTTAATAAGGCTATGGCGCCTATCATTATATCAATTGATCCAATCATATTCCCTTCTTTAGAAAGTTGTCCATCTATCTCTCCAGCTCTTTCTGCAGATTCTTTATTTAAAGAAATAATAAGTTGACTTCCTAAAATTTTCTCTATCTCTCGCTTTTCTTTTTCATATTTTTGACTTTTTATTAAACCGCTAAAAAGCTCAAATATAGACAAAGTTGTAATTATTAATGGCTCATTTTTTCTGATTAATTCTTCCAATTTCTTTAAGGCGTTCTCTTTTTTTCTTAATAAATCTATAATAAAACTTGTATCTAAAATCATTGTAATTCTTTTGCGGTTTTATCTAATTCCTTTCGCATTCTTTTATTTAAATCTTTAATATTATTTTCTAATTCGTCTGCGGCCTTACTAGACAATAATCCAACAATATCAAATAAAGACCTTTTATTTGTAATTCTATTGATCACATCACTAAAGCTTTCTTTTTGTTTTTTTAAATGTGCTAGTCTTTCATAAGCTTCATTTGTTACAGTAATACATTTAGTTGCCATAAAACTAAATACATTTATATATATTTAAATATTTCTACTATAATTCTAACTTTAAAACCTTGAAATAAATCGAAATAAATACTGGAGAAATCCAATATTTAACTTATTATAGAACTATACAAATTTATAGCTTCTGCAAAGGAGGCTGATGACAAGGATTTAGTGTCTATATAGTCTTTAATTGAGTTTAATAATTTCTCTGCTTTCTCAAGATATTCCTTATTATTTGTTTTTTTATATAAAGCCAATAATATTTTAACAGCCAAAGAATTTTCTTCTGTATCAATTCTTCTTATTTTTAAATAACCAAAATTATCTTCTGAGTCTTGTATATCATAAAAAACTGTTTTATTTTTATCAAAGAAATTGTTAATTGTTTTCTCAATTAATTTCTCTGCTAAACCCATGTATTTTTTTTCATTGGTGCTTAATAAAGAACTAATTAATAATAAATGATTTTTTAGCAAGCAAGGCTCACGAGCTTTAGAATCGTAAAAATGCATAACCCCCTTACCTGAAACCATATTTACTATTATGAAATCCAATATTTTCAAAGCAATTTCCCCATATCTGGAATCTTTTAAAATTTCCGAAGCAATTAAAAATGAATTTATTGCATAACAATTAAAAGCTAAAAATAAAGTCTTGTCAATGAAAGGCTTTTTATATTCTGATCTTTGTTTTAATGTTAGTTTACTGTATTTTTCATCTGCATCTTGGCTTGAATAAAAGAATGTTTTTTCTTTATTCAAAAAAACTTCTATAATAAAATTAATTGTTTTTAATGCAACTTCTTTATATTTCTCATTTTCTGTCAATTTATACAAATATAAAAAGTTCTTCAATAATCTTGCATTGTCGTCAAGTAATTTTTCATAATGCGGGCTTGACCAATCTTGCTGCTGTGCATACCTATAAAAACCGCCTTCTTCTTTATCAAATATTTCATTATCAGCCATAGTTGAAAGGGTTTTTGTTAATATTACTCTTGCGTTTTTTTCTTCATCAAATAACATCATCAAAAAATCTATGATCTGATGATTTGGAAATTTTGGGAGAGGTCCAAAACCACCAAAGTATGGATCATAAGAAAGTTCTATTGTGCTTAAAATCTCCTGCTGCATTTTTTGTAAATCAGTATTATTGAATTTTGGCAATTCGAAAATTATTTCTTCTTTTATTTCTTTCTTGAATTTTTCTAAAGCATTGTCCAAAAAGTCCAACATATCAAAGGGTGGCAAGTATAAAGCACCTAGAATTAATCCGCCTTCTTTGTTCAAAATTGCTGTACTTGGCCAACCACCCAAATTATATCTATTATTTATGTCTGGCCGTTTATCTGTATCAACCCTAATTGGAATAAAATTGTTATTTATTTTGTCAATAACTTTTGTGCTGGAATATGTATCTTTATCTAATCTGTGGCACCAATGGCACCATATTGCAGATATGCTTAATAAAATCGGTTTTTTTTCTTTTTTTGATTTTTCAAAAGATTCTTTACTCCATTCTAGCCAATTTGGTTTATCCATTTCTAGACTATCAACAATAGAATTTATAAAGTATTTTGTTATCTTCAGAAAAATGAAAAAAATAGCAGTAATAATTGATAAAGGCAGGTGCTATCCAGAAAGATGCCAACATGAATGCATGAAGTTTGATCCTGTCAACAGATCTGGAGGGCAAGGTTTTCATTTAGGTATAGATGGAAAATCCTGTATTGACGAAAAAATAGCTACTGAAATGCATAAAATTTGTGCAAAGAAATGTCCTTTTAACGCAATTACTATTGTAAATTTACCAGAAGCTTTGAAAGAAGAACCAATTCACAGATTTGGAAACAATGGATTTATGCTTTATGGTCTGCCTTTGTTTAAAGAAAATAAAGTCATCGGTATTTTGGGTAGAAATGGAATTGGCAAAAGCACGGCATTAAATATTTTATCAGGAAGCTTAGTGCCAAATTTAGGAAGATATGATGAGAAAACTAAAGATGAGAATGTAATAAGCAGATATTCTAAAGTTTCCTTAGGTGGTTATTTTAAAAAATTATATGATGAAAAAATTAAATTCTCATACAAACCGCAAAGGGTTGAATTAATCAACAAGGCTTTTGATGGAAAAGTTATTGACTTGTTAAAAAAAATTGATGAAAAAAATGAAAGCGAAAGATTAATTGAAGAATTTGAACTTGACAAAATAAAAAATAGAAATATTAAAGACTTATCTGGGGGAGAATTACAGAAATTAGCAATAATTGCAACTTATGTAAAAAAAGCAGATTATTATTTTTTTGATGAACCTTCTTCTTTTTGTGATATTCAAAACAGAATTAAACTTGCAAAACTAATAAAAGAATTAAGCAAAAATTCTAGTGTCATTGTAGTTGACCATGATTTAGCTACTTTGGATTTTGTTTCTGATGAGATTCAAATTGTTTATGGCGAGCCTGGGGCATATGGTATTTTTTCCCAAAGCAAGGGAATAAGCAGGGCAATTAATGAATATCTTGAAGGCAATTTAAAGGAAGAAAACATCAGATATAGAAATTACAGCATTAATTTTAATCCATTGACTTATAGAAGAGAGCATCATAATGAAATATTTCTTGAAATTCCCTTATTGAGAAAGCATTTTAGTGATTTTAAATTAGAAATAAACAAGTTTAATTTATTTAAAGGGCAGGTTGTTGCTATAATGGGCGCAAATGGATTAGGGAAAAGCACATTTTTGAATATTATTTCTGGAAAAATTAAGGCAGACAATTCTGATTTTAAAATTAAAAATGTTTCATACAAAGAACAAGACCTAGAAAGCAAAGACATGAGTGTAAATGAATATTTATTATCAAAAGGAAATGATCTTTTTACAGATAACTGGCTAAAATCAATTTTAATTGAAAAGCTTAATTTAGAAAGATTATTTGATGACAATATGAAGACCTTATCTGGCGGAGAACTGCAAAAAGTAAATATTGCCGGGGCTTTGGCAAAAAAAACTGACATCGTACTACTTGATGAGCCGTCAGCTTTTATTGATGTTGAAGACAGATTGAAAGTAGCTGAAATAATAAAAGATTTTGCAATTAAAAAGGAGATATGCGCTATTATTGTTGACCATGATATCCAATTTATTGATTATTTGGCAGATGCTATTTTAGTTTTTGAAGGAATACCTGGAAAAGAAGGAAGAGTTTCTGGGCCTTTTTTAAAAAATGATGGCATGAATAAAGTTTTAAAAAATCTTGAGATTACCTATAGAAAAGATAAAGATACGAACAGGGCAAGAATAAACAAAGAAGGTTCTCAATTAGACCAGATGCAAAAAAATAAAGGGGAATATTACTAGTTCTTAATACGAAAACTATTTATATATGTTAAACTATACCATATATATTGGCAGAAGAGATATTCAACCATAAGAATATTGATGAAAATGGAAATATTACAGAAATTAAAATATTAAAAATTCCGAAAACAACTGATAACCCTGAAGGTATTTCATATTCGCTTGTTTATATAAAAAATGATAAGCGCATAATTGGTTATGACAATTTTGGCGGACATAAAATAAATACAAATTGCCACCATAAACATATTAAAAATAGAATTGAAATTTATGAATTTATAGATGAATGGAAATTAATACAAGATTTTATGGATGATATTAAAAAAATAAATAAAGGAGTTATAAAATGAAAATCAAAAACATAAAAATTACTATAAATGACAGAAAACAAGCTTTGAATGAATTCGCCCATACATTAGCAAGAGCTCGAGAAGGTGAAATAATCTACAAACATAAAGAAATTTCATTTCAAGATGTTTATACATTAAGAAAATTTCTAACTGAAAAAAGAATAGAATTACTACATATAATAAAACATTATAATCCAGAATCAATGTATGAATTAGCAAAAATTGTTAATAGAGATTTAAAAAGCATAACTACAGATATATCTATTTTAAAAGATTTAAATCTAGTAAGTCTAGAAAAAATTAAAGAAAAAAGAATAAAGGTCAAACCCAAAGTTGAATTTAATAAAATAAATGTTGAAATTACAATATAACTATCAGAAATGGGCGATTTAGAAATAATAGAAAAATTAACTGCTAAAAGTAAGCTTACAAAGAAAGATGTTTTAGAATTAAGCAGAAAAATAAATAATAATGTATCAAGAAAACTGGGATTATATTAATATAATTAAAGGCATTATTTTTTATTTTTTTCGCGCGCGAGACGTACCCCGAGCCCGCCATTCGAGAGATCAGGATTGCCATTGCAGCCCAGGTAAGCCCAGTCAGCAACAGCACCGAACCAAGCGACTCTACAATCAACAGGATACCAATAATTAAAATCAGTTCCTTCTTTTGTTGGCATTCCCTGCTTATTAAAAGAACTTAATTCAACTTTACAGTCTTTCATTACACAAGTTTCTAGAGGTTCAGAATTTGTTGCTTCTAGTTTTTTACATTTAGTTCTATGATTGTAATTTAAATGTAAATTTCCATTTTTATCTTCGAATTTGGCATCTAACCATTCTGCCCTATAAGGATCTCTTACTTCTGTAATATCCAAATAAAGAGTTTGCAAATCTGATTTTGATATTTTATTTCCCAATCCATCTTCTGCTTTACCTGATTTTAATAATAAAAGAAAATCTGCAAATTCTCTTAAGTTTAACATTCTTGCATCTTGCTTATGGGCTTCTTTATGAGTTTCATACCAATTATTTCGGTGTAATATTCTTTCTTTAGCAACATATAAACTATGAGAAGGCATGAAAACATAATCTGCCAAATTAGCTTCTTGAACTGAAGTTATTTTTTCTAGTTTTTTCCCAATCATCTCTTGTTCTGTTACTTCTTCGGACTTTTCTTCTTGTTTTTTGTCTTTCTTTGATTTTTCTAGCTGAATTTCTTGTTCAATATTGTCTGTTAAATATAATCCAGAACCAACTATTTCATTTAATTTAAATAGATAATCTTTCGAGAATTTATCAGAATCTGATATTTCTTTGCATATTTTCTCTAGTTCACTTTTCCAAGCTTCAAATGATTCAAAAACCATCTTAATTTTTGATAAATTTAAGCTTTTAAATCTTTCGACTTATTACTACTTATAAGTTATCAATATTACTTAGATAGTTTTAAATACTCTGATTGAGAATTATGTTCTATATACTTAGCTAGTATGGCTTTGTATAGATAAATTAAATAGGAGAGATAAATAATGGGATTTGAACACAAAGGCGGAAGAAGAGAAGGCGGAGGCGGATTTCAAAGAGAAGAATTTGAAATAACTTGTGCTGATTGTCAGCAAAAGGCCAAAGTACCTTTCAAGCCAAGACCAGACAGACCTGCATATTGCAGAGAATGTTATAACTCTAAACATAGAGACAAGTAAGAATTCTAAAGTAATTTTTATTTAGGGGAAATTTTTTATTTTTGTTTTATTTTTTATTTTATAGTTAGATAGATTTCTATTTGTTTTTGCTAATTTTAATCTGGTTTCTTTAACCAATGCTAAAGATACAAAAACAGAAATCAAAGACAAAGTAAACATTGTAAAAAATAAGGCTTCAAAACCAAAGTATGAAACTAAAAAACCACCAGCTAAAGCTGCCAAAGAACTTATTATATAACTCATAGATTCCCAAGCACCCCATTCTGAAACATATTTATTTTTATCAATATTTTTTGAATATAATCCATCATATAATGGAGATAAAACAGCTATTGCAAAACCAAATATTACCTCAACTATATACAAATGAACTGGTTTCGAGACAAACATATAACTAAAAAAACCCACTGAACTCAACAAATAACCAACTGGGAGCAATTTTTCTTTGTATTTTAGTCTATCCTCCCACTTGCTTATAATATAAATCAAAATTCCTGCGCTAATAGAAAATATGGCAATTGCGTAGCTTGCTTCTAAAATACCACCTTCAATTTTTTCAACAAAAATAGCATAAATCGGACCCAACATATTATTGACGAATGTTGAAAATGCAGCAGCTAATAAAAGTATATTCAACTCTTTTTTCATGAATAAAAATAGATTTAATAAATATATAAATTTAATTAAAAAATTTTACACTCTTTTTTTGGCTTGGACTATTTAAAAAAGATTGCACCATTATAATTTTTAAAAAAATAATTTCCCAAATATTTTTATTTGGCATTTTGATCAACTATTTTTTCCAGCTTGCCTTCTTCATGGCCAAATTCTTCTAATTTTCCGTTAATTAACTTGTAAGAGGTTTTACTAAAATGATCGTAGTTGCCATCGTTATCAAGATCGAAATAAGTTACTGTTTCTTTTTTAATTTCTTTTCTTTCTACTATTCCGAATGGATTAAATTTAAAGACAGCACATCTTAAAAAGTAAAGAGCGCCTAAAGCAGCCAGTACTCCAATAATGTAATTTTGTTTTTTTGACATATTAATTAGTTTCTTGCAATAATTTCTCGTAACCTTTGCTTTCTAATTCTACAGCCAAATCATGAGATCCTGTTTTTTTTATTTTTCCATCTACAAAAATATGAACTTGGTCTGGCTTTATGTACTGCAAAATTCTATTATAATGCGTAATCAACAAAATACCCATATTAAGATTTTTTTTAATTGTGTTAATTCCTTCTGCAATTATCTTTAATGAATCTATGTCTGTACCACTGTCTGTTTCATCAAGAATTGCAAATTTTGGTTCTAAAATTGCCAACTGCAGTATTTCTGCCTTTTTCTTTTCTCCGCCAGAAAAGCCTTCGTTTAAATATCTTCTTGCAAATTTTTCATCCATTTTTAACATTGACATTTTATCTTTCATTAATTTGTAAAACTCTAATACTGACATAGAAGAATCTTTTAATGTATTTAATGCTGTTCTTAAAAAGTTTGACAGGGTGACGCCGGAGATTTCAGAAGGATACTGGAAAGACAAAAATAACCCTTTTTTAGCCCTTATTTCCGGATTTGCATTTGTTATATCTTCTCCATTTAATAAAATTCTCCCTTTTGTTATTTTGTATTTTGGTGAGCCCATTAAAGTATTTCCCAAAGAAGTTTTGCCGCTTCCATTCGGACCCATCAAAGCAACTACTTCGCCTTTTTTTATTCTTAGATTTACGCCTTTGATTATTTCTTTATCTTCCAATGAAACATGCAGATCTTCAATTAATAATTCTTCCATATTTATTCCCCTACAAACATACCTTATTTTTATCAATTACATTAAATATTTCTCCGCGGTATATTTTAATTACTCTTCTCAATGCTTCCAAACCTAAACAAGCACATTTAACTCTTACTGGGCTAATCGGGATACTTAAAAGTTCGTAAACTTTTTCTTTTGTTATCCTTTCTGCTTCTTCTATTGTTTTCCCCTTTATTTCAGAAAGTAACATAGATGAGGCAGCCATACTTATTGCACAACCTTTCCCAAAAAATCTTATGTCTTTTATATAGTCACTTTCTATTTTAATTTGTACAGTTTCTTCATCCCCACACAATGGATTGAATTCCCTATGCTGAGCATCGAAATTTTCCAATTTACCAAATTGTCTTGGGTGTGTATAATGATCCAGAATATTCTCTCTGTAAATGCCTTCGCCAGCATAATTTTTATCAATTATTTCTGTCATTTTTAAAAATGCTCCTTACTTTGTCTAAAGCCAAAATAAATTTATCAATTTCTTCTTTTGTATTGTAAAAATACAAACTTATTCTGCAAAGTGCTGCTTCTTTTAAAACTTCCCTTACCAAAGGCATTGCACACATGTGGCCAGCCCTTATTGCTATGCCTTCTGAATCCAATATTGCAGCAACATCATGGGGATGAATGTCTGATAAATTAAATGATATTAAAGAGGACCTGTTTTTCGGACCATATATTTTTATATCTTTTTGATCGAGTAATTTTTTATATAAATAATTTGTAAGCTCTTTTTCATAATCTTCGATATTTTCCATACTGATAAAATTCAGATAATCTATTGCTGCACCAAAAGCAACTGCTTCAGCAATTTGAGGAGTGCCTGCTTCAAATTTCCAAGGCAATGTATTAAAAGTTGCATAGTCAAATGCAACTTCTCTTATCATATCTCCACCATACAGGAAAGGAGTCATTTTTTCCAATAAATGTTTTTTACCATATAAAACCCCTATTCCAGTAGGGCCGCACATTTTATGACCTGAAAAAACCAAAAAATCTACATCCAAATCTTTTACATCAACCTTCATGTGCGGAACACTTTGGGCACCATCAACAATGAATAATGAATTATTTTCATGAACTAATCTTGATATTTCCTTTACTGGATTTATTGTACCCAATACATTTGAGACATGTGTTATTGAGACTATTTTTGTTTTTTTATTTAATAGTTTTTTTAAATGGTTTAAATCTAAATTTCCTTCTTTGTCTACTTTTACAAAGTTCAATTTTAATTTTTTTAGTTTTGCTAATTGCTGCCAAGGAACTATATTGCTGTGATGCTCCATTTGGGAGACAATTATTTCATCATTTTCATTTAAATTATTTAACAATGAATAAGCAACTAAATTCAATGACTCAGTTGTATTTTTAGTAAATATTATCTCTTCGAAACCAGAATTAATAAATTCAGCAACTTTTTTATGGGCTTCTTCGTACAGCAAAGTTGATTCTTCAGCTAATTTGTGAATACCACGATGAATATTTGCATTGTGTTTTTCAAAGAAATCTTTTAATGTATTTATAACAATTGCTGGTTTTTGTGATGTAGCTCCAGAGTCCAAATAGATTAAAGGCTTATTATTAACTATTCTAGCAAGTATTGGGAAGTCTTTTCTTATCTTCTCTATATTAATTTGTTTTGTTAAAATTTCCATTTTATTTTAATTTAGAATTTATTGCTTTTCTAAGATTTTTTCTTGCCTCTTTTATTTTAATTTTTCTTATTATTGGATCAAAAAAACCTTTTATCATTAATTTTACAGCCTTATCTTCAGGCAATCCCCTTGATTTCAAGTAAAATAATTTTTCTCTGTCTAATCTCGAGACTGTTGTACCATGACTACATTTTACATCATTATTGTTAATTTCTAAATTCGGTATCGGGTCTATCTCAGCATTTGAACTTAATAACAAAGCATCCTGCTTTTGATAACCATTTGAGTTTGAGGCATTTTCAGCTATTTTTACAAGACCATTATAAACTACTTTTGATTTATTATCTAAAACGCCACGAACAGCCATATCTGATTTTGTATGCTTAGAATTGTGGTATATTGAAGAATTAAAATCAAACTGCTGCTCTTTGTTTGAGAAAAATAAACTAAAAACATTTGTGCTTGAGCCTTCTTCTTCTAATTTTGTAAGTATTTCTGATTTTGTTAATTTACTGCCTAAGCAAAAATCAATCCAATTAATATTTGCATTTTTGTTAACAACAGCTCTTTTTGTAGAAAAATTTATTGTGTTTTGTGAAAGATTTTGGAAGTTTATATAATTTAAACTTGAATTATTATTTACAAAGATTTCTGTTATTTTTGTTTTGTAGGATTTATTTTCATTGCTTGATAATTCTTCTTCAAAAATAGATGCTGAACTATTTTCACCTAAAATAATTATATTATGCTGAAATTCTGAATCTCCACCTATATTTGATAATTTAATGGGCTCTTTTAAAGTAACATTCTCTGGGACATATACTAATACCCCTTTATTCCATAATAATGTATGCAAGGCTTCGAATTTACCTATTGATGGAAAACAAGAAAGAAAATGTTTTTTTATTAAATCTTCATGGCTTTTTAATGCTACAGATAAATTTTCTATAATTACATCTTTATAGTTTGGTAATTTAATTTCTTTTTTCTCCGGAAGTTGAATCTCGTTTAGATTTATTTCTGATGAGTTAAGAGTTATTGCTATCCCGTACTTTAATTGTGGCAATGGCAAAGAATTGAAAATATTTAAAGCATTTAATCTTTTTTCCTTCATCCAAGCAGGCTCATCGCTATTTTGGATTTGGTTTATTATTTCTCTGTCCTGAAAATTTAAATTTTGATTCATTTTAACCTTTTTTGTGAAAAAAACTTTTTATTTAACCCAGAGACTTATCCATTTCTAATTCAATTAACCTGTTTAATTCTACAGCATATTCCAGTGGCAGTGCTTTTACTATTGGTTCTATAAAACCAGCTACAATCATTTTCATAGCCTGTTCTTCTGACAAACCTCTTGATCTTAAGTAAAATATTTGTTCATCACTTATTTTACCAACAGTTGCTTCATGAGCTATTTCAGCGTCATTTTCTTTTATTTCCATATAAGGAAATGTATTTGATTTTGACTGCTCATCAATTAGCAGAGCGTCACATTGAACAGCAGCTTTTGTATTTAAAGCGCCTTTTGCAACTTTCAACAAACCCCTATAAGATGTTATACCGCCGTCTTTGGCAATACTCTTTGATCTTGTTACTGATGTTGTTTCAGGAGCTAAATGATAAATTTTTGTTCCAGTATCCTGATTTTGTCCTTTACCTGCGAATGCAATTCCAAGAAAATCCGATCTTGCTTTTCTTCCAATTAAAACAGAACAAGGATATAACATTGTACATCGGCTTCCCGAATTTCCATTTAACCAGTTGATTGTACCTTCTTCATCTACAATTGCTCTTTTTGTATTTAAATTAAAAGTATTTTTTGACCAATTTTCTACACTTATGTAAGATGCTTTTGCTTTTTTCTTAACATGAATTTCAACACAACCAGCATGAATAGAACTTGCTACATACTGCGGAGCGGAGCAACCTTCAAAATATTGCATTTCTGCACCTTCATCTACAATAATTAAAGTATGTTCAAATTGACCCATTTTTTCTGCATTCATTCTGAAATAAGCTTGTAATGGAACTTCAACTTTAACATTTTTAGGTATATAAATAAAAGTCCCACCAGACCAGACTGCAGCATGCAAAGCAGAAAACTTATGCAAGGCAACTGGAACACATCTTGTCATAAAATGCTTTTTAAATAATTCCGGATATTTATTAATAGCTATGTCACAGTCAGTGAAAATGACCCCTTTTTCTTCCAAATCTTTTTTTAAATTATGATAAACTGCCTGAGACTCATATTGCAATCCAACGCCACCAAGAACATTTCTTTCTGCTTCTGGAATTCCTAATTTTTCAAAGGTTCTCCTAATATCTTCTGGCAAGTCTTCCCATTTTGTTGCATTCTCTTTTGCATCGGGAGTAGCGAAAAATTTTATTTTATTAAAATCATTCATTAATTGACTTATATCAGGACCCCAATTCGGAATTGGCATGGAGTTAAATATTTTTAAAGCATTTAACCTAAATTGGCGCATCCATTCAGGTTCCTTTTTATAATCAGAAATTTTATGAATAATTTCTTCTGTTAAACCTTCGCCAGCAATGTATTTAAACCGATCTTCATTTTTATGATCAAACATCTCTCTTGATAATTGTTCTTGAATTTGTTTCATTTTTATATTAGAATTTTTGATTCTACCTCCCTCTTGAAAGTTTTATTTCTAAGAATGTCTACAATCTCAGCCAGAATTTTAGCAACATAATTTATTTCTTCCTCTGTATTAAATTTTGATAATGTAAACCTTAAAGTCCCTCTTGCATAATCTTCGGAAATATTTAATGCTCTTATCACATGGCTTACGCCAATTTTATGCGAAGAACATGCTGAACCGCTGGAAACATAAATTCCATAATCATTTAAATGCAAGATTAAAGTTTCAGACTCCATTCCCTTAATTGATATGTTTAAAGTATTGGGGAGTCTTAATTCAGGGTGACCATTTAATTTTGAATTTTGTATTTTTAATAGTGAACTTTCTAATTTATTTCTTAGACTAATTAATTTTTTTACAATTACTTCCTTATCTTGCTGTGAAATCTCCAAGGCTTTTGTAAAACCTATTATTGACAACAGGTTCTCAGTTCCAGATCTTAAACCAAATTCCTGCTCTCCACCATGAATTAATGGATCCAATTTTATTCCTTTTTTTACATATAATAAGCCGGCTCCTTTTGGGCCATGCATTTTTATTGAATTTAATGTTAGTAATGAACAATTTAAGTTATTCACATTTAAATCCAATAAAAAAGCTTGACAAGCATCTGTGTGGAAAATAATATTCTTTTCTTTTGATATATTTCCTATTTCAGAAATATTTTGTATAGTTCCGATTTCATTATTTGCGTAGATTATTGAAATTAGAATTGTATTTTTTGTAATCTCTTTTTTTAGTTTTTCTAAATCTATTAAACCATATTTATCCACGTCCAGATAAGTTACCTTAAAACCCTGTGTTTCCAAATATTTACATGTGTTTAATACAGAATGATGCTCTATTTTTGATGTGATAATATGATTGCCTTTTGATTTGTTTGCAAAGACAGCACCTTTAATTGCTAAATTATTACTTTCAGTTCCGCCTGAAGTGAAAATAATTTCGTTAGATCCTGTTTTTAAAATTTCAGCTGCTTTTTGCCTGCAGTTGTCCAAGATGTTTTTTGCTTCGCTACCAAGATCGTGAAAACTACTTGGATTATAATAAATTTCCTCATATTTCTGCATTTCTTCTTTAACTAATGGATCTAGTTGTGCAGAAGCTGCATTGTCAAGATAAATTTGTTTCATTTTTTTTTGTTAAGCAAATATCACAAGTATCTGGCAAGCCTTCGTTATGATATTGACAGGCTTTACAAACAACTTTATTTTGTAGTGCACTTTCAAGCAAATGCTGCATTTCTTGGAACAATAATTTTCCATTTTGTGAAATTAATTGCGCTGATTTTTTTATCTCTTCTTTTGTCTGATCATCAAATGTAATTTCGTTTGCCCTTTTTTCCCGGATATATTGTGAAACTGCTGCTTCTGTTACTCCTATTACCTTAGCTATAGTTTTTTGATCCAAGCCAAGCTTTTTCATTTCCAAAGTTAATTCTTTCCTTAAAGCAGGCAGAATATACCAAACAGCTATTTCCTGAGGTTGTAGATTTTTCTTAACCATAGTTAATTTTTGTTCTTAAATATATATAAAACTATCTGTTCGACCTTATTCTCCCTTAAAAGTGGTATTTGCCAAATAAAAAATTTTAAAATGGCGTGAAACCTTAATATGAAAATGAAATGCACTATATGTGGAGAAAAAATTGAAACTGGAATTTTAGATAAGGTTAGAGGGACTTATATAAAGAAAAAAATTGTCTGTTCTGCTTGCCAAAGCAAATACAAAGACAAGATTTTAGAAAAAATTTAATTAAAATAAATTATTGACAAGAATAATTATATGCCTCTGTAACTCAATGGCAGAGTGCCGCCTTCGTAAGGCGGAGGTTTTGGGTTCAAATCCCATCAGAGGCTTTATTACAAAATTATTTTATTTTTTCACGTAATTTGTTTAAAAGCTTATATTCCTCTTTTGTTGCATTACCTTCTTTGCACTTTGCTTCTAAGGCAGCAAGTTGCTCACGATATCCTTTTTGTACTTTAACTATATCTTTTTTTCCACAACCCATTTTAAATATGTATTTTGTTAATATTTAAATATTGGGAAACAATTTGCGTATAGGACACAGACATATTACAGAGAACTTTGCATAATTAACTTTTTACAGAGAACTTTTATATTATTTGGGTTTGGTCCAATTACAACTTTAAGTTGTGTGGGTTTTCTTTGTTTTTTATTTAATTTTTAATTAAATTGTTATAGCTCTTGCTATGTTGCTTTTTATTAGGAAATTTAGTCTGTGAAAATTGTATGCTAGGTATACAAATCCCTGCTGCACATAAACTCTTGGTTTTCTATAATAAAAATATCTTCAAGTTCTACTTCTCTCGTTGTATGTGTTCAGGAAAATATCTGGTAGTATTGAAAGTGCAATTCTCCAAGTACAGTTCCTGCTAACAGATCCAAACTAACTCTCGTGGCTTCGCCAGGGGCTTTAATCCCTAATAGATAATAAATTCAGACATTGGACCATTGCCATTTCCACGAAAATGAATTTTTTTTGCATGCAGGTTATAGCGATTAAATTCTGATATAGCAAGGCAACCTGAGAAAATATCATACTCATTGCTTCCTGTTATAACTACACCACCCACATTATAACCCTCTACTACGCCAAATGTTGGTGGGGGAATTTTATCTGTAAAAGGTATAGCACCGCTGTTGCGCAATAAACTTATAATAGCATTGTCTGCTTCTGAACCAATTGCTATGAAGTTAGTTGAAAAAGGATCTTGTACATTTCTTGCTTCTTGAATTACATCCTGAGAAAAGGATGCATTAGAACCATATCTCCTTTTGACTTCAGCTTCTAAGTCTATTTTTATTTTAAAAGCACCTTGACGTACTTGAGAAATTGGATTTATTGAATTACTACGACTAATATTACTACCAATAATAATTCTTGAGGTTTGATAGCTTATTATAAAATCATCTAATCTTTTATCTATATAGTCAAGCTGAATGCCTCCTTGCAACTGGGTTGATTTTTGACTTGATGATGAACTACCACAACCATAATTTTTGCCAATAACAATTGCTGCAAGACCTTTTGCTGCTACAGAAAAAAACTCTCTTCGATTTAATGATTTTTTCATATAACACCCCTAATTTAGTTTGATTATATAACTTAATAAATATTATTGTAGTTAAGACATCTTTCGAAAGGTTAAAATCTTTAAGTGTTTTTTAAATAGGTATGGCTAAAATAAAATACAAAGTATTGTGCAAGAAATGCAAGAAATATTTTACTCCTGTAAAAAGCAAAATATCTTATTTGGGTTATTGCAAAGAATGCAGTTTTATACCTGGCAAATGCAGATTCATCACTGAAATTGGCTATCCTTGCGTAAATGATGCTGAATTTTTTGGCTATTGCATACAACATTTTTTGAAGGTTCCTTTATCTAAATTGACAAAAGAAGTGAAATAATTTATGAAGAAAATTTTATAAAGTAACTACTTCTCTGTTCTTTTTATGTGGGGGTGCCAGAGCCTGGTCAATAAGTTTGACTAAATGGGCAGGAACAGAGTTGCTAAACTCAGATTGCCAAACTTAAGATTTCCTATGAGAAATCCTGTGGCTTAGTGCCTACGCAGGTTCAAAATAAGCTTTTGGAGCTCGTAACTCCTAGAACTTAGGAAAGCCCTGTCCCCCACATTTATCATTTTATAATTTATACCTACACTTTATCGCATTATTAATTATGTAGTGTTAACCCAAATAATAATCAAATTTATTTTTTGCAACTTATTCGAATAGTTTAAAAATAGATTTTAGTTCTGTTTTTTATTGCCTGGGTAGCTTAGCTAGTGGAGCACAGAATTCGCTCAGACCCTTGGTATAAACTTTGAAAGTTTTTATCAAAGCTAAGAAAACAAAAAGGGTGAGGTCGCGGGCGCAAATCCCGTCCTAGGCTTTTTTTAAACAAAATATTTTTGTATGCAACTTAAAAACTTTTAATTAATGACAAAATAAATAATACTATGAAAATTACAAATAGAATTTTTGCTATTGATGCAGAAACTCCAGCAATAAATCTGAAACCTAATATGCCCGTTATTATTGCTACTATTAAAAATGTTAATGTCCAACCAAGCACCATGATAGATAAATATTTTTAGCACTTATAATCTTATGTTGTGGTTTTTCAAACTACAGCTATAAGAATTCTCATATTATCAAAGCTTCAAACTACGGAACTTATTTAAATAACAACCAAATAACAATCATATGGACTTAAAAGAAGAGTATGAAAAATTAAGAAAAAATTACAAACTTCCCAGTTATGAAGATTTAGACAGAGAATTTGAACTGCTTTATGTTGCCAAATTAGAAGAAATAAAATTCCCATTAAGATTTATCAGGAGAAGAATTACAGATAAACTTAGCTGGTTTTGCAATATGATGCAAAATATAATACAGCCCAATCCAGGTTCTTTAATAAGTCTAGAAGAAAGCAAGTTTTTTTCAGACAATGACAGAGCAAAAATAATAAATCTACTAAAAGAATTAATGTATTTTGAAAGAGAGTCGCTTATTTTAGAAGTTTATTTTAATGAAAAAGATGATGTTGAATTTATAAATAATATCTTTGACATCTGGGACAAAACAAAAAAAGAAATTAAATTTATAACAGATATACTTAAAAAAGGCTGGAAAAAAGAAATGAAAAAAGAGGAAAAAGAACATTATTTTGGCTAAAGATGAATAAAAGAGGTCAGGTTTATATCTTATTTGCATTAGTTATAGCCTTAGTTGTTTTTGTTTTAACTAATAAATCAAACATAATCAATATTACTCCTAGTGACAGCGAGTTTAAGGAGATATCAGAAAATTATGAAACTGAAAGCAGCAATCTTGTAAGTTCTTTAATAAAATTTAATAAACTTGATGAAGAAATATCAGAACAGTTTGCAACATTCAGCATTTTATTTACACAATATTCAAAAAGCAAAAATCCTTCTTTTGGACTGGTTTATTTTCTTAATCACAATAATGTTTTAAGAGTAGGAAATTTTTTAGATAAAAATATAAAAGTAACTGGCGGCAGTTCTGATATTAATCTTGAGGGCTGTTATTCCCTTGTTCCTGTTTTTATAAATTATAATACTTTTCAAATAAACAATTATATTGATTATGAAACATACAGGCGCAATTCTATTACTTCCCCATGTGTTAATGAAATAACACCAGCGCCTGATCAAATAATTTTGAAAATAGGTGATGAAGAAATTGAATATGAAGTTAATATTATACCACAACAACCCAGGGTTGTAGTCATAAGCAGGGAAAACTTGTTTCAAGACAGAAAGGTTTTTTTAGATGATCAATTTGTAAAAGGAAAAAGACATAGGGATAATAGAGATGATGATTAAAAAAAAGGGACAGTCTGAATTTGTAGCATATGTTTTGCTGATAGGCATGGCTGTTGCACTAGCATCAATAATCGGAGTATGGAGTTTTAATAATGCACAAAAAGTTAGTGATAATATAATAAAACAAAACAAAATAGAAGAAAAATGCGACCAATTAGCTATTAGCAGCAAAATTATTTGCCTTAATAATGCTGTAGATTCTATTAGTATTTCTAACACCGGCTATTTTACAATTGATGAAGTTAAAATAACTAATCCAGAAACTGGGCTGGAAAATTGCTTTAATAAAGTCACAAAAATAAAACCAGGAGAGTCCAGGATTACACAAACTTTAAATAATTGCGATACTGCCATATTATTGCCTTTAGTCAAGATTTCAGATGATGAGACAATAGGGTGCAGTGAAAAAAAATTGGTGTTGAAATTAATATGTTAAAATTTAGAAAGAGGGGTATTTCGCCTTTAATTGCAACTGTGTTGCTGATCGGGTTTACTGTTGCTATTGCAGCAATAGTAATTTTCTGGAGCAGAAATTTTGTAAAAGAAAAGGCAGAAAAAGAAGGTGCTTTATCAGAAAAAAAATTAAAATGTGAAAATGTAGAAATTGACATTAAAAGCATTGATAAATTAAATAAAAATATTGTTATTGAAAATAAAGGCAATGAGGACATTGATGGATTTATATTAAGAGTTGTTTCTGGTGGTGTTGGATCAGATAAAATTACATTAAAATTAGAAGCTTTAAAAACAGCAACAATTACATATTCTTTTGATTTGGAAACAAATTCAAAAATTGATTTGATACCAGCATTAAAACCAGAAGGAACAAATGCACCTTTGGTTCCTTGCTCAAATAAACATAAAGTTATAAAAACTGAATAAATTTTAAGGAGGTAAAAATGAGATTTTTAAATAAAAAAGGTATTTCACCTTTAATTGCAACTGTATTATTAATAGGATTTACTGTTGCCTTGGCTGCAGTAGTCATTACATGGGGCAGCGGATTTGTAAACAGGGTTACAACTGGCACTGACCAAAGAACTTCAAAGGCTATCTCATGCACAGGTGATCTGGATTTTGAAATTACAAAAGTAACATGTCCAGACACAATACTTGTCAATAACAAAGGCAATTTAGCTATTGAAAGCTTAAATTTAAGATTTTTTGATGAAAATGGAAATCTAGCTGGAGTTCCTGCAACAACAGCGCCAATAGAAAAATATGAATTGAAATCAATTACACAAGCTATACCAGTTGGAACAACAAAAGTAGAGGCAATTGCAACAGTTATAATTGACGGACAAGAAGCAGTATGCAGTGAAGCAGCAAAACAAAGAACATTTAGCCCAGCCTGCTAAATTTTTTTCTTTTTTTATTATTTATGAGTTAATATACTTCTTTATATAATTGAATTAATTTTATTTTTTTATGGGGTTTTTAAATAAAAAAGGTATTTCACCTTTAATTGCAACTGTATTATTAATAGGATTTACTGTTGCCTTGGCTGCAGTAGTCATTACATGGGGCAGCGGGTTTGTACAAAGAATTACAACTGGGACTGAAGACAGAACAACAAGAACTGTAACTTGCACTAGTGATGTAAACTTTGAAATTACAAAAGTTGACTGTAATACAAAAGCAGTTACAATAACAAATACTGGTGATTTTCCTATCCTTGGATTTACATTTAGATTTTTTAATAGTGGAGGCGATTATTTGGGAATGACAAATGGTGATGGAGCAAATAAATTTGAGGTTAAAATTATTAATCTTCAAAATATCCCTTCTACAACCAGCAAAGTAGAAGCTTTATCAACAATAATACTTGAAGGTCAGAATGTTACATGCAAAGATATAATCAAAGAAAAAATATTTAGTCCAGCTTGTTAATTCTGGTAGCTTAATGAATTAAAGGATTCTCGTCAAATCAACTTTTTAACTTTAACTCTTATTTTTTCCGGATATCTTTTCAAATAAGTTTCTAATCTTTTAAAATTTATTTTCTTTTTTATTTCTCTTAATAATTGTTTATCAATTGACTGATTAAAAACCACCATGTCAATAAATGTTTTTTCAATATCTGAGTACGGAAAGTAAAAACTACCCTCTTTTAAAAGCTCAAAACCAAAAAAATACTTTTTATTAATATTTCTTATCAAAACATTTGTCCCCAAAAATTCTCTAATTCCCCTTCTAACTTTTTTTGTAGTTAAAATTACAGGTATTGTTTCCTGCTCCCATAAACCATAAAAACTTAAGGCGGTTTGCAATCCTAAATAAGCTGGTTTAAATGCAAAAACAGGAAGAGAACTTTCGTCATATTTTGTATAAAATCCCTTACCAACTTTTTTTACTTTATTTTTCTTTAAAAGATTTGAAATTAATAATTTTGCATAGTTATTCTTTCCAATTATTCTCTCAATAGATTTAAAGTCTACTACTGGACTTCTTTCAAATAATCTCTCTATTTTTTTTAAATGTATTTGTTTTCCCATTTCTTTTTTATATAATCAAACATTTCGTCAGAAGAAGGAATAATTCCTTCAGTAATTATGGCTTTTAAATTACTTTCATCAATTGGTTTTTTATAATATTTAATTAGTTTTTCAATATCTTTATTGTGAATTTTAGAATTTTTCAACAAGAAGAAAATATCCCATAAATCCCTGACTTTAAATCTTTTTAGATAAGTATTAATTTTTTCAATTAAAAAATCTTCAATTGTCAGACTATAAATCGAGATTAAAGTCCCATCAGACATTTCATAATCACAAATTACGCCTGAAATCTTTTGAAAGGTCGCTTCCAATCTAACAGAAGTTCTATCAAATTCCAGTTCAGAATAAATGCTATTTTCTGATATCTTTTTCTTCTTAATTTGAAATCCTATCTTTTTTAAATTTTCAAATAATAACTCAATTTTTGAATTATCGTTTGGAAAATAAAAATCCAAATCTTCAGAAAATCTTTTTCCCTGATAACATCTCCATATCCCTGTTCCCCCATAAAACTGCTTTTTTTAAATAGAATAAACTTCCTGAACAATTAAATCCTGGGCATAAGCTATTTTTTTGTGAGTTTCCCTGTTCAATCTTATCTGCAAAGGTAATTTTTCCATATTATTAACAAAAGTTATATATCTATATATCTTTCTGTTAATATAATAAATAACTAAAAAACTTTCTATTTTATATTATTTATTGTATATTTACTCATTATTAATGAATTATAGATACGATTAATATGGTAAACCTTCCTACTATTCACTATCCTAATGAAACTCCCACATAAATAGTGAATAATACCTCATATTTTCTATTGAGAAGTTTGCAAAATAGTTAATTTAGATTTGTCACTTATACAAAAAGCTTTCTAATATTAATAGTAAACTTTATAAGTAAGCTTTCTATTTATATTATATGGATTTTAAAAGTATAATTAAAGAACAAAGAGAAGAACTCGAAAAAATAGAAAGAGAAGAAAAAATAATAGAAAGAACTAATTTAGAAGAGTCTAAAATAGCATTAAAATACCCAAATATACTTGCTATTTTAGGTATTAGAAGGTGCGGTAAGTCAATTTTTTCATATTTATTGGCAAAACCACATAAATTTGCATACATTAATTTTGATGACGAAAGGCTAGCTGGATTGAAAAGTGGGGACTTGAACAAGATTTTAGAATCTTTTTATGAAATTTATGGAGATATAGAATTTATAATTTTAGATGAAATACAAAATATAGATAACTGGGAACTATTTGTCAATAGATTAAGAAGAACAAAAAAAATAATCTTAACAGGAAGCAATTCTAAACTTTTATCAGGGGAATTATCAACTCATTTAACTGGAAGATACTTAAATAAATTATTGTTTCCATTTTCTTTTAAAGAACTATTAAAATTGAAAGATTTTAAAGAAAATAATGTTTATACAACACAAGAAAAAGCAAAAATTATGGGACTTTTGCAAGAATATCTTGAACTGGGTGGATTCCCGGAAGCATATAAATTTGGAAGAGGAATAATTTTAAGAATTTATGAAGATATATTAACAAAGGATATTTTATTAAGACACAATATAACCAAGAGAGAAGAAATAAAAAAATTAGCTAAATACTTAATAACAAATTCTTCTGGAGAAATAACTTATAGCAAATTAGCAAAAATATTTAATATTAAACATGTTTCAACAATATCTAACTGGATTTCGTTTCTCGAAAATGCTTTTTTGATTTTTAGATTGGAAAGATTTGACTTTAAGTTAAAACAGCAATTTATAGCTCCAAAGAAAGTATATTGTATTGATTCCGGACTTGTTAATTCAATAGGGTTTCAATTCTCAGAAAATAAGGGAGAAATTATTGAAAATGAAGCTGCATTAGAATTACAGAGAAGAAAAGCTATAGATAAATCTCTTGAAGTTTATTATTGGAAAAACCATCAGCAGAATGAAGTAGATTTTGTTCTAAAAAGAGACAAAAAAATAGAAAGTTTAATTCAAGTCAGCTATATAAACTCAAAAGAAGAAATAAAAGAAAGAGAAATTAATTCTTTAATAAAAGCAAGCAAAGAGCTAAAATGTAAAAATCTTGTTGTTATAACCTGGGATTATGAATCAGAAGAAAAGTTTTATGGAGAAGAGATTAAATTTGTTCCATTATGGAATTGGCTGCTTGGATATAAAGAACATATTAAAATAAACTAAGTCATCATTTATTGTTATCACTATTGATTTAAGACAATAATTTATATAGAGAAATTTATATAAAATTATAGATGAGATTTTTAAATAAGAGGGGTATTTCTCCTTTAATTGCAACTGTATTATTAATTGGGTTTACTGTTGCCTTGGCTGCAGTAGTTATTACTTGGGGCAGCGGGTTTGTTAACAAGGTTACTTCAACTACAGAAGAAAGCACATTAAAAACAATTTCCTGCACTACTGATGTAAGTTTTGAAATTACAAAAGTAACATGTGATACTGAACCTGGAAATCCAGATCCAAGCACAATAACTGTAGATAATCGCGGTAGTTTAGATATTGAAGGTCTAATTTTAAGATTTTATGATATTAATGGAGAGGTTTCTGGAGAAGCAACCAATACTGAACCCATTGGTAAATTCGAAGTTAAAACTATTTTGTTATATCCTGACACAATTCCGCAAGAAAAAATACCAACTGAGACAACTAAAGTAGAGGCAATTGCAGTAGTCAAATATAATGATCAAAATTTAACTTGTGGTGGGAATGCAAGACAGAAATCATTTACTCCTTCCTGTTAATTCTTACATGAAAAAAGGCCAGATATGGACATCAGCAGTTTTGTATATAGTTATAGGAGTAATTACAATATCAATTATTTTAAGTGCTGGGGTACCTTTAGTAAATAAATTAAAAGATAAAAATACAATAATCCAAACAAAAGAATTAATGCTGGACTTGGATAAAGTAATTAGGGAAGTTAGAAATGAGGGGCCTGGTTCGAAAAGGGTTATACAGCCTTTTGTTATAAAGGATGGAAATTTTTTTATTAATACAACAAATAATGAAAATAAAATACAATGGATATTGAAAACTAGTGCTGTATTTGTTGAACCTTGTGGAAAAACAAAAGCAGACTGCTTAAGCAATAATTTAATTATTAAAGAGGGGCCTTTAAGTATTTATGACACTGATACTATTGTTGAAGATGAATATATTATTAATTTGGAATTAGACTATGCTGGCGTTGGTTTTTTGAAAATGAAAGAGGGTCTTGGCAAAGATGCGCCTTTGCTAGGGAGATTTTCTTTTATAATTGAAAATTCTGGTGCTGATATTACAAGAAGTCCACCAACGAACCTGCCTGATTTGGATATTACAGTAAATTGAACGGTTTCTTCAAAAAAAAAGTAAGAACTTGATTTTTATATCCTAACTAAGCTTTTCATTTATTTTCTTGAGATTGAAAAGTATTATTTTTTGCAGATTTGAAAGTAATTTTTTATCTTCTCTTGCTCTTGCCCCTTTAGTATAATTCAGGTATTCGTCCAGCAATCTGCATATTTACTCATTATTAATGAATTATATATGGGATTAATATGGCAGACCCCCCTATTATTCACTATCATAATAATATTTCACCATAAATAATGAATAATACTTCATATTTTCTATTTGAGAAACACCTTAAATCTGTAGTCTGACTAAAATAAGAAAACCATAAATTTTCTCTTACTATTAATGGTGAGGAAGGCAGGGGTTTTGCTGGACTGGGTTTTTCATGGTAATGTTACTATTTATTTGTTAATGCACTTCTTTATATAGAATAAGTTGATAATTTATTTATAAAAGAGCTGTGTTAAATGAAATTAGAAAATACATTAACTATTTTTTGTATTTCCCTTTTGGGTTTTTTATTGTTATTAGTTAATTTTTATACTGTTAAATATAATGAAGACATTACTGGACAAATTGTATTAAGTGATTTTGCCTTGTTTGGTGCTGCTGCTTCTGGTGATAAAAATGCATGCAATGCCATTGCAAGCACTTATGCAGGAAATTTGGATGTTTTACCAAAATCAGTTTTAGATGCATGCAGATTTCCAAAGACTCCTTCTTTTTCTACACAAGTTGATAATTTAAACTTGGAACAATTAGATACAAATCTGAAAAATGTAGACAATTCTATTGCACAATTAGATTTATTAGGATCTGCCATGAGCAACAGTATACCTAGTCTAAAAGAAGAAAAAACTACTTTAGAAGGTGAATTTATTTCTCTTAAAACTGAGATCCCTAAGTTAGCAACTACTATTTCTGAATTTGATACAAAACTTAGAAAAGTTAATTCAGATTTAAGCAAAGCAAAAAGTAAACCCTGCAAAATATTTCAAACCAGCTGCAAGACTTTAAAGAACCAAGAAGTTTCTAAATTTAAATCTGAAGCTGATTTATTAAATAAAGACAAATCTTCTGCAGTAAGGAATAGCAAAGGAAAAACAGTTTTATTAAATAATAAAAGAGCTAAATTAAGTGATTTATCTTCCCAAATACAATTAGCTGAACAAGTTAAAGCTAATATTGGAAATAAGAAAAATGAATTAAATAAGTTAAAGAATGACATTACTAATAAAATAAGTGAATTGGAAAAAGAAATTTTAGATGAAACAATTCGTGTTGAAGATGAGGATGATATATCAAATGCAGAAGTATCCAAAACTAGTAAAGTCTGCCATTGCACTCTGCGAGAGATAACAGAGGTAGAATGCAAGAAGAAAGGAATTCCTATTCAAACTGGTCCTGAAACTATTACTCCTTGGGAAGAAGGTGTTGCAAGTGGCGGTACTTGGAAAGTTTATCTTGATCGGGGTTTTGGTATGTCTGCAACAAAGTGCACGCGTGATTTGATTTATCCAGATGGTGCCTGTAATTCTGATGCGGACTGCATAGAGGGCTGTGCCTTTAAAATGCAGGATCAAGGGTCGACGGCGAGACTTGATTGCTTGGATACAGTGGAAAGAATTTGTGCAAAGAGAGGAGGGACAACGAATAAACTTTACTGGCCTGTTCGAAAGGAAGGTATTTGTTTGGATGTAGTTAGCGCTCCTTGAAACATAGGTTTAGCACCCAAACTTAATCTTTAACTGCTTTAGGTGCTAATAAATATCAATAAGAATTGCACTACCAATACCGAAGATTTTATTTTTCATTTAATTATTACTAAATAAATAACATCCTTATTAATTAAGGGTGAAGTCAGATTATCTTGTAGAACTCTCGGGGACTTTCTATAACAACTTTTTTAATCCTGTTTCAAACATAGCTTTTAAATATTAGAAATGCAAATAATTATTTATGTTAGGTCAAAATAAAGAGGTTATAGAGTTCAAGCCGATTTTTTACATAAATCCAAGACCAGAGATAGCTGAATTACCTGATGTAAAAGAAAAGCAAAAAATAGATGTGAGATATGTTTTATTAGAACCTTATGTAAATGCACATATTTTCTGGGACAAAGAAAACAATGAACTTGTATATTATGTTGAAGAACCACAATTAGATGAAAAAGAATTAAATGTCCTGAATATTTTAGAAAATGGGATAAATGAATTAATAAACATCAGCTTTATTGCAATGAAAAATACTGATGTTGTAGTTGAATATTTAGAAAAAAACATAAGGGTTTTATTAAATGAATTGAAAATAAGCATTTCCAAAGAATCTTATTTAAAATTAATGTATTATATTTACAGAGATTTTGTTGGACTAAATGAAATTGAGCCTTTGCTAAAGGATTATTATATTGAAGATATTGAATGCAATGGTGTTAATACTCCAATTTACATTGTCCATAGAAAATACAGGAATTTAAGAACAAATATTATTTTTAAAGATGCAAAAGAATTAACTAGTTTTGTAGAAAAATTAGCACAAAAATGCGGGAAATATATATCTTATGCTTCCCCTTTATTAGACGCAAGTTTGCCAGATGGGTCGCGTATTCAAGCAACATTCACGCAAGATATTTCTTCAAGAGGACCAAGTTTTTGCTTTGCTGACGGATATTTACAATTAAATAATGGCGAGGTTGTGAAAATAAATAAATTATTTGAAAAATGTAAAAATGACTTTGGTTCAAGTTTTGATAAAGAAAATGAAATTGTTAATGTAACTAATGTTGGTGTTTGCGGAGTTGATGAAAATAATTTAAAACAAATTGATTCTAAACTAAAAACTATAATAAAATTGAAACCACCTGAAGAATTAGTAAATATTGGATTTGATGATGGTTCAGAAATAATCACAACTACAAACCACTTATTTCATGTGGTGGATAATGATTTAAGCCTTTTAGAAGCACATAAATTAAAAACCGGGTTGTTTGTACCTATGCCTTCTAAAGTAGATGTAGAGGGTTGCATGCAATCTATCAACATAGTCAATTTAATAAAGGAATTTTCTTATTTATATAAAGTCTGTCTAGTTTCAAACCAAGAAATTAAAAACATAGTTTCCAACAATATTGATTTTTATAAAAATAAAAGCAGAGATTATAGAATACAAATGGCTCAGGACTATACAGTACATAATTCTTATTTCTATGAGATTCTTTCAAGAGGAAGCTCAATTTCTTTTGAAGTTCTTAATGAAATATGTGATCTTAATTCTCTGGATGAAATCAATTTAGTTGTTTATGGCGGTCCTGTTAAAAAAGAAAGAAAATCTATAAATGTACCAAAAATTTTAGATGAGGAATTAGCTTATCTGGCTGGTGCTATAATTAGTGATGGTCATCTCAGTAAATATAGTATTGATATTGCTTGTTATAATACTGGATTTACAAATGCGGTTACTACCAGACTAAAAAATAAATTTGGGAAATTTAATGTCTATTATAATGGTACCAGAGTTTATTTGTGCAATCTATTTGTGCCTTTTTTCTTCAATAAAATATTTGGCATACCTTATGGAAGGAAAGCAAAAATTGTAAATATTCCGGAGATAATATTTAAATCAGATAATAAAATAATTGCCGCTTTTTTAAAAGGTTTATTTGACGGTGATGGGACATGCAAATCTGGAATAAGCTATAAAACAAGCTCCAAAGAACTTGCAGAACAATTAACTTATTTATTAGCCAGATTAGGGTTATATTCCAAAATTATACTTAAAAAGAATATGTATAGAGTTCTTATACCGTCAATTTATGAAAATATTTATTCTGAAAAAATTAATTTTTGTGATACTTTTAAAATTAAATGTTTGAGCGAGTTACTTTTGAAGAAAGGAAATAATGCCAAATCTTATATTAGACATGGCAGAGTCCCTGCAAAACCCATCCTGAACTTAATGAAAGATGTGGGTTTATCTAAAAATAAAGCAAGTAAATTATGTAAAGTGAGCTATAACAGATTAGTACATTATGACTCCTTGTCAAAACCTTTTGTTAAACAAATAATTAGTTTAATAGAATTGGAAATAGAAAACAAGGGGATAAAAAACTGCAAATTAGACTACATAAAATGGTTAGTTGGATGTGAACAAGAATTTGTTAAAATTAAACATGTAAAAATCTTTGAAAATAAAAATAAAATACCAGTTTATGATATAGAATTAGAACCTTGTAAATTCTTTATAGCTGGAAACAAACCAATGAATATTTTTGATACAGTTAGAAAATTTACAAAAGACCCATGGACCCCAGTTAAATTAATGCAATTTAAAACAGTTTCACCAGAAATTTTGGCTTATCTCTGGCTGTTAATAGAAAATGAAGCAAATATAATGATAATCGGCGGAACTGGTTCTGGAAAAACTTCTTTTCTGAACTCGATTGCTTTTTTTATTCCGCCAGCAGCAAGGGTTGTTTCAATTGAGGATAGTGTCACTGGAGACTCCGAGATTATATATAAAAATAAAGATAAAATTGAAAAATTAACAATAGGTAAATTAACAAAATTAGTAAATAGTAAAAAAATTAATTTAGAAAACATTGAAATTTTGACAGTAGATGATGACTGGAAAGTCAGATTTGGAAAACCCAGCAAATTTATAAAACATTCAACAAATAAAGATATATTCAAAATTACAACTTCGACTGGCAGAATAATAGAGGTAACAAAAGATCATTCTTTGTTTACACTAACCACTTCCGGATTAGTTGAAGTAAAACCAGAGAATTTAGAAGAAAATGTATCCTGTATTGCTGTTCCCAGAGTTCTGCCTATAGAAGGAAAAGGTTTTTTTGATATTAATTTAATTAATCATTTAAATTATTTTAATGAAGATTTTTTAATTGGTAAACCAATTCAAAAAATTTTAAGCAAATACAAATACAATCATTTTAAAGTTAGCAAATCAACACATCAGTGGTGGAAAAAAAGGAATATAATCCCAATTAGATTCTTTAAAAAATTAAAATATAAATTTTCTAATGATGAATTAAAGAAACTATTTATAAAAAGTAAGAATTCGACAAAAATCCCAGTTATTTTTGAATTTGATGATGACTTTATTAAATTAATTGGTTTATGGATTGGAGATGGATCTCACGATAATCATAATAGAAATAGAACTATTTTTTCCTGCAATGAACCTGATTGTGTAGATATTTATAAAAGAATTAGTGAAAAACTAAAGATAAATATTTCTCTTATGGATGACAATTGGTCATGGGGTTTTAACAGCACTATTTTTTATAAATTTACCAAATATATTTTAAATTTAGATGGCTATGCAAAGGACAAAAAAATTCCAGACTTTGTTTATAATTTTACAAATGAACAATTAAAGCATTTTATCTCAGGATATTTTAGTGCTGATGGCACAGTTAAGAAAAATGAAGTTTCGTGTTGTTCTGAAAGCAGGGATATTATTAATAGTATTCAGACTTTATTATTAAGATTTGGCATCATATCAAGAGCCAGCAAAACTGTTAGAAAAGATAACTGCAAGGAGTTAAATATATCTTCTTATGAAAACATAAATAAATTTAAATGCATAAACTTCATACAGAAAAGACAAAATGATAAGCTTTCGCTTATAGGTAATTCTATTCCAACACATGCAAATTCAGACATTATTCCATTAAATCCAAACTGGTTTGAAGAGCTATCAAATTATAAACAATATTTTAAAGACTATCACAATGTAAACAATAGTTTTCCTGGGAGAACATTTATGACTAATTTTATTTCAGAACCAAGTTTAGATATCCCCAAAGAATGCTTTAGTTTTTTGGGAAAAATTGTAAATTCTGATTTATTGTGGGATAAAGTTGTAAAAATTGAAAAATTACCAAAAAAATCCAGGTATGTTTATGATATCTCTGTTCCTGGAACTGAGAAGTTTATTTCCCAAAATATTTTATTACATAACACCAGGGAGCTTGCGCTTCTACATGAAAACTGGCTGCCTGGTGTAACAAGAGAGGGTGTTGGAATAAGTAATTTGCTTGGCACTAAAGAGGGAGATATAACTTTGTTTGATTTATTAAGGGAAAGCTTTAGGCAGAGACCAGACTATGTTATTGTTGGAGAAATTAGGGGAAAAGAGGCTTATGTTTTATTTCAAGGAATGAGTTCACTTAGGGGAGATGAAGAAATTTTTATATTAAATAATAATAGACCGTTAAGGATAAAAATCACGGAGTTAGAAAATTTTGATATAAAAAATCTAAAGGCAGTTTGCTATGACACAGAAAATAAAAAGGCAGAAATTCTACCAATTCAGGCTTTTATAAAACACCCAAAAAGAAATACTTTATACAAAATTATTACAAAAAAAGGCAGAGAGATAACTGTTACTCCAGATCATTCTTTATTTACATTAAAAGAAAACAAAATCGTTGATATAAAAACTAATGAATTAGTTATAGGGAGTAAATTAATAATTCCTTCAAATATTCCTTGTGGATATAATAACATTGATAAAATTAATTTATTCGAATATTTACCAGATATTAGAGTTTATGCACCGGAATATATCAAAGAAGCTTCTAATAAATTGGGATATTATCAAGCTAGCGCTTTATGTGATTGCTGCAGCATTACAGACTATTATTCGAATTTTAAAAGAAGCAAGCCTAGTGCTATGAAATCTGAAAAATTTTTAAAATTAATGAGTGAAGCTAAAATAGACTTTGATATAAAAAAATTAGAATTTAGATATGACAGAAAAAGTAAATCTATTAATGGGTTTTTGGAAATTAATGATGACTTTTTAAAATTGCTGGGATATTACCTTTCAGAAGGGTCATTAGATGATTGTGAGGGAAATAGCAGCATTGTTCTATATAATAAAAAAGAAGCTGTTTTAGAAGACATGAGAAATTGCATTTACAAATTAACCAATAATAAACCAAATGAAAGAATTACAGAAGGATATGGCACTTGTTTAGAATTATCGTTTAATCATAAAGTTTTATTTGAATTTATAAAAAGAAACTGTATGAAGAGACAAGGAAAAAGAATACCTGATTTTATTTTCGGTCTAGATAAAAGAAAAATTGGAGTATTTTTATCTGCATTATATTGCGGTGATGGAACTATAAAACAAAGTCACTTTGATTATTATACAACATCAAAGAACCTTGCAAATGATGTTACACAATTATTATTAGTTTATGGAATTGTTGCCAAAATTGGAAAAAGAAACAGAGTTGGAAGAAAAACTACTGACTATGAAATTAAGTTTTATATGTCTTATAAAAAAGAAGAATTTTTGAAATATGTCAAACCTATTGGAAAAGAAATTGATTTGAAGGTATTTAATAAAAAAGACTATAATTTATTAGGCGAGCTATATTGTGATGAAATTAAATCCATAGAAATTCTTGAGTTAGATAAACCAGAATATGTTTATGATGTTTCTGTGCCTAAAAATCAGAATTTTATTGCTGGTTTTGGAGGTATATTAGCACATAATTCTGGCCATCCATCGTTCGGAACTATGCATGCTGAAGATGTTGAGACTATGGTAAGAAGATTAGAAACTCCGCCAATTGAATTGTCGCCTTCTTTAGTTGAAAGCCTTGATGCTGTATGTGTTATTACACAAGCAAAAGTTGATAATAAAGATGTCAGAAGAATCAGGGAAGTTGTTGAAATTATAAAAATTAATGAGGGCTCGAATGTTGACACAAATACTCCTTTTACATGGGATCCTAAAACAGACAATTTTTATTTCAAAGAGGAAAGCAAGGTTTTTGACAAAATAGTGCTGCATAAAGGAATAAGCAAGGAAAAACTTTACAGGGAGTTTATTTTGAGGACTAAATTGTTAATGGCTTTATATGCCAGAAACATAACTGGTTTTAAGGAAGTTTATGATATTATAAATGCTTACTATAAAACACCAGAATTGGTATTAAAAAAATTTAATGTTTCCTAAAAATGGAATTTCAAGTAGAAAAAAAAGAGGTTTATGATTTAACTAAAGAATTAGGAATATATGAAGATTACAAAGAGAAATTCATTAAAAAAGTTAATGTCCTTAAAAAAAGCAAGGATACTGAGGGATTAAAGAAATTTTTAGGCGACAAAACAGAAGAAGAATGGCTAAAATATTATGATGACTATATAAATAAAATACAAGAAAGGATAAACTTATTAAAGAATGATAATTTGAAGACTTTCTCTGAAACAAATATATTTAAATTAAACAAAAAAAGCAAGAATAAATTTTTAGAAGACACTAACAATGATTCTTTTACATTAAAGAGAATAATTCAAAAGAAAAAAGAGCCTGTCAAGGAAGAAATACTATATACTGTTTACAAATCCAGCAGATACGGCAGTTTTGCAAATTTATTTGCAGAAAATTTAACATTATATTTTACGCATAAATATCAAAAATTTTTTAATGAGCTAACGCACTTGCTGATCTTGGGGGACATAAAAATCCTTTCCAAGACTTATGTCAGCATGGGCATATTTACCAGTTTTTTGTCTGCAATCAGTTCTTTTCTATTATTTAACCTGTATATATTTTTTTCAAACGGCAATTTTGTTATTGGCTTGATTAAAAGTGTTCCAATTAGTTTTTTATTTTTTGTAATTACCCCAGCATTATTTTATTTTTATCCATACACATTAATCGGCAACAGAAAAAAGGCTATAAAAAATGATCTTCCTTTTGCAATCATACATATGGCAGCTATTGCTGGAAGCGGGGCTTCGCCAATTTCTATTTTCAATTTATTATTAAATTCAGGAGAATACAAGGGTCTGGAAGTTGAAATAAAAAAAATTGTAAATTATGTCAATTTGTTTGGGTATGATTTATCTACTGCATTAAAAGCTGTTTCTATGGCTACACCTTCCAATGATTTTAAAGATTTATTGACTGGAATTACTGCTGCTACTGAAAGCGGCGGTGACTTAAGGGCATATTTGCAGGGAAAAGCAAGTGATGCATTAAGCACATACAGACTTGAAAGAAAAAAATATGTAGAAAGCCTGGCAACTTATTCTGATATTTATACTGGTGTTCTTATTGCTGCTCCGTTATTATTCATGACTACATTGGCAATAATAAATGTTATTGGGGGGGCAATTGGCGGATTAAGTGTCAAAACAATTTCAATTGCAGGCACTTATGGTGTAATTCCAATACTTAATATTGTATTTTTAATATTCTTAAGCTTAATACAGCCGGAGACTTAAATGGATCTAAAATTAAAAAATGTATATTTTATATGGATTATTTTTGCATTAATCCTGATAGGCCTAGATGTATATGCTTATTTTAATTTTAATTTTCTAAAAAGATGGTTTTGGGCTTTTTTTGTTTTGGCTGTAAATATCGGGTGGGCTCATTTTTGGTATGATTTTTTAAAAGAAAACAAGAGACAAAAAGAAATTGAGTTAAAATTTTTAGAATTTATAAGAAATTTAGTTGAGGCTGTAAAATCCGGCATCCCAATACCAAAAGGGGTTTTGCAAGTGGCTGACAAAGATTATGGTGCTTTATCTCCTTATATCAAAAAATTAGCTTACCAGATTGAATGGGGGATACCAATGCATAATGCCTTGATAGTCTTTGCAGAAGATACAGGCAACAGTGTAATCAAGAGGTCTGTTTCCATAATAATAGAGGCTGACCAGTCTGGGGGAAATATAGGCGATATTTTACAATCTGTTTCAAGTTCTGTAATTAATATCAAAAAAATGAAGGAAGAAAGAAGAAGCAGCATTGCTTCACAAATTGTACAAGGGTACCTTGTTTTTTTAATGTTCATTATAATAATGCTTGTTTTACAGATAACTTTATTTCCAAAACTAGAAGGCATAAGTTCTGGTTTAGGAAGCAGTGCGAGTGTTATAGGACTACAAACTGGAGAAGGAGAAAAAACTGATTTAGATTTTATTTTTTTTATGCTATTATTAATACAAGGTTTTTTTGACGGACTTATTATTGGAAAATTTTCTGAAGGCAGCATTAAAAACGGGCTGATTCATTCTTTAATATTAATGACTATGAGTGCCTTGATAATAACAACTGTAAAGGGCGGGATATGATGAGACTTTTCTTAAAAAGAAAACTTTGGAAAAGAAATAACGGACTTTTTTGGGAAAAATGAAAAGAAATGAGATTTTTTTAAAAAAGATATTTTGCCATAAATTAAATAGAAATGGTGCTATTCATGTTGACTGGGCTATAAGCATGGGCTTATTTTTGGTTTACATTACTGTCATGTTTGTATTAATTAAACCTGGTTATTTTGTAGAAAATAAACCTGAGAGTCTTTTTAATATAATTGACAATAATTTTGTGAAAAGTATTACTACAAATGTCAAAGAGATTCAACTAGTTGTTGAGAGATGCGTTGGTCAAGGACAAGCTGGACAAAATTCTAAGATAACTTTAAAAGATGATAAAAGAAAATATGGATTTAGCGAGTTAATGGATGAAAATAGGAACATAATAAATAATCTACAAGGAGTTAGCGTGACTGAGAATGAAATTGAGATAAATTGCGAGAATGGAAATATGCCAATAGAAAATAAAAAAATATTCTTGGCAACTTCTTATCCAAAAGAACATTATGATTTTTCTAATTCAGATAATTTCCCTAAATATACATTTGAATGCGGCATTAATTCTGCAAGAAATTGCGAAGTATCTTTAGGAATTATAACTGAATTTCTTGGTTTTAATGAGGCTTATTTAAATCAATTAAAAATTGTACCATATGAAACAATTATAAATGACTGGGGTTTCCCGGAAAATAATAAACTGAAGATATCAGTTAAGAAAATAAACAGTAATGTTGACCCAATTTTAATAAGTGACAATTCGGAAGCACCTGAAAATACAAATGTATTTTTAAGGGAATATAACTGGATATATATTGACAACTGGAATAACAGGGAAAGCATAAAGGTGAGCACTTTTGTTTGGTAAACAAGGATTTATAAGAACTGTGGAATCTTTGATTGCCATTATTTTATTATTGGGCTTTATTTTATATACTTTTAATGGTGAAAAAAATTTCTCCAATACACCAAAAACTGTTGAAGATACTAATAGATTTATATCCAATGAGTTTTTATTTAATAACCAATTTAGAACTTGTTTTATTAATACGATTGGTGAGGGCTTTTGTGAAGACAAAGTAACTTCTAACTGCAGAAGTCTTTTAAATGATTTTATTACAAAATCAGTGCCTGCCGGATATGATTATGAATGCGAGATTTGTGACAGTTCCCAAAGCTGCACAAATTTAAGGGCTCCAAAAGATTTATCTCTTTATCCAAAATCAGTTTTTATATTCTCAGGCACGAATGCAAAAGTAGTCAGAATGTACTTATATGAGAAAAAATGAAATACAAATTTTTAGACCACACTGCAGACATAATGTTTGAAGCATACGGCAATTCTTTAAATAAATTATTTGAAAATTCTGCATTAGCTACAGAAGCAACCATGGTTGATTTAAAACAGATTAAACAGGATACTCAAAGAAAGGTTAATTTAAAAAACCAAAGTATAGAAACTTTGCTTTATGACTTCTTGTCTGAATTATTGTATTTTAAAGATGCTGAACTTTTATTATTCTCGGATATTAAAGTTGAGATAAAGAAAAACAAAATTTACTTTTTAAAGGCAATTTTGTATGGGGAAAAATTAACTGAAGAACATTCACAAAAAGTTGATGTCAAGGCAGTAACATTCCATAAATTTGAAATCAAGAAAAGAGCCAGAGATTATGTTGCCAGGGTAATATTAGATATATGATAAACTTTTTAGAAAAAATGTCCAGTTTAGCTGCTAAGGGTTTTCCTTAATTTGTCAATTATATTATCTGGTATTGTTCTTTATAAAGGATGCAACTATACTGGCAACCTATCTAAATAATGAATATAACTCTTTTTTTACTTTTTTCTCGTATATTTTTATTTTTTTACCAATAAATATTAATTGTGTTTTATCTGCCTTAAATTCTTCCAATGAATATTTTTTTGCAACATAATTAAACAGATAATATTTTTTATCTAAATTAATAAAACCTTTAGCCCTATAAATTTCCTTAGGCAAGTTTTTTACAAATTCTTCAAATTTATATTTGTTAAATACATTATCTGATTCAAATGAGAAAAAATCAATATTTTCTGCATGATCATGCTTAATTTCATTTTCTATTTCTTTCTTAGAATAAATTCCAAACAACAAATGCTGATCAACTTTTGCAAACTTTGCCATTATCAAATTTGCCCTTGGATTTATTTTTTTAATTTCAAGTTTTAATTTATCTATCTCCCTAATATTAATTAAATCAACTTTATTTAAAATTATAATATCTGCCATTTCTATCTGAATTTTTCCAGTCTTTCCCAAAGGAATTTTAAAAAAATTGTCTGTATCTACCAAAGCAATAATAGAATCTAACTTTACATCTGGCAATTCGCTTTCTATGTCAAAAATCAATGCGTCCGGCTCTGCTAATCCTGTTGTTTCAACTATAATTAACTCGGGCTTGTATTTCTTTATAATTTCTTTAACTGCAAATTCAAATTCCCCAGTTAGAGAACAGCAGACACAACCACCAGCTAATTCAGCGATATTTACATTTTTTCCTTTAATTATTTTAGAATCTATATCTATCTCCCCAAATTCATTCATTATTACTGCTATTTTTTGTTTTGTGCTTGACAGAATTTCTTTTAATAAAGTCGTTTTACCTGCACCTAAATAACCAGTTATAATTGAAATTGGCGTTCTCATATAAACTTTTAAGAAAAGTTTAATCAAAAAGCTTTCTATTTTGGCTTTTAAGAAAAGTTTAATCAAAAAGCTTTCTATTTTGGCTTTTAAGAAAAGTTT
>CAZELK010000006.1:74180-84025 GCA_964513145.1 Candidatus Woesearchaeota archaeon
AATCAAAAAGCTTTTGGTTTTAAGTTTAAGTCTGAATTTCTTTTACATATCCAGCAACAATCTTTACTTTTTTGACCTGGTTTATATCTGCGAAAAAATCTTCTAATTTCATATCTAAACATTTTCTTCCTTTAAAGATATATTCTAAAGCTACTCTGCTATAAAAATAATCTCCATTTAAACTTTTAAAATGAGCCCCTTCAGGTGTATCTACTAAACTAAATAAATTTTTTTTGTATAAATATACCCCCGGTTCCATAAATAAAAATATATTTTCGCTTTTGTAAATCTTTCGGAATTTTATTACTTTTTCGGAAACTTTTCGATTAATAATAAATAATCCGAAGATTTTTCGAAAATATACAACTGGACACCGAAACCTTTTCGAAATATAAGTTTTGTTGATATTAATTTAATAATAAGGCTTCTATTGGACAAAAACTACTAGACAAGACAAAGACTGGACTGAAACTTATATAGTAAATTGTCTTTAACATGATTAGAAAAAGCTTAACCAAAAATTTGATTAAGTTTAGAAAAAATTTGGGGGGCTATATGAGAAAAAGACGATGTGTGAATTGCGATGAGGAATTATCAGATTATGAAGAAGGTAAAATCTGTGATGAATGCGAGAACGAATTTGAAAGTGGGGTGATTGCATGATAAATTTAAGCATATGGCTGTATGGAAAACCAGAATGGGATATGGATTTAGGAGACAAGATTGACCCCAATATATTTATAGAGCAAGGAAATTATTTGAAAGAACATCTGCATAATGTTGCAAATATAGTAAAGAAATTAAACTCGACTGGCTGGAATTGCTATGGTACTTTATACACTTTGGAATTTTCTAATGAAAACATTAAAACAAAAAAAGAGGCAAAACAAGAATTAAAAAAACTAGGCATAACAGATAATGTTGGTTTGATTGAAATTGATGATGAGGAAATTGAAGAATAATTTTTTCTTTTAATTAGTAAACTATAAAAAGAAATCAAATATTTAGTTTTAATATAAGGAGGTAATTTGGAAGAAAGAACAAATTTAGGTCCACCAAAAGAGATTAAAAAGATTTCAGATTTTGTCTGGGAGTTACCAAGTTCTTTCAAAAAAGGAATGCGAGTTCCAGCAAGAATTGTTGCATCTGAAAAATTAATCAAAGAAATGGACGCAGGAGTTTTCGACCAAATATCAAATGTAGCAACTTTACCAGGCATAGTAAATTATGCCTATTGTATGCCTGATGGGCACTGGGGTTTGAAGTTTTAGAGAAGACCTATACTTCCCCTATACGGTTTCCCAATAGGCGGAGTTGCAGCATTTGATGTTGAAAATGGTGGAGTGATATCGCCCGGAGGAAATTAACCTTAGTCGGGTTTGATATTAATTGTCTTCATCCAGAGTCCAAGGTTTTAGATGAATTTGGTAGTTGGAGTTATATTAAAGATCTCGAAACAAGATGGAAAAATAATAAGATTTCATCTATAGATTTTAATAATAATAAACAGATTAATTCAAATATAGTTCTATTCTTAAAGAAGAAATACCAAGAATTATTTAATATCAAAACTGAAACTAATAAAAATATAAAGGTTACAGGCGATCATCCAATTTATACTCCTTCTGGAATGAAATTAGCTTCTGAATTAAAAGAAGGGGATATGATTGTAAGTTCCCCGTTTTCTGGGGTTGAATATACTCAGCCATCTGAAGAAATAATATTAAGTTTATATGATGTTGAAATTTATTTAGATAAATTAGGAATTACAAATAAAGGAAATGCTAAAATTCAAATATTAAATCATATAAAACAATTAAATTTATTACCCTTAAGATATAATTCCCCACAATTACCTACGCTTATAAAAATAATGGGGCATATTTTCGGCGATGGAGTTTTAACATTTATAAAAAATAGGACGGGTTTTGTTCATTTTTATGGAAATGAAGAAGATTTAATGACTATTAAAAGTGATCTATCAAATATCGGAATAAAAACGCAAAAGATTTTCAAAAGAAAAAGGCATCATAAAATTAAAACACAATATGATATAGTTGAATTTGATTTTGAAGAAGAGAGTATAATTAAAAAGTCGACAGGTTTCGCTATATTACTCGCTGCACTTGGAACTCCTGTTGGGAAAAAAGTCCATACAGTTTATTATTTACCCGAATGGCTTAAAAAATCCGAATTATGGCAGAAAAGATTATTTTTAGCCTCTTTATTTGGTGCTGAATTATCAAAACCTAAAACTTTGAATAAATACAATTTCTATGAGCCACAGTATAATATGAATAAATCGGAGAAAATATTTGAAAATGGTATTTCTTTTTTAAATGAACTAAGAACTATGTTGTCTGAATTTGAAATAGAATCTAATGATCCAGTTTTTGTTTATGGAAATGATTATGAGGGAAAATTTGGAAAAACAAGAGGATTAAGATTTTTAATTAAAAGCAATATAGAAAATTTGATTAAATTATATAGCTTAATAGGCTATGAATACCAAATAAAAAAACAGAAATTATCCTGCTTAACAGTCGACTATCTCAAATTTAAACAAAAGAGTTTAGAACCTAATCAGAATAATGAATATAGGCTTACTGACGGGACAATATTAATAAAAAGAAGAGTGAATAGTAAATTTATTTCATTTGAAGATTTTATTAGAAAGAATTCTTTTGGAGAATACGGTCTAACATTAGATAAAATCGAAATAATAAAGAAAGAAATATATAGCGGTTATGTTTATGATTTTACCATTAATCATGAAGATCATAATTTTATTGCTAATAATTTTGTGGTTTCAAATTGTGGGATGCGTCTTTTAACAACAAGTTTAACTTACAAAGATGTAAAACCAAAATTAAAAGAGTTAGTTGATACTTTATTTAAACGAGTTCCAGCTGGTGTAGGCAGCGAGGGTTTTGTTAAACTAACTAAGCAACAATTCAAAGAAGTAATTGAACAAGGTGGAAAATGGTGTGTAAAAAATGGATATGGCTGGAAAGAAGATCTTGAATTTACAGAATCTGATGGTTGTATGCCTGGAGCAGATTCGAATAAAGTTTCTAATAAGGCAATTGAAAGGGGATTAAATCAGATAGGAACATTAGGTTCTGGAAATCATTATTTAGAAATTCAAAGAGTTAAAGATGAAAATATTTTTGATAAAACTGTTGCGAAAAAATTGGGCTTATTTAATGATCAAATTGTAATTATGTTTCACTGTGGTTCTAGAGGATTTGGACATCAAGTCGCAACAGATTATTTAAGAGTTTTTTTAGATGTAATGGAAAGTAAATATAAAATAAAAATCTTAGATAGAGAATTGGCTTGTGCCCCATTTAATTCTCCTGAAGGACAAGATTATTTCTCAGCAATGAAATGTGGAATTAATATGAGTTTTGCAAACAGACAAACAATTTTACATAGAATACGAGAAGTTTTTTCGAAAACATTTAATCAATCTGCAGAATCTTTAGAAATGCATCAAATTTATGATGTTGCTCATAACACAGCTAAATTAGAAGACCACATTGTAGATGGAAAAATAAAACAATTATTAATTCATAGAAAAGGTTCGACTCGTTCGTTCCCACCAGGACATAAAGAATTACCAAAAAAATACGAAGAAATCGGACAGCCAGTAATTTTGGGAGGAAGTATGGAAACTGGTTCTTACTTGCTTACTGGAATGAAAGAAGGATCGTCAACTTTTTTTAGTACTGCCCACGGTTCAGGAAGAACAATGTCAAGAATGAAAGCGAAAAAATTATGGAACGGTCAGGAACTGCAAAAAGATATGGAGAAGCGCGGAATTTATGTAAGAACAACTTCTTTCTCTGGATTGGCTGAAGAAGCGGGGGGGGCATATAAACAAGTAGATGAAGTATGTGAAATAGTAGAAAAGGCTGGAATTTCCAAAAGAATCCTAAAATTTATCCCAATAGGAAATGTGAAGGGATAATTTAATCTAAAAGGTTCTATTCTTTTACCGAAATGCTTAAAAATTCAATATAATCTAATATATAAACAAGAGAGTGATAAATTGATTAAGATTATAACAGATTATCTCGGATATTTACAGGGATTGATTTCTCAATTATTTGGAAACAAGAAAAAATTAAAGTTAGGTTTATATGGACCTCCGAATAGCGGAAAAAGCACCCTCGCAAACAGAATCTGCAAAGACTGGATTGGTGAAGAATTAAGTTCTGTTTCTAAAATACCTCATGAAACAAGAAATGTTAATATAAAAGAAAGTGTTAATATAAAACATAAAGGAAAGGAATTAACTTTCAATATTGCTGATACTCCTGGAATAGCTACAAAAATTGACTATGAAGATTTTTTAAGATATATGAACAAGGATCAGGCAAAAAAAAGAGCAAAAGAAGCTACAAAGGGAGTTATTGAAAGCATAAGGTGGCTTGATGACATGGATGGTGTTTTGGTTGTTTTAGATTCTACTTTAAATCCATATTCACAAGTTAATATCACAATCATAGGAAATTTAGCTGCAAGAAATATTCCTGTTTTAATTGTTGCCAATAAAGTTGATTTGAAAAAAGCAAGTGTTAAAAAAATTGAATCTGCTTTTCCACAATATAAAATAGTTGGGGTAAGTGCAGAAAAAGGCACTAATATGGAGGGATTTTACGATTCATTATTTAAAATGTTCAAATAAGCTTTTCTTATAAAGAAAACTTTGGAAAAGAAATGATAAATCTTTTTGAGAAAAAGCTCGGAAAATAACTAAAATGAAAAAATATTATAAAAATGGGGTTGATAAATAATGCTTACATTACAATTTGTTCCTTATAGTGAAATTGAATCCTTAAATACTGAAGAAAGAATTCAAAAACTTCTATCTATTGTAAAAAATAAAAATATTGTATTAATGCAGGGAAGATTAAAACCTGCTGAAGAAACAAGATTAATTCAAGAAACCATGGAGCAAATTGACAAAGATTTCAAAGGAATAGAAATATGCACAGTTTACCCTGAAGACAAGGACATGGAAGCTATGAGAAAAATCAAAAAAGAATTTTTCAGACTTGTTTTGGGAAATAGGGATGGCATGACTATTGTAGGACCAGCTTCTGTTGTAAAAGAAATCAAGAGAGACCCAAATAAGATACAATTATTTACTACTAAGGATCATAAAAAATCCAAGAAAAAAGGCAGATAAAACATAAACATTATATACTTATTTCTTATATTTATAATTATTTTAAAATGAGGATTAAAAATGCACCAATGTGTAAAATGTAGTCATTTATATGAAGATGGTTCAGCAACTTTATTAAAAGGATGTGAAAAATGCGGAGGCAAGTTCTTCTTTTTTATTAATAAAAAATCATTAGAAAAAGCTAAAGAAATTACACAGGAATTAAGTTTAGAACAAAAAAAAGAAATTGAGGAAGATGTTTTAGAAATTTTGGGAGATAGAGATGACGATCTTCCTGTAGTTTTGGATATTGAAACAATTAATATTGTTGAACCTGGAAAATATGAATTAGACTTAATTGATATTTTTAGAGGTAAACCTTTAGTTTATAGACTAGAAGAAGGCAAATACATAATAGACATAGCACAGAGCTTTGCTGCTAAAGATTTTGATGACAAAGATTTAGAAGCAGATAATTATAACATAGAAGATGAAGAGAAAAAAGAAGATTAATTATTAAAATATTTTTTATTTATTTTTTTCGCGCGACGCGTACCCCGAGGTCGGCATTCGAGCTCGAAGGATCCCAATCGCAGTAAAGGTAAGCCCCGCCAGCATCAGCAACGAACCCAGCGACACTTCCTTCAACAAGATACCAATAATTAAAATCAGTTCCTTCTTTTCTTGGCATTCCCTGTTTATTAAAAGAGCTTAATTCAACTTTACAATTTCTCATTACACAAGTTTCCAAATGTTCAAATTTTAATGGAACTAATTTGTTTCCTTTAACCCTGTGATTGTAATTAATATTTAGAATTCCATTTTTGTTTTCAAACCTAGCATCTAACCATTCAGCCCTGTATGGGTTTCTTGCTTCTGCAATATCCAAATAAAGAGTTTGCAAATCTGATTTTGATATCTTATTTCCCAAGCCATCTTCAGCATTTCCTGATTTTAATAATAAAAGAAAATCTGCAAATTCTCTTAAGTTTAACATTCTTGCATCTTGCTTATGAACTGCTGCCTGAGTTTTGTACCAATCTTTTCCTTGTAAAGTCCTTTCTTTAGCAACATATAAATTATGAGAAGGCATGAAAACATAATCAGATAAATTAGCTTCTTGAACTGATTGTTTTATTGTCTTTTTTTTTGTCTTTTTTTCTGTCTTTTTTTCTTCTGGTTCTGATTTCTCTTTTATATATTGGTTAACTAAATCATCTATTTGACTTTTTAGCGACAATAACTTTTTCTCGAATGAGTCTGACATAGCATGATTTTTTATTATCATTCATATTTAAAACTTTCTTAATTTAAAAAATTATTTTAATTAGATAATCTGATAATTAAAGCCTTTTCTTTTGGGAGTTTTGCAAGAGTGGGAATTTTTCCTGTTTTTTTTGGGCTTCTTCAAAAACTTTTTTAGCATTGCCCCCGCTTGTTATTACTTTATCTTCTACAATAGCAATATATTTGCCTTCATATTTACTTAAATCAGCTTTCAAATAAAACTCAAATTCTTTTGATTTTGTCATATTACTATTAATTTTTCTGATATAAATACTTTCGTTTATTGCTTGAAAAATTCTTTTATTTTGTCTAAATAATTTAATGTGGTCTCAAAATTATAATCTGGCGGGAAGCATTTTTTATAATTCTGCATCCTATATCTTTCATCCAAAAAGATTACTACTCCCTTATCTGTTTCTGATCTTATACAGCGGCCAGCATTTTGAATTGTTTTTATGATTGCCGGATAAATATAAGCATAATCCCAACCTTTAGAAAATCTTTTGTCATAATAATTAATGCACTCTTTTGTTTCCAAATCCGGCTTTGCCAAAGGCAGACCAACTATAATAACACATTTAATACAACCAATAAGGTCAATACCTTCGCCTAAGCTTCCTGAACTTGTTGCCAATAAAACTGACCCATGATCTTTATTTTTTTTGAATTTTTCCAGCAAGTCTTGTTTTTCCTGCTTTGTTAAATTTGGATATTCTGCAAAGGTAGTTTTTTGACATTTTATGCTAAAGAATTCATTTATTCTATCCCTTAAATCATAGGAAGGGAAAAAGATCAATGTATTGCCTGGAACTGAGTTTGTTATTTCTGCACAAATTTCAGCAATATTTTTGTACATCAAATCTGATCTCTCAGTGTATTTTGTTGATGTTTTTGGTATAATTAGAGATAATCTATTTTTAGTTGGAAAAGGGTTTTCATATTCTGCTGGAACTGTCCTTGTTTTATCTATTCCCAATAAGTCAATATACATTTGCTGTGGTGTTAATGTGCCAGACATTAAAATAATTGAATAAGGATTTAATTTTGAGAAAACTATTGATGGATCAAGGCATTTGTAGACTATATTATTATATGGCTTTCCAGATTTCAGAAAAGCCCTGTTTAAAATTCTTATAAAACCATAATCTTCTCCGTCCCAAATATCCAGGAAATTGTAAACTGCCCTGATAAAAGACTTTTTTTTATTCTCCAATACTACTTCTGATTCAGAATTTAATTTTCTTAATATGTTTTCATCAAATAAAAAATCTGTTTTCTTTATTAATATCTCATTTTCAGTTAAATTTAATGAATTTATTAATTCAAAAAATTTATTTTTTATTTTTTTAAGATCATCTTCTACATTTAAGCCGAATTCCTGCGATTCTTTAATTGCTTTTTCCAGCATTAATGTTGATAATGAGAAAGACAATAAATCGCGGCATTTTCTTACCAGATTATGGGCTTCGTCAAATATAATTATGCAGTTTTCCATATCTTTCTGGATTCTCTTGAAAAATATTTCCCGTATTGAAGGGCTTAAGACATGATAATAATCTGCAATAATTATTCTTGATCTTTTTGCATTCTCACTTGCAATTTCAAAAGGACATACTTTATGATGCTCTGATATTTTTATTAATTCTTCAACATGATTTATTTCTTTAGCGTCTTCCATGCACAAATCTTTTTTTGGAGAGCTTTTAAAATTGTAATAATAATTGCAAGAATCGCCTTTTACCAACATTGTGCAGAAGTCCGAGAATTCTGAAGATGACATTTCAAAAGCATTTTTTTGCAGACACATCCATTTTTTTCCTATAAAATCTGTTGCCTTGAAATCCAGATTATATTTTTTTCTTATTAATTTTAATGTGTCTACTGCTATTTTGTGCTGCGAATGCATTGGTGTTACAAAAATAACTGTTTTATTATTTTTTAAAGCAAATGTCAATGCAGCTGATAAAGATGACGCAGTTTTTCCACAACCTGTTGGTGCATGGACAATTAAATTTTGCTTGTTTTGAATTACATTTAAAATCTGCAATACCAAACTTTTCTGAATATTTCTTATAGTTTCATGCGGAAAGAAAATTTCATTATTGCTGATTTGCATTCATGAATATGTTTTTGTTTAATTTATATAGTTTGGTTTAATTATTAACTAGTGGTAATTTTATTATATTACTATTATATAGTAGAGAAGAGAAATCTTTAAATATGCTTTTGAAAGGATAGATAGAAAAAACTATATTAATTGGGGGCAAAAATGAATAACGATAAAAATAAATCAAATAGAAGAAACTTTTTAAAATATTTAATTGGATCAGGCATTATTGGTATTGCTAGTATTTCCGGTTCTTTGTATAATGGATGCAGACATGCAGACCCTTATGGTGATCAAAGGTTTAAAGAACCACATTCATCCACAATATTACCAACTACAGATATTGATCAAAAATTTGTTTCAAAATATGTAAGTGATTTAAAATGCAGAACCCAATTTTTTAGCGGGATTAGTAAAAAAGATGGTATAGGTTTTGTTCGTTATGAATTAAAAGTAAAAGATGATTCTGGTAAAGAAAAACAGTTACCTCTTGAAAAAGTAGTTGAAATAGTTGAAATGGGTATGATTACTGGAAAAGAAGTAGCTGAAAAAGATTTCAAAGCATATCGTAGTATAAACGAATTTTTAGATGATGGTAAAGAAACAGAAAGACTTATTGGTGGTGTACCTTATACAGTACCTCTTGCAGGCACAACAAATGCAGAGATTGAGAAATTAAATAAAGATTCATGGGAAGTTATTACACGCCATGATAAAAAATCTCCAGCTCTGGTAGTTGATTTTGATAATGAAAGGGTTGTAGGTTTATATTCTGTTGAGGACTTAGAAAAACTTTTAGATTCTAGAAAAGAACTAAAAGATTTAAGAAATCATTTGAATACTAGATTGTTTGTAGATAACAAAGTTTTATTAGAGTCTTTAGATGGTGTTTTAGCTGTTAACTGTTTTAAGAAAGAAGAAATCGAGACTTACTTAGCTAAAGTAGGGAGAAGTACTAGTTATTTATTAGATTCTTTAATGGACAAAGACACTATTTTACCTATAATTAAAAAATTTAATAGCAGGGATGTTGGAGTTCCTTATCTTCATGAAATTGGAGTTAAAAATATATCTGTTGTTGCTTTAAACAAAGATAAAAAATATGAAAAACAGTATCCGATATTTTTTGAAGGACAACATGCTTTAGAATTATATGTAGACAGATCTAGTGGTAATCTTCAAAGCAAGATATTTTCCAAACCTCCAAAAAATGACTAAATTTTTAAAGCTCTGGTGCATTCCTAATTTTTAAATAGATAGAGGCATAGCCTTCTA
>CAZELK010000007.1:0-11859 GCA_964513145.1 Candidatus Woesearchaeota archaeon
TCATAACTTATGCTCCAGTTTGTTCCATTGAATACGTATATATCCCCATCACCAGCAACAGACCTGCCTTGGCCAGCGTAGAGTTTTCCATCATAGACTGCTAAAGAACCAAATCTTGCTTTGGCACCATCAAAGCTTATGCTCCAGGTTTTTGAATCATTAATTAATTCTACTTTTAATTTTCCGTCTGACTTATCCAAAAACACTTTGTAATTTCCAGCATCAATAAAACCTTGTACATAATCTGAAGTAATATTGAAAGTTTTATTTGGATTAAACCAGAATGTTATTGTGAAATTATCTTTTAAATCAAATTTACTTGAACTTGTTACATTTATGTATTCATTTATACCATTGAAACTCATTGCATTTCCGTATTTTGAGTTTATTGTCCAATTACAGAATGAAACTGCTGTGCCCCTGTAACAAGAACCATTATTTGCATATTTACTTACATCAACTGCATAAGTTTCATTTTCTCCTATTGCAGAAACATTGTTGAAACCCATCATTAATATTAAACTTAAATTATCATACATTGTGTAATTAGATCCATTCCAATTCCAAATTAATTCTGTTAAATCGTCTGCATTTAATATTGAAACATTTATTTGAACAGATGTATTTGAAGTAAAGGTGTTATTTTCCGGAGTTGGGGCTGTGAAATTTATTGATGGGGGTGTAGCGTCATTGTAACCATATTTTGTTATGTTTCCAAAAGTAAATTGAATAGTATGGACTCCAGTTGTTAAAACTTTAGATATCTCTGAAGAAGTATCATTACATTGATAGTTTGGAATGAATACTGAATCAGCAGACCATTGATAAATTTGTATAATATTTCCACATTTTAATTCCAAGAATGTTAAATCTATATTTGTTATATTTAAATCATTACTCCATGTAGTGCCATTAAATGCAGTAATCGATAAATTTGCTGTTCCAGTTGTGTTAAATAAGACTGTCCAGTTTCCACCTACAACTGGATAACTTTGTATTGTTAAAATAGTTAAAGATATTTCTACTGAATAATTATCTTCACTTAAATGGGGGGTATTCCAGTAAATTCTATCTATTAAATTATTATTATTTAAATCTTCATAAGTTACATTATAGATTAAATCATTAGTTATATCTGTAAGATAAGTTTCGTTTGTTAAATTATCAAAAGTATAATGTAATAATTTAACTTGTTCTTTTGCTATATCTGGTAGACTTGTATATGATAAAACATTTGAATAATGTAATTCTGAGTCTGATTTTATAGTAATATTTTTTGTCAAAATGTTATTGTCTGTAGTATTTTCCGCCAACGCTTTTGGTAAAAGGGTTGTTTCAATAGCATAAGGTGCTTTGGTGTAATAGGTTATTTCTAATTTAGTTTCATTTAACTCATCTACTTCTAATTTCTTTTTATCTGCTGCTGTTGAAAAAGTATTTTTTAATCTGGCTTTTTCCTTAGTTCCTTCTGTTTCATTTACTATCTTTTCTACTGTTATGTTTGTAGATTCTATGGGCAATTCTATTGTCTTGTTTTTAGTGTTTAATTTCCATTCTACTGGCTTGTTTATTTCTGCTTTAACCTGTATTAGCTGTTCTGTGAAATTAGCCAGACTAAGCGTAATATTTGTTAAATTTGTAGAGTTTGTTTCTATAATTGATAGATTTTCTTTAATTATTGGTATAATAAATTTAGTCTCATTAGTTAAATTATTTTCTTGGGAAGTCTCATTTGTTTCTGTTTGGTTTGTTTCCTGAGTTTCATTTGATATTTCAGTCAGTAATGTATAATTAAATCTAGTTATAGTCAGAGCAATATTTCCCTGGACTTCAGTTTTTATAATATTGCTTGAATTTAATTCATTGCATGTTTCTATACATATGTCATTAAAATTAATTCTTGTATCTATAACTGGCTGTGTTGAAAATGAGTTATTTGCTTCTGACTCGTTTATTTCTTTTAATGGGTTGTTCTGACTTGTTGTCTCATTATGACTTATACTTAATAATGAACTGTCTAAGACTAAATTGTTACCAAGATAGACTTTTATTGATCCATCGCCATCCAGATAACCACTTAGCCTTAAACTAGTTACATTTTTGTCTAAATCCATGGAGGTGGTTTGATTAAAGACAAGAGTTGAATCTAATATTGAAAGGCCTGTTATTGAAACATCTAAGTAAACATAGGTAAGAGAAAACAGCATTAAAAATGAAATTAAGAACAATTCTTTTGATAAATATACCTTATCATAACCATTTATTTTGGCGTCTATTAAGTATAATTTATTTTGCAGTTTTTCAACTTGCTTAGAATTATAGCTTATAAAATAATTAAATGACTTATTTTTCAATAATTTAGTTAAGGAGTTTTCATAAACAACAGTTGAAATTTTGTTTTTACTTAAGGATTTGTTTAATTTCGTTAATTTACTTATTACAGAAGATTTTTCTTTATTTAATCTATTTATGCTTCTAATTAATTTTAACTTCTCATTCCTTAATTTTATGATATTATTCATTTCTTTATTGCCCTGCTATATATTGTCCATATTGTCCTATCATCACGCTTCAACAGGACTGCAATATTATGATAAGTAAGACTGAGATTTTCTTTCATGTATTTTACAATAGATTCCAGAACTGAAAGTTTTAAGTTAGAAAAAATAGAAATTGGGACAAAGAAATCAGATTTTGTATCTAATCTATCCTTAAATTTTTTTAAAGAATTTTTATAGGTGGCTATTATCGGGCTTTTAGTTCTGTATAATAGTTTAGAAATTTCTTCATAATTCAAATTTTTATCTTCTTTTAAATACTTTACAATAGATTCTAGAGGCCCAAGAACTTCATTAAATATAGAAACAGGTATTCTCAGCTCTTTTGATGCTGGTATTTTGCTTAATTCCTGGTCTTTTAGATTATATTTTTGTTTTATAAATGACAAGAATTCATTGAATAATTCTTCGGTGTTTATACTACTAATATTAATCTCTTTATCTTTACTATCTTTAGTAATACAAAGCCACCTCTTTTGTAAGTATTATAGAAAATATGTAAGTATTTCTGTATATAAAGTTTTACATTTGTAAGTAAAATTGAATATATGTAAGTAAATAAGTAAGTAAATATATAAGAACTAACTAGAAACTTATTAAGACACTAAGTCAGACTAATAACTTAATAGCCACTTTCAGGCAGGTATAAGTTTTACAGTACCTTCTTCAAGTTTTATTTGGCTTTCTTGATTTTTTGTTATCAAAAATGATTCTTTTTTATTAAATTTTTTCATAAATTTCTTTAATGGTTTAATATCTTTATCTTTTATTTTTTCCTGGTATTTTACTTCTATTGATATATTATAAATTCCTAAATTCCCAGTCTATTATTGACTATGATTAAGTTTCTCTGCTAAATTCTTCTGTTGTCTTGCTAGTTCCCCAATTATAATCTTATTTTCATAAACCTTGCATTTTAGATTTCTCATTGTTAATAATAATTCTTCAACAGTATAATGTTTTCCTAATCTGTTTTTCAGATTAATAAATGCAATTAAAGATTATAAATTGCATAAATAAAAATCCTTGAGTGCATTAAAAAAAGTGTATCTTAATTTTATAATAATTATTGTTTTAAGTTACTTATTCTTTTAACTTGTTCAAAATCTATATCAAATTTTTTTTCAATAAAAACGCCTTTAAATGAATCGATAAAATTTTTGTTGTTCACTATATTATTTAAATTAATTAAATTTTCATTTATTTTTTCAATATTTCCTATAAAAATAAATTTCTTTATTAAGTTTAAATCTGTTCCTTTAGCTAATGCAGCTATATCTCTAAAATCAGTTAATCTTCCTGAATGTAATTTTGAAACTATTAAAATTTCTTTATTAGCTACCCTTGCTATTATTTCTTTTTCAATCCCAATTATCTTTCTTTTCTCCGAATTCTCAAATAATAAGTTAAAGCTAAAAGAAGCATTTGTTGTCCTTGAAGCTAAAGCATTTATTAATAAATCCATACTTATTTTATCTTTTTCATATCTCATAAATTTTGAATAATCTAGATTTGCTAAATCCTTGAAACTTGTTTTTTTAAAGTGATTTTTAATTAAGATAGCTTCAAATTTTGTTAAATCAATCTCTTTTATAACTATATCCGCATCAATAGAAAATCTATGTTTAAATGAAGAAACAGCATATCCTCCAACTAGAATGAAATCCAGATTAAAATCTATAAACTTATTTAAAATCTCTAAAATTTCATTTTCTTTTTTTATTAAATCTTCCATTTTATAAATAATTAATTTCCTTATATTTAATATTTAATTTTTTATTATAAATTTCTTGAATAATTTCCAAGGCTGGCTGAAAATTATAAATATATTTTTTCATAAACTCTATTGTCATATCTAATGGATCAACTGGAGTTTTATTTGTTTCTGCTGCTTTAAAATTGTCTAAAACTTCCGGCATATAAAAAACATTTCTTTTTGAATTTATCTTTAAATTTAATTTATTGCAATAATATAAGAATCTTTCATAGTCTAATTTCTTTATTTTAATAAAAATAGGGTAATATTCTTTATATCTTGCTATGTTGTATCTACCTTCTGTATAAATATAAACAGCATCTGTTTTTGTGAAACAATATTTTATCCCAAATAAGTCTAAAAATGAGTAATATGATCTAACATCATTAAAATTATTTCTAATGAACTTAATAATGGCTTTATAAGTTTTATTATCTTTTTGTAATATAATTCCCTTCCACTTTTCTTTAAATATTCCCTCTTTTATTAATTCCTTAATCCATTTGTGAGTCCATCCATATGATAATTTTATTCTTTTAGCAATAGAGTTAATACTATCTTCTTCTCTTGCGCTTATTATAATTTTTATTACATATGGATTTATTAAATCAATTTTCATATTATCATTATAGTGATACTATCTATTTAAATCTTTTGATAAAATTTTGTTTAGGTAGTATCTGGTTTTTGCATACTCACTTTATTTAGGTACCTCATAATTTACTTATTTACGAAATATTGTGGTCATTATAATGTACTTATTATTTAATCTAATTTAAGGATAGTTATCAATAATTTTAGAAGCAAACTATATTTTGGGAGAACGATTTATTTTACTTAATTGAGTTTTTTTATAACTGATAGCCTAACCAAGCTGCTTTTGATTTTTTAGACTTCCATAGTTGCGTGCAGAGTCCAGAATATCTCCCCCAATTATTTTTTATTATGAAACCTCTTTATAGGCAATCTGCATAGAGACTTTGAATAACTAACTTTTTTTAAATCTTCAATGCTCAAAAATTTAATTCTTGAAAAGATATCTGGGTTTAGTGTATGGAGTTAATGAAATTAATTGAACATAGCTGAAGAAAAAATCTGGGTGTGATGCAACTGAACGAAACTCTTTTATGTAATGTCTGAAACTAATTAAGACATTAAGTCAGACTTAGTTATATCTTTAATTTGAATCTATTATTTCTTTTTTATACAATTTTTCTATATTTTTTTATCTATTTAATCTCTTTAGGTTTTTTCTGCTGAGTTAACCCCAAGAAATTGTTTTTTGAAATTACCGGCTTTTTTGTTTCTTGTTCCAATTCTTTTCTTGCATTACTAGCTATTTGCCCACCTCTTTGTGCTGCTTCTTTATTTTCTTCAAAGCCGTGAGCGTCTCTTGTTCTAGCTATATCTGTTGTTGCTTTTTCTCCAAGCATAGTAAATATTAATTCCCAATCATTCATATGATCCCTAAGATTTTGGTTCTTTTTTTCCAGTCCCTTAAATTTTTTATATTCCTGTACTGTCTTTCCAAATGTAGCTTTGGTAATTTCATTAGTAAGAATAGCAAAATTTATCTCTTCAATAACTCCACCTTTCCATTCGTCAGTGAGTTCTTGTCTTATTGCTATTCCTCTGAGTCTTTTTTCTATCCAATCTTTTGAATATCCCTTAAGTTCATAATATTCTTTAACTCGATTTTGTGCAATTTCCGGGTTTTCTATTTCTTCAACACGTTCATAACCTACTTGTGCAAGCCATAATTTAAAAGGTTCAGCTTTTCTAGATGGTATGGACTGAATTATTCTAAAAAGAGTTTGTGTATTTGCACAATCTGTTTCATAATATTTTCCATCAGTTGATTGAAGTTTCAGTTGTCGACAAAATGTCGATAACTCAATACTACTCGACTCCAATTCTCTTTTCTTTAGTCTATACCAGTAATCTTTAGCATCTTCGCTGTCTGTTAAAGCTTTTATAACATCAACTACTGAATAAAACCATTCTTCATTATGCCAGATTCTTCTTATTTTTTTATCCTGAAATACCACGAGGGCTTTATCTTTATCCATTTTTATTTAATTTTCTCCCTTAGCTATTCCCATATTCCTCTGCTTTGTAAAAAAACTGCCTTATCAAAATCAATGATCATCAAATTTTTAAGTCCATTATATTTATGATCTAAATATTCTTTTTTATAATTAGTTAATTTAATTACACCAGCTTTTATTACTTTAATAACTAACCTAATTTTTAGTTATAATCTTTTGAGATATTTAAAATTTTATTTTAACTATTAAGTAGATCGAGTGTATTTTTGAAAGGTTTCCGGTTTATTTGAAAAGTTTTCGGGATTTTTGGAAATTCTTCGGAACTCTATTTCTTAAAGAAATTTAATACCCCATAGTACAAAATTGTTTTATTATTTATTTTAAAAACTTATTAAGATATCAAGTCAGACTTAGAACTTAACAAATCTGTTATTTCCTTTAATTTGTTTACAAAGTCTTTTGCTTTTAAAGGAATTTATCCCAAGATTTCTTCAATCTTTGTAATAAACTCTTCCGCATCTTCCAATGCGCTAACTGCATTTTCTTTTGAAATTCCCGGGGTTGCATCATACTGTGCAGTTTCCCTTCTTGTCTTTGTCTGAATCAGTTTATTTATCAAATCTTCACTCAACACATATGCTTTAGTAAGTTGTTGAATGTGCTTTGCTTCAAGATTTTTCTGTTTATGGACATAATTTTGTTCTAAAACACAGATTGTGGCAGCATGACTTTTTGATTTGAATCCAAGCTTTGCCAAAGCAGCTAATGCTGAAACATACATTGAGTAATATGAAACAACAATAACCCATTCGTACATTTCAAAATCATAAGAAAGTGCAAGTGTTTTCTTAAACTCATCTTGTTCAGAAATCTTGAACATCAGGTTTGCAATAGTAAAATTCTTTCGTGCCTTTTTTAAAAATGGCTTTTCCAGTTTAGTGTATTCATCATTCTTGAGCAATTGCTCTTTTTGCAGGCATCTCTCAATTTTCTTTTTCAAAAAGTCTGTTCTTGCCATGATATTAACCTCCAGAATTGTTCTGAGCCATAGAATGCAACACCATATTCCCTTGCTTCTTTTCCAATATTCATCCCTTTAGATTTTAACATTTTCTCAAATTCTTCCACGTCAGTGATTATAGGACTTATTTTAACATTGTGAGAATGCTGGTAACTTGCACATTCTCTCTCTATTTTTTCTCTTACAGCTTTATCTTTAATATTGCTTACAATAAAAAGTAAATCAACATCTGATGATTTTGTAGCTGTTCCTTTGGCATAGCTCCCAAATAAAACTATTGAATGAAGTGAGGCAGTTATCTGATTCATGAGTTTTAACATAATCTCCTCAAGAATTCTTTTTAATTTTTGATTATTTTTATACAATTCTTCTTTTCTTGCTAAATCCACTTCCTGAAGAAAATGACGAGATTGCACGTTTTCAAGATTGAGGAAACACTGCTTTGAACTTCCTACTTTTTTTACAATAATCGCATTTTTCTCCCCTAATTCGGAAATATGGTTGTATGCTGGACGATATCCTATACTGAGCAATTTTGAGATCTCTAGTATAGTGAATCCCTTACCAAGATTATTTCTCAATAAACCAACAATTTTTAATACAGTTTCGCGTCTCATGCTATTCACTTAATGAATAATATTATTCACTTTAATATATAAATGTTTCTTATTTTCTGGCTTTGATGATATGAGAATTCTTATAGCTGTGGAGTGCGCTCCATTTGTGAGACTGTAGTTAAATGAATAAGACGAAGATTACAAGATCTACCTAATAACCTAAGAGCCATTTCCATAAAGGAATAAATTTAATTTTTTGTTGCTCTTTCTCAAGATCTTTTGTTATTATTACCATCTCTTTTGTTTTGTTGAAATTCTTTTTAAACTCCAACAATGCCCTAATCTCCCTCTCATCAATATTATCAGTATATGAGACATTAATTATACTTAAACTATTATCTTTATTTTTAACTATAAAATCAACTTCATGTTGTTTTGAGTTCTTCCAATAATAAATATTTTTTATTTTTCTTCGTAGATGAAGAAAGACAGAATTTTCTGCAAGCTTTCCTTCGTCCTTTGAAAATTTAAATGCGACTGAATTTCTTAATCCATTATCTATGCAATAAACTTTTTTGGCTTTGGTCTTTTGTTCTTTTATTGAATATGAAAAATGTTCCAATGTAAAAAATAAAAACGCTTCTTTGAAATAAGACATATAATCTTTTGCTGAATCATATGCTATTCCCAGAGAATTTCTTATTTTTCTTAATGAAATCTGGCTTGTAAAATTAGTTATTAAAAATAAAGCCAGGTCACTTGTTTTTTGGTTATTTGAATTGTACCTATCGACTATATCTTTATAAATTATATCGTCAAAATATTGCTTGAGAACTTGTAATTTAAATTGTTCTTCTTTTAAGACTATCTCTGGAAACCCACCCAACTCCAAATAGTCTACTAATTTATTTATTATAATAATTTTTGATTTCTCTAACAAAATTCCTTTTTCAATATTCTCTTTCTTCAATTCTACACCCTTAAACAAAAGAAATTCCTGTAAACTCAAAGGGAAAACTTCAAAAGTCAGATTTCTCCCTGTAAGAAGAATGGAGTATTCTTTTTTTAACAGATAAGAGCAAGATCCAGAAATAACAAATTTATCTTTAGTTTTTAGATCATACTTCTTTTTTACCCATGACTCCCAACCTTCTTTTTTATGTATTTCATCAAAAAATATATATGCTTTTTTGTCTGGATTAAGGCTGCCTCTATAGCTTTGATATATCTCGTCCAAAGAATCTTGGGATAATTTTTTGTCATCAAAATTAACAAATAATATTTGTTTAGTGTCTACTCCTGTTTCCAGAAGTTTAGCTATCATTTGGTACATTATTGTCGATTTACCAGACCTCCTGACTCCAGTTATTATTGTTATTTCTTTTATTAAAATAGAATCAACTAAAGAGTCGTATTCTGACCTATGTATACCTGTGAGCTCTTTTAACAGATTTTTATCTTCCCACCATGGGTTCCATTCGCTTAATTTTTCAAGTTGCATGTTACAAAATAATGTAACTTATTATATTTAAATGTTACGTTTATGTGTAACAAATATTATGCTTTAATGTAATAGCCCTTGTATGTTTCATATTAGCGCTTCTTAAATACACTTTCTAATTGATAATAGTATCCCAAATTAAGTACAATAACCCTTTAAAGCTTCATTTTTTTGGTTTAAGCTATTTTTGGCTCTAAATTAAATACTATCTTCTACTAGAAAGTGTAGTCAACAAACTTTTTTTCTATCATAACATCTCTTTTAATCTTTTAATTGTTCTTTTATCAAAACTTTTGGAGTATTTAAGTAGCTTATTCTTTGAACATTTCTCAAATATTTCTTCTGGAACTAATTTAATATTCCCATGCTCTTTTAAATAAATAAAGTCAATCATTGTTTTTTCAATATCTGAATATGGCAAGTTTTTATTAAGTATTCCAAATGATGTAAGGTTAGATTTTATTTTCATGAATTTTATTTTATATCCTAAAATTAAAAATGGTTTGGCTCTAAATATTTTATCATTAATAATGTAGTCAATTGTAAAGTATTCATGCGTTAGATTGTTAAGCTTTAGAGCAGTTGACAATCCAAAATACCAATTTTTAACTCCTTTTATTTTTAATGCCTCTTTTATAGCTTCGAGATGGTTAATATTAATTTTATTTAGTTTTCTTTCTTCTATTGACTTTATATAGAAAATTCCTCTTAAAATTCTTATTAAATATTTATAGTGAGTCAAATATCTTATTGTAACATAATAGTCCAGACTGAGTTTTTTGCAATCTACCCTAAGCTCTTCTCTTGTGATAAACTTCTTATCATTCAATTCTAATTTCCTTACTATTAATTTAATAGCCATATTGTATTGTTATAAAATATATAACAATATGATATTTATAAATTTATCTTTTCTTTAAAAGAAAATTGCTATTTTTTGTTAAGATAAGGCTTGTTTTGGAGTGAACCCTTTACCAAAATGTAAAACATACCCTGAATAGTCATAGTGCTGCTTCGACCACGAATTTTTCCTTTGGTTAATAATTTTCATAAGTGTTTTCAATTAAAGCTAGCTAGACTAGTAATTTTTGTTTTTATTTCAAATTTAATTACTTTGCAACAGCCACTTCCAGGCAGGTATAAGTTTTACAGTACCTTCTTCAAATTTTATTTGACTTTCTTGATTTTTTGTTATCAAAAATGATTCTTTTTTATTAAATTTTTTCATAAATTTCTTTAATGGCTTAATATCCTCATCTTTTATTTTTTCCTGGTATTTTACTCCTATTGGGATATCATTATAAATTATATCTATTTCATTTCCATTTTTCCAGAAACTTCTTGCCTGGACATGATTTACTATTAATGTTTCAATTATTTTTCCAAAAAAAGCTTCGTCTATATTTGATTTATACAAATAGATCAAGCTATTATCTGTTGGGTAAGCCCTCTTCTTTTTCCTTAATGAAGCCAGACTTCCTTTTCTGTAATTTCCAAGAATATTAATCAAAAAGCTTTCTTTCAAATAATTAAAATAATCCTTTACTACCCGCCTATCTTTTCCAAATTGTTTACTTATAGATTGATAGTCTATATACGCCCCGGGATTTGTTGCTATAATTTCAAGAAGAATTCGAAGAAATCCTGGATCTTCTATTTTAAACATCATTGGAATATCTTTATAGATTATTTTGTCAACTACCAAAGAAGATATATATTCTTTAAAATCCCTACTACTTTCAATTTCAAATGTCTCTGGAAAACCGCCTTTTTCTGCAAATTTAATAAAAAAAGAATTTATTTTTGTTTCATACTTGAAATCCTCTTCCTTTATTCCATTAAATCTCAAATATTCTTTAAAAGTAAAGGTTGCCAATGTGAATTCAAAGATTCTGCCTGCCAATGTTTCTTTAGTTTTTTTCCTTATGAAAAGAGACTCAGAACCAGCAATAATAAATTTTAATTTTGGATATAGATCATAATACTTTTTCAACTCGTTTTCCCAATTGCTACATTTTTGAATTTCATCCAAAAACACATAAATTTTCTCTTCTCTTAGGTCTTTTTTATGAAATTCTTTATATGCTTCCATAACCTCATTAAGTTTTACAAGGGTTTCGTCAAATGAAAAAAATAGAATGTTCTCTGGTGAAATGTTTTTGTCTATTAATTCTTTAATTAGCTGATAAATTATTGTTGTTTTTCCGACCCTTCGAATGCCAACTAAGGCTAAAATAAACCTATTTTTTAAATGACTTTCTATATCTCGGTATATGTTTCTCTTAAAAGGCAATGCTAATTCAATATCAACTTTTCTTCTAGTCCACCAATGATTAAATTCTTCTAATTTTGATTTTTCCATATGTACAATATAATGTACTTATTTATAAATATTATGGTCATTATAATGTACTTATT
>CAZELK010000007.1:11959-50803 GCA_964513145.1 Candidatus Woesearchaeota archaeon
TATAATGTACTTATTTATAAATATTATGGTCATTATAATGTACTTATTATTTAATCTAATTTAAGGATATTAGGTCAGACTAATAACCTAAGAGCCATTTCCATAATGGAATATATTTTATTTTTTTATTATTTATTGTTTCTTCTTTTTCTTCATCCCAAGTTATTATAAATAAGTCTTTACATTTAAAATAATCTGCGCATTTAATTAATGATTTTATTTCTCTTTCTTTTGTGTTGTTATTACTTATATCATAAGTTACTTGCATGAGCGATGTTACTTTTTTACCTTTTTTTATTAGAAAATCTATTTTTCCAGCAATATCGGAATAATAAGCTATATCATTATTCCTATTTAAAAGTTCTAGAAAAACTAGGTTTTCCATAAGTTTACTTTTATCCTCGAAATTTTTTAATTGGAAAAAACCGTTATCAATTATATATGGTTTTGGAATAGACTGTTCAGCTTTTATATAAGAATAAGAAAACTTCCGCAATAAAAAAGAAAAGAATGCATCATTAAGATATTCTACATACTTATATAAAACATTTTTTCCTAATTTTATATTCATAGACTTAATAGAATTATAAAACTTATTTATAGAAAACTCTTTAGAAACTATTAATGAATCTATTAACAATCTCATTACTTTTATGTTTCTTACTTTGGCTCTCTCGATTACATCTTTATATATTGTGACTTCTAAAATCTCTGAAAGTATTTTCTCTCTTTCTTGTGAAAAAATTATGGTCTCTGGGTAACCCCCATAAACAAAATACTCTCTAAAGGCGTTTACAATATAACTTTTCTCAGCAGATGATAACTTATTTGTTATTTCTATTTCTTTTGCCCTTAAAAATTCTTTAAAAGAAAATGGAAAAATCTGGTATGTTAAAGTTCTCCCCCTCATGCTTGTTGCAATTTCTTTACTTAACATTTTCGAGGAAGACCCAGTTATATAAACTTTTATTCTGTCATCTAAACAACCCCGGACAAATCTCTCCCACCCCGAAACAATTTGCACTTCATCTAAAAACAAATAAACTTGCTTAGTCCTATTTAATGGATATAATTCATAAAATACTTCAAGCATTTTATTTAAATCCTGATAACTTAATGACTCAAAAGAGGGTTTTTCAAGATTTACATAAATTATTTGATCTTTTTTTATGGTTTTTAAAAGATCTGAAATTATTTGATACATTAAATATGTTTTTCCTGCTCTTCGAGGTCCAATTATTGTAACAGCCCTATTTATTGGAATATTTGTTGGTATTTCTATATCCCTATAGATTAAACTTGGTATTTCTTTTCTATGGAAGTCTTTTATAACTTCAATCCATTTTTCTTTTATCATATTAGTATTATATGTAGTGAAACTATTTATAAATGTTTCTTTCTATATAATACTAAATTATTTTATTGATTTTTATTATAACTGATTATCATTACCTAGTTGATATTATATTCTTAGTTTCTTAATTTCTGCTAAAATTACACTCATGTCAGTTCTAAACTTCAATAATATCAGCATCATTAACACCAAAAATAATGTTGAAATTGTAACTATTAATGTTAGTTGTTTTAAATCAAAATAATTTATTTGTTTTGTAATAATTGCAATTAATAAACCAATTATATATGTGAAAACTATAACAATTGATGTATTAATATATTGCAATTTTTTATTATAATTTAAATCTAAAATATTCTTTTTTAAATTTTCTGAGATATCCGGCTTTGCACATAAATTGAGTTTTATCTGAAAAACTTCATTTACTTCCGTAAATTTTCCGGACTTCTCGTAAGATTTTCAAGAAATCCGGAAACCTTCTATAACCAGCTATTAATGACTGATTGATCTACTTTCTAATTAAAATAAAAGATTAAATATTTTAGAATCTTACTGGTTTTAAATTAAAAAGAGGTAAATAAATTCACTATAACCAAGACAATAAAAACATCTGTAATTAATTTAACAAGTAATAAAAAAGATTTGTTAGATTATGATTATGGTAATTATCAATTATGGATGATATTTGGAATTGATAATGGGTTATTAAGTTGTTTCAAAGCAGCAAAAGGTCACAAACAAAAAGTAATAAAATATAAAGAATATCCGCTTCCTTTAGATTCAAGATTTATTAAAGACTGGTTTAGAACAAGAGATACTAAATTAACCAAAAATTGGATTAAAATCCCCAATTCTAAAAGAAAAGGTCAGGGTATTTGGTTGCCATTAAAATTTCATAAAGAATTGCCTAAAAAATACAAATTAAAAGATTCTTTCCTAGTTAAAAGAAATAACAAATACTATATTCATTTTACTATAGAAATAGAAGCTCCTGAACAATACAAGCCTAAAAATGTAATTGGAATAGACTTGGGATTAAAAAATCCAGTTACTTTGGTTAATATTAATACAAGAAAAACCAAATTTTTAGGCAGAGAACTAAAGCAAGTTAAAGGAAAATATTATTATTTAAGAAAGAAATTAGGTAAAGAAAAAAAACTAAAACAAATTAAAAAAATAAAAGACAAGGAAAAGAGAAAAGTACATTCTGAGCTGCATAAATTATCTAAACAAATTGTAACTGAAGCTTATAATAATAAATCAGCAATAGTAATAGGAAAATTAAGTAATTTAAAGAAAAATAAAGGAAGAAAATTTAACAGAAAACTATCTTCATTTTCTTATTATAAGTTAACTCAATTATTAGAATATAAATGTAAAAAAAAAGGAGTTCCTTTAATTAAAGTAAATGAAGCATATACAAGTAAAACTTGTCATGTTTGTAACATGATAGGTACAAGAAATAAAAACTGGTTTAAATGTAATAATTGTAAATATGAGGATAATGCAGACAGAAACGCTGCATTCAATATTGGAAAACGGGGTTTAAGCTATATGCTTGGATCAGGGGCAAATGCTTTTGCCCAGAAGCCTAACCAGATTAGGCAAGCACAAGAACCTTTTAAGAAAAGCCTTGGGAAAAACGAGGAAATTGTACAAATTTGTAATTAGTATTAAAAAGGATTAATTTATGTGCAAAGCTGAGATATCCCTATTATTCACCAAATGATATGGCCAATAATATTAAACCCCCTATGATTAATATTACTGAAATAACAGCCAGAGTATATTTTTCTTGAAGAATTGATGGTATTGCCCATGTGATACCTAATACAGTACTTATAACTCCAGCCATAGCAAGTAGATTTCTTCTGGTTTTATTCATTATCTCACTAAATAATATCATATATAAAAATTATTATAATACTTTCGTTCTTTTTTTCGGAAATATTTCGATTAAATCTGGTTTATCCGCAAACTTTTGACTATTAAAGAAAAACATTTTCTTTTAAAATAATATGTCCATTCCAATGTATTATTTTAATTATTGAATTTGGGTGGGTCCATATATTTTTGGTCTTTTGTGAGAAATTATTTTTACAAGATTTTTATGCACTAATTTGCTTAATTGCTTGCCAACGCTGCCTTCTGTAGTTTTCAAAAGCTCGGCTAATTCCTGGGCTGTCCTATTTGAATCCTTTAAAACGATTATTATATTTTCCTCCATTGGACTCAATGTTGTTTCTTTTACTTTTTCTTCTTTCTTAATCTTTAACAAACTTTGTACATCATTTATTGTTATTTCTTTTTTTCCTTTAAAATTAATACAAATTTTTTCACATGTTTCAAGAATCATTCTCGGGGTGTAATCTGCTTTTTCTATAATCAGGTTTATTGCTCCTTCTGTAAATGGGCATATCTTACCGCATCTTTTTTTTACCAGATCGAATGCGTTTTGCTCATTTAATTTAGTTAATTTTATAATTCTAGTACCAACTCTATGCCTGAAACCTTCTGGTATTTCTGGTTCTTGTCCTGGCTGGGCAAAGACTATACTCTTAATATGATTCTCATCAAAATGAAGCTTTAGTGCGTATCTAAACTCTTCATTTACTGATGCAGATTCATCTAATAATAAAACAGTATTTTTTGGGTAATCAGAACCAAATAAGCGCCGGGATAATTTTGTATGATCATTTAGAAAATTTTTTATGCTGAAGTCTTTTTCAATAGTTTCCATATTTAGGTAAGCTATAAAATGATTTTTGAGATTATTTTCAAGCCATCTTAACAGGCTTGTTTTTCCAGCCCCAGATTCTCCAACTAAAAAACATACATCGCCGCTAGTTACATAATTTAAAAGCTGTTCTTTTTCTTGCTCAAAGTTTATAACAATTGGGCTTGGCTTTATAAAAAAGGGGTTAGATTTCCACCCATATGAGACGTACCACATTTTCTTAAGATATAACTAGGTTGATTAATAAGTATTTTTGTGATAAAACAGCAATAATCAAATAACACCTTATAAACAATAGTTTTAAATATGATTTTTTGTAAGATTTTCGAGACTTTCGTAAACTTGCTGGACAAAAACTACTGGACAAGACAAAGACCTGCCTGGCACTTATATAGTTCAAAGTCTTTCATCAAAATTTATGAAAAGACTAGCACAAGAAAATAAAGAATCTATCAAAAAATTAGCTAATGAAGGTTTAAGTTTAAGGGAAATTCAGAAAATAACAAAGATCCCATTAAGTACTTTACAATATAATTTAAATAAAAATAGTGGTCGAAAAAGAACAAAAGAAATTATAATTCCCGAATCTGATTTTTTAAGGGGTGAAATAATTGGCGCTTTTACTGGAGATGGCTGTTATAAATATACAAAGAGAGGTAGGTCTAGAAACCATTTAATTACATTTACATTATCTTTTGAAAAAGATAAATAATATTGTGATTATCTTGTATCTTTATTGAAGAAATTTGATCTTAAAGTTAGTGTATATATTAAGAAATTAAAAAATAAACCCACAGCATTTGAAATAAGAACATATTCTTTAAATTTCATAATCTTTCTTAAGAACTACCTAATATGGGAGAATAAAAAATTATCCATAAACAAAAACTGAAATTCCAAAACTAAAACTTATTCTGTTCATTTAAAACAATCTGTGGAAAATTATTCGGAGGAATTTTTGTTGGGGTTCGCAAGAGGATTAATGGATACTGATGGTTTTGTTAGTAATAGAGTTGGATGTGGAGTAGTTTCGGAAAGATTAATTGATAATTTAAAAGAGATACTCTCAAAAAATTATATTAAATCTATTATTAAAATAATTAAAAGACCACTAAATAGAAGAGATTTGTATTTATTAACAATTGATAAAAGAAATTTAAATAATTATGAACAAAAAATAGGTTTTAGCAATTTAAGAAAAAAGAAAGAACTTCTTAAAAAAATATTAAAAATGAGGCCGCCAGGATTTGAACTTTCCCAATTGTTTTTCAATTTCTGGGTCGCAAGGTGGTTTGCTTTTTTTATAAAGTCCCAAACCTCGAAGTCTAACCAAGTTGGCCCATTAAAGTCTAGCCTACGGCTATATGCTTCGAAACAGTAGTTTTAAAGTCCCATACCTTGCTAACTGATACTGACTGCCTCATTATTTTAACCGACCAATCTTATTTATAAATCTATTTATGCTAATTTAAAACAAACAAAAGCTTTATAAGAATATTTAAAAGTAAAAAAATATGCCAACTAAGAAAGTCAAATCAGCAGGTAGATTTGGAGCAAGATATGGTAAAAGAGTAAGGCAGAGGGTTGTTGATATAGAAAAAAAGCAAAGAAAAAAACATGAGTGCCCTTATTGTTATAATCTTGGTGCAAAAAGAATAGCCCCAGGAATATGGTTTTGCAAAAAATGTGACTTAAAGTTCACAGGAAAGGCCTATGAAATATGAGTTTATACAAATGTTTTGAATGTGGAAAACAAATAAAAGTTGAACATCTAAAGAAAAAAGTAAGATGCGTTTATTGTGGGAGCAAAATTCTATACAAGCCCAGACAAACTTCTACAGTTATAAGAGCAAAATGAAGAAAGAAACTGAAGAAAAAATAGAACAAATACAATTAGTAGAGCAAAATTTACAAAATCTTCTTGGGCAGAAACAAACTTTTCAATCACAACTTCTAGAAATAGAAAATGCACTGGAAGAATTAACAAAAAGCAAAGACAAAGTTTACAAAATTGTAGGTTCTATAATGGTTTTGTCAGAAAGAAGTGATGTGGAAAAATATTTAAATTCTAAAAAGGAAATAATTGAACTTAGAATTAAAAATTTAGACAAACAAGAAAACAAATTAAAAGAAAAAGTTAATGAATTTCAACAAGAAATTTTAAAAGAATTAAAAAATAAAGAGGCGTAGTATGCCTGATGAAAAATTAAATGAAATAATCGACATATTATTACAAATTGAAGGTGATTTTAGCATTCCCAAGAACATAAGATTTAGAATTAAGAATGCTATTACTGCCTTGAAAGATGGTGATCAAAGTATTGGTCTTAAAGTGAATAAGTCATTACAGGAATTAGATGCCTTGGATGAAGAGTCAAATATACCTTCTTTTACAAGAACACAAATATGGAATGTGGTAAGCTCTTTAGAAGGCATGGTTTAATCTTTTATTTACTATATTTGTTGATACTATACATTCCAGTATTTATTTTTACTTAAATCTCCCAAAGTATAGAAATATTTATATATCTATTTCAGCATTATTTAAAAAGATTATAATGGTAGTATTTTCAAGAATAAAAAATAAAATCCTGGGTGTGCCTGAAGAGGATGAACTAATAGATGACTATGTCGAGATAGACACTAAAAAAGATTTTTCTGGTGCAAAAACTAAAATTGTTGTTAAACCATTCATAATCCAAGAATTTACTGATATAAAAGAACCCTTAGATGCTTTAAGAGAGGGCTATACAATTGCTTTAGTAAATATTAAAGCACTGAAAGACAAAGATATTGTAGAATTAAAAAGAGCAGTGACTAAGTTAAAGAAGACTTGTGATGCTATTGAGGGAGATATTGCTGGATTTGGTGATGACTGGATTGTTGTTACGCCTTCATTTGCACATGTTTACAGGAACACACAAACAGAAGAATTAAGCCCTAATTCTAATGAATAATTCTCATTTAAAGTGAAGCTCCCAGTCACAGCCACGTTTTGATTAAACTTTTTCCAAAAAAGTTTACTGTGTGGCATCCTTTTAAAATAACGTTTTCCGTTAACGCTTTTCTCAAAAGGGTTAGGGTTCTTGGTTCATTGAGTCAGAATAAGTCTTGTTTTTTCCCAAGGCTTTTTCATAAAAAGGCTTTCCCCAAGCGTTACTTCCTGTCCTTCCGACAGTAGCTTTTTTTAATATATTTAAAGCGGAATTATAATCTCTGTTAATGTTTAATCCACAATCACAATTATGTTCTCTATTAAACAACTCTTTTTTAACTATTTTATTACAATTACTGCATTCCTGGGTTGTTCCTCTCGGGTCTACTTTTATTACTTTAATACCAGCACTTTCAGCCTTGTACTCAAGCATTTGTATAAATTTAAACCATGAAGCATCTGAAATTGATCTTGATAAATATTTATTTTGAATCATATTTTGAATTTGTAAATTTTCTACAGCAATTAAATTGTAATTATTTATATAATATCTGCTTAAATTATGCAGAAAATCATTTCTTTGGTTTTCTATTTTCTCATGTAATCTGGCAACTTTTAATCTTTGCTTGTTTCTATTATTGCTTCCCTTTTGTTTTTTGGATAATTTTCTTTGTTCAATCTTTAATTTTTCCAAAGATTTATTCAGAAATTTATGATTTGGAAAATAATTTTCATCACTATCAGAAATGTAATTTGTTAAACCTAAATCTATTCCAATTTGTTTGTTAATTTTTTGTTTAATTTCTTTTCTATCTATCTCACAAGATAAACAAGCAAACCATTTATTAGAATAATATTTTTTAATCGTGACTTGTTTTATTTTACCTTTTGATTCTCTATGTGTTCTTATTGGAATTTCTCCTATTTTAGACAAATGCAGCTTATTTAATCTTTTATTAACTTTAATTAATTTAAAACCAGACTGATTATATGTAATTGACTTAAAGCTATTTTTAGATTTAAATCTTAATCTCCCTGTTTTCTTTCCATTTTTCTTTAATTTTGATAAGGCACTTAAATTACTGAATAATCTGTAAGATTCATATTGTAATGTCTTGGAATAAGCCTTGTTTAATTCTTGATAACATATTTTTAGATCAGGGATTATTCCTTGTATTTGGGATTTATCTATTTCTTTTTGATTATTTAATTCCTGCAATAAGGTATTATAAGTAAATCTGCACAAGTCTATGTGCTCTAATAATATATTCTCCTGGGTTTTACTGGGATATATTCTGAATTTGAAAGTTCTTTGTATTTTATTCTCTTTTCTCTTCATAAATTATTAATAAAATAAATTAGTATATAAGCCCTAGGCAGGTCTTTGTCTTGACCAGTAGTTTTTGTCTCATACTAATTTATAAAGAGATAAAAAGTTTACAGAAAAACTGTAAATATTATTTTGTATTTTACCCAACCATAGCAAAGCTATGAGGATTTCTCAGGAATTAAACTGGAAGTAACTAAATAGGAAAATAAAAAACCCAAGAAAGCTTCAATAATAGCAAAAATCAAAAAGGCATTCTTTTTACCTAGGAAAGCCAAAATACTAATATTTGCTAAATTCAATATTATTAAAACCAGTAGTATAATCCATAAAATCATTTTAGTAATACCTTCTCTAATATAGCTGAAACAACAGAAATTATTCCCAGGACAATTGAGCCAACCCAGATAAGATTTGGATTATTAAATACAAAACCCAAACCCCTAATATTACAAAACCTTTTTAAATTTTATTAATACAGGTTATTTAATGGATGAATTAAAAGACCAAAAATGTCCTATATGCCTGAAAAATACAGCTACATTAAGGGAAGAAGAAACTGAAGTCCCTTATTTTGGCAAATTATTTGTTCTTTCTATGAAATGCGATAATAATGAATGCAACTATTCAATGTCAGATATTGAATGTGAAGAAGAAAAAGAACCTGCAAGATATACAATTGAAGTTAATTCTGAAAAAGACATGAATATCAGGGTTGTAAAATCATCTACTGGAGTTGTAAAAATACCACAATTAAAAGTTGATATTGAACCTGGCGTAGCTTCTACAGGTTATGTTACAAATATAGAAGGACTATTAGACAGGGTTAAAAAAATAATTGAGGATGAAAGAGATACTACTGAAGATGATGATATAAAAGACAATGCGAAAAAACTTCTGAAAAAAATCTGGAAAATAAAACTTGGTGATATGCCATTGAAGATAATTATAGAAGATGAAACTGGCAACTCAGCTATTATTTCTGACAAAGCTAAAATTGAAAAATTAAAAGTAAAAAAATGAAAACACTTTTTATTCATGCAAAAAGCAACGCAGACATTAAACCAGTATTAAAAAAGATCAGATTTAATGGTGTGGTTGGAGTAATTACTACAATACAGTTTCTTGAACAAGTAAACTTTTTTATAAAAAGTTTAATCAAAAAAGAGCAAGAAAAATATATTTTTGGCGGACAGGTTTTGGGGTGTAATGTAAATAATGCCTTAAGAATTAATGATGAAGTTGATGCTTTTTTATTCATAGGTTCAGGAGATTTTCACCCTATTGGGGCTTTACATAAATTAGGAAAACCAGTTTATATTGCAAATCCCAATACTAATGAATTTAAATTGCTTGATACAAAAGAGTTTCAAAAATATGAAAAAAGAAAGAAAGCAATGATTTCTAAATTTTTGATGGCTAAGAAAGTCGGGATTTTAGTTTCTATTAAACCTGGACAATTTCACCCAAGAGTTTATGCTGGATTAAAAGAAAAAATAAATTTTGCTAACAAGATTAAAAATAAAATTAAAGACAAGGAGAGTTTTATCTTTATAGGGGATAACTTTGATTTAAATGAACTGGAAAATTTTAGAGACATTAATGTTTGGATTAATACTGCATGTCCTAGAATTGAAGGAAAGGATTTATTAAATGCAGAAGAGGTATTAAAAATTTATGAAAAATGAGAATTTCTTAAAAGAATTAAATGCTTTTATGCAAAGCAAGGGATTTATTTACGGACCTTTTCCCGAAATTTACAATAATGGTGTAGCTGGATTTTATGCTTATGGACCCTTAGGCAAATTACTAAAAAATAAAGTCGAAGATTCTGTCAGAAGAATGTATTTTAGCAATGGCTTTAGAGAATTAGAATGCCCGACTGTTGTACCCGACATTGTTTGGGAGGCTTCGGGACATTTAAAAACCTTCAAAGATAAAATTGTTGAGTGTGAAAAATGCAAATCTATTTTTAGAGCTGACAAGTTAATTGAAGAATTTACTAATAAAGAAATAGCCGGATTAAATGATAAAGAGATAATAAAAGAAATTAAAAAAATAAAATGTCCAAACTGCAATAATAATTTGAAAGAAGAAATAAAAGATTACAGTCTGATGATGAAAACAGAAGTTGCAGGAAAATCTTTCTCATTAAGACCTGAAACTGCCACTGTTACTTATTTGCCATTTAAAAGATTAAACGAATATTTTAGAAAATTGCCTTTTACAGTATTCCAGATTGGAAAAGCATATAGAAATGAGATAAGTCCAAGACAACATTTATTGAGATGTAGAGAGTTTACACAGGCAGAAGCACAATTATTTATTGACCCGAAGGAGAAAAATAATTGGGAAAAATATGGACTTATTAAAAATGAGAAATTACCTTTATACACAAGCCATCAGCAAGAAAAAAATTTGAAGTTAGAAGATATTTCTTTAGAAGATGCAATAAAACATAAGCACATTAAATCGAAAGCCTATGCATGGTGTTTATATCTGGCTTACAAACAATTTGTTTCAATGGGTATTCCTAAAGAAATAATAAGAATCAGGCAACATTTAGAAAATGAAAGGGCTTTTTATGCTGATGATGCATGGGATATTGAGATTAAATTAAATACTTTTGGTTTTACCGAGATGTGTGGTGTCCATGACAGAACAGATTACGACTTAAAAAAACATTCTGAATTTTCGAAACAAGTTTTGGAAGCAACTCGGGAAGATGGGAGTAAATTCGTTCCACATATTTTAGAGATTGCTTTTGGTACAGATAGACCTGTTTTTGCCTTAATGGACAGCTTTTATGAAAAAAAAGATGAAAAAGATGGCAAAAGCATCTTCAAATCGCCTTATCATATGGCTCCAATTGATGTGGCTGTTTTTCCTTTAATGAAAAAAGATAATTTACCTGAATTTGCTGAAAAAGTGAAAAAGATGCTTGAAAAAGAATTTATTGTTGATTATGACGAGTCTGGGAGCATAGGTAAAAGATATTTAAGGGCTGCTGAATCTGGAACACCGTATTGCGTTACTATTGATCATGACAGCCTGAAGAATGATGACTGCACAATTAGAGACAGAGATACAGAGAAACAAGTAAGAGTTAAAATAAAAGAATTAAAAAATATTCTTAAAGAATTAATTAATAATGAAATAAAATTTAAAGAACTTAAGTAAGTTTTCGACTTAAAAATAACATTCTCGGAGATCTTTCGAATTATTCTAGATAAAATTAATAAAGAAATGAATAATTATATCTTTATGGTTCAAATAAAAAATATTGACTTGGTATCTATTTTAATTTTGATAATCATGTTTTTATTAATAATCTGGTTTATAAAAATGGTGATGCAATAATGACAAAAATAGGTAAACTAATCTACTGGCTTTTTGTAATATTTCTTATTTACTTAATCATCGAATTAACAAGAAAGATTTTGGGCGGTAGCTTGGGATTTGAAGAACTAGTAACTACTTTACTCGTGGCAAATATAGGTTATTCTTTTTATATAAATACAGAATTAAATTCTAAGATTTCTGAAATTAACTCTAAATTATCAGGGCATATTGGTTGGCATAAAGGTCAAACTAATAATCCTAAATAAGAAAGATTTAAAATTCTATTTCTGATTGAATTATTTATGGGCTCGTAGTAGAACTGGTTAATACGCTCCCATGGCATGGGAGAAACTTCGGATTCAAATTCCGACGAGTCCATTATAATCAAAGAAAAAAGCTTTACCAAAAAAAATTAAATAAAGAAAATGGAGTGCGCCCCTAAAATGAGACAAATAGATAAGTATATTTGATACTCAAAATTAGGAGATGTACATGATATTATCAAGAAGAAAATATTTATGTTAAATGATATTCCAGAAATAAGTTATAAAGAAGATTTTTAGCAATTAATCCAATTATCTTAAATGAGATTTAAATAAAATTAAGGTACTAAAAACTTATAAATATTAAAATCATATTAAACTTATGGAAAATAAAAGAATAATAATAAACCCTGGAATAATGGCTGGAAAACCTGTTATTAAAGGGACTAGAATTCCTATAGATACGATAGTTAGACTTTTAGCCCAAGGGATGACTCAAGAAGAGATTCTAGATGATTACCCTAATTTAAAAAAAGAAGATATAAAAGCAGCTTTAAAATATGTAGCTGATGTAGTTCAAGGCCAAGACGTCTTCCCAATATTAGAAAAAAAGAAAAATTATGCTTAAATTTCTTGTAGATGAAAGTTCTGGTAAAAAATTATATAATTTTCTTAAATTAAATAATATGGATGTTTTATTTGTTGGGGATTTGTTTCCAGAGTCATTAGACTCTGATATTTTAGAATTTGCTGAAAAAGAAAAAAGAATTTTGATAACTAATGACAAAGATTTTGGAGAACTTATTTTTAGGCTGGGAAAACCAACTATCGGTGTTATTTCTCTCAGATTAAAGAAAGATTCTCCAGAAAATAAACAAAAGTATATTTTAAATGTAATAACTAATTTTTATAATAAACTCGAAAATAACTTTTTTATTGTAACTGAAGAAAAAATTAGGGTTAGAAGTTTAAAATGAATGACTGTATTTTTTGCAAAATTGTGAATAAAGAAATTCCTTGCTATAAAATATATGAAGACAAGGATTTTTTAGCTTTTTTAGACATTAAACCTTTAAACCCAGGTCACACTTTAATTATTCCTAAAAAACATTGTAGATGGGTTTGGGATGTTGATAAGTTTGGAAATTATTTTGAATTTACAAAAAAAGTTGAAATAGCAATAGAAAAAACACTAAAACCTGAAAGAGTTGTTATTGGTGTTGCTGGCGAGGAAGTTCATCATGCTCACGTACATTTAGTACCAAGATTTAAGAATGATGGTCATGGGGGATTTATTATAACTAATAACTTTAAAGAAATTTCTAAAGATGAAATGAATAAAATTTCTGAAGAAATTAGAAAAAATATTTAGATTAAGCTTTATATAATCTTATTTATATTAAATTCTTATTCCATAAAATAAGATATACTAAAAGTAAAATTAAAAAAACTATTAATATTATATCCAATAAGTTTTTCGTTTTTTTATTCATTTTGAACCCAATTTATTGTTTTGTAAATTATTATTGATAATATAATTATAATTGCTAATATTATAAATGTTGCTCCTTCAAAACCAAAAATCCCCTTTCTTGATTGCACAAATTCTGTGAATGCCAATATCAAACCAACAAAACTAATAAAAGCAATTACTAAAGTTGAAATTGAGTTTATAAAATTTAATTTCAAATTTTTTAATTCGTCTTGCATAATTTAAAAATTAGGTATTTATTATTTAATATTTCATTTTAACTATGTAGTAGATCGTAGTATTTTTTGAGAGATTTTCGAGTTTTAGAAAAATATTACGAGAATTGTGAAAAATTTACAACATTAAGTTTAACTATAGAAAGTCTTTTATAATATTGATTTGAGAAATTAATGATTATGTCGCCGTAGTTCAGCCTGGCTAGAACACAGACTTTAGGTGTAACTCTCATATCCACTTTAGTGAGCTAGGCTGTTGTCGCCAGAGGTTTTTAACCGGCGAATTCAAATCTGGCCGGCGACATTAACCTTAAAAACCCTTTAATTCTAGTTTAAAGCATGGTTTTAGAGAAATTAAGCAGCTCTTTGAAAGATACATTGAAAAAAGTAGCCAGGGCTATTTTTGTAGATGATAAATTAGTTGATGAATTAATTAAAGATTTGCAAAGGGCTTTGCTTTCTGCTGATGTAAATGTAAAATTAGTTTTCGATTTAAGCAAGAGAATTAAAGAAAGAATTTTAGATGAAAAAACTCCTGGAACAATAAGCAAAAAAGAACATTTAATCAATATTGTTTATGAAGAACTAGTTAAATTTTTGGGTGAGAATAAAAGTGAAATTAAATTTCTTAAAAAACCTACAAAAATAATGATGATAGGTTTGTTAGGTATGGGAAAAACAACAAATTCCGGAAAATTGGCTAAATATTTTAAAACAAGAGGGAAGAAAGTTGCATTAATACAATTGGATGTTTATAGGCCTTCAAGTTTAGAACAACTCCAAGTTCTAGGAAATAGTATTGGTATAGATGTTTATGGTGATGAAAAAGAAAAAAAGCCATTAAATATTTATAAAAAATTTGAAAATAATTTTAATAAATATGATTTAATTATTGTTGATACTGCTGGAAGACATGCTCTTGATAAAGAATTAATAAAAGAAATTGAAGAATTAAATTCTTATATAAAACCAGATGAAAGAATTTTAGTTATTGGCGCTGATATTGGACAAGGAAGCAAGGAACAGGCTGAGCAGTTTCATAAAAGCTGCAATATAACTGGAATTATAATAACTAAAATGGATGGGACTGCAAAAGGCGGTGGTGCTTTAAGCGGGGCAGCGATTTCCAATGCGCCAATTAAATTTGTATCTGTGGGGGAAAAAATTGATGATTTGGAAGAATTTAATCCCAAAGGTTTTGTTGGAAGACTATTGGGAATGGGTGATTTAGAAAGCTTACTTGAAAAAGCACAGCATGCTATTGATGAAGATCAAACAACAAAATTAACCAAAAATTTAATTGAAGGAAACTTTAATTTGGTTGATTTATATGAACAAATGAACTCCATGAGAAAATTAGGGCCTTTAAGTAAGGTATTGGATATGATTCCCGGAATAGGTAATTTAGGAATTCCAAAAGACATGCTTGATACACAGGAAGGCAAAATAGAAAAATGGAAATTTATTTTAAACTCTATGACAAAAAAAGAATTAGAAGATCCAGATATAATAGATACAAAAAGGATTGATAGAATAGCTAAAGGTTCTGGCTGCAGTGCTAATGAAATCAAGGATTTAATAAAACAATATAACCAAAGCAAGAAAGTCATGAAACTAATGAAGGGAACTTCTGATCCAAATAAATTAATGAAAAAATTTAAAGGAAAATTGCCTGGATTTATGAAATGAGAACAAAACTAGCTGTTTTTGACATGGATGGGGTTATATTTTATCATCATAATTTTTGGATGGAACTACATAAGGCTTTAGGAACTTTAGAAGAAGGAATTGAGCTTACTAAATTATATGTAAAAGATGATTACCCCAGATTAGTTAAGGAAGTTATAGGCAGAGTTTGGGCAAATAAACCAGCCAAGCCTTATTTTGATTTAATAAAACAACATAAATATGTAATTGGCGCAGAAAAAACTTTTAAAGAGCTAAAAGAAAAAAATATTCAAACTATGATTGTTACTTCCGGACCTTATGACCTCGCTTTAAGAGCAAAAAAAGAATTAGATGTTGACTATATTTTTGCAAATAAATTATTAATTAAAGATGGATTTATTGCAGGAACAACAGACATGGGCTTATGGCCAATAAAAAATGACAACAAAGTTGAACCTTTAGAAGAAATTAAATATAAATTAAAAATTGATTATTCAAATATAACTGCAGTTATTCATGATAAAAATGACATAAAATTAGCACAGCATGTAAAAAACAATGGTGGGAAAGTAATTGGTTTTATGTTTGAGCCTCATCCAGAAGTAGAAGAACACTGCACAAATATTATTAGGTCGAATGATTTAACTGATATATTAAAATATTTTTAAAATGAAAAAAGAAATTTCTAGGGGTGCTGAAGCTGTAATTTATTTAGAAAATAATAACATTATAAAAGAAAGAATAAAAAAATCATATAGATATTCTGAATTAGATATTAAATTACGAAAATTTAGGACAAAAAGAGAATTAAATTTGCTAAAAAAAAGTTCTGGAATAATTAATGTACCCAAAGTTATTGGAAACAGTGAAACTGAGATTTTTATGGAATATATCAAAGGAGAGAAATTAAGCAATATTGTTGACAAGATGAGTTCTAAATATTTAGATAAATATTTTCTAATTATGGGAGAATATTTAGGAAAATTACATAATAAAGACATAATTCATAATGATTTAACTACAGCCAATATAATCTTATCTAAAAATGAAATTTATTTTATTGATTTTGGTCTAGGTTTTATATCTAATAAGGTTGAAGATAAGGCCTATGATTTACACATCTTAAGACAAACCTTAAAATCAAGACATTTTAATAAGTTTGAAATGGCTTTTTTGAAATTTATGAATGGTTATAAAAGTATTAGTATCAATTTTGAACAGATAGAAGAGAGATTAAAGAAGATAGAAATAAGAGGAAGATATAAAAGGAAAAAGTTAAAGGAAGATTTATAATAAACTTTTATAAAAGTTTAATCAATAAAATAATTTAGTTGATATATGCTACTAGTTGTTTTCTAAAAGATTGGCTTCTTTCTTCATCTGTATAATAAAAATCAATAGGATCAAATAACATAGAATTGTCATTTTTTCTAAAGCCAACTGTTAATGAACGAGTATTTCTAATTAATAATGTTTTTCCTTCTTTTCTATCGGCTAATTTCTCAAGTTTCTTTCTTGCATTTTTAAGAATATTTTTTGGAGTACCAAAAAGATAGTGAGTAAATATATCTATAGGGAAATCAGCGAGTTCTTGCCATAATTCACTATATACTTTTATAACTCTATCAAATTGTGTTTTAAAAAATTTATATGGATCAACACCCTTTCCTTCAAATTCTTCTCTTCTTAACATAGTATCTATTGACGCAGCTGCTAACTCCAACATACCCTTATTAGAAATTTCTCCTTCTGTAATTTTAATTTTTTCTTCTAATTTATGAAAGAACCTTGCAAAGACTAATTGTGATAAAGAATACCTTTCTAGATTAGACGCATAAATTAAACCCCCTCCACAAGGCAAGGAAATTGAAATTAGAGAGGTTTCACTATCGATTATTTTTAACTCTAACCCTTTAGATATATTTTCTTTAAATTCCCATTGAATATCAGCAGTTTCTCTTAAAGCAGCCTCTAAAATTCTTATTCCATCCGCTTTTTCTTCTGGTGATATTTTCATAGTAATCTCTCCAGTTTTTGGGCGAATTCAACAAAACGAAGAACTTCAGTTTCTCTTAAATCCTTAGTAAATTTTATAACTATTTTCTTTAACGAATTTAAAGAATCTATATCATCTCTAAAACTTTCTTGTAAATGTTTTTTTAAATTATTTTTTAATTCAATTAACGTTAAGTCAATGTCTGTACAAGATCCAGTAACTTCTTGGCTCAATCTTGAGTTAAGATTTTCTAGACTCTTCTTTGGATTAATCCCTCTTTTGAAATCTTTTAACGAATTTTCTAGTTCTTTATACACTTCTAAAATCTTTATCATAAATGCTTTAAAAGAAATTTTTGTTTATAAATCTCTACTATTCTGTAGTTGGAAAATCTTATATTTTTCGTAAACTTGCTGGACAAAAGCACTAGACAGGACAAAGACCAGCCTGACGTTTAAATTCTAAACAGCCAACCATAAATTTTATATTTAATGAATCTGAAAAAGTTAGATGGCTTGCTATAAAAACTTATTTTGACTTTGATGGATGTATATACCCTTCATTTAAATTAAAAAGAAAAATTGACCGAAAGAAAGATAAGTTTTATTTATATTACCAGGTACAATTTGGGTGTGAAATTAAAATCGCTGAAACTAATCCAAATTTAAATGATGAATTAATTATATTATTTAAGACTCTTGGTCTAAATGCAAAGAAGAAGTTCCGAAAAAGAAATTGGAGTGGATTAGAGGGTGTTGGATTTTCTGATCGAAAAAGCGTATTAAAATTTATAGAATTTGGAAAGCCCATAACTGATATAAAAATTTCTTCTAAAAGTAAACGTTTTGAAAGTTTAAAGAAAATTTATTTATTTAGTGCTGTTGAAAAAATTTTGCTTTATAACTTACTTCCAACTTCGTGCACATTTAAAAATTATAAAGACGCCTTAGATTGCAAAACTTATTTAAATAGAGAATTAGAAAAATTAGTGAGAGATAGCCCTGATAACAGCCCCGTGGAAGTTTAATCTGCGGAATGTAGCGGCCAAGCACATAGCCCTTTGGTCTTTTATAGGGAGCAAGGCTTTGACCCAAGTTCGAATCTTGGCGGGGCTACTTTTTTTAATAAAGTTCTTAAACCTATATTAAATTCAATAATTAGTATAGTCCTGTCGTTCAGCGGTCAAAGATATAAAATCGACTTTGGACACTCGGCTCTGGAAATTGGAGACCCCGAGAGATCGGAGGTTCGAATCCTCCCAGGACTATTATTCTAATTTTATTAATTTGAGATTTTTTATTCTTTCAAAGTGTTTAATATTAAATGTTAATAAACTACAATCATTAACAATACAGCTAGATGCGATAAATAAATCTCGAAAATCTATAAATGAGCCGTTTTTCTTTAATTCCTTATGAATTAAACTAGCCTTTCGACTTGATAATTCATCAAAATATAAAACATTTACTTTGCTCCTAAAGATCTCTATTTGGTCTAGATTTGTTTCTCTTAATAATAACTCAAACAATGTTATTGTAGAAATAAATATTTCTGAATTTTCTATTTTATCTATAGCAAACTGAGCTCTTCTCTCATTATTTAAAATGCTTATAATTACGTCGCTGTCTAAACATATTTTTTGCCCCAATTTCTCCACCCTTTTTTCAAATCTTTTTCAATCTTCTCCCATTCGTCATCTCTTTTAATTAAACCTAAACAATCTCTTAAATTTTCACCTTTTTTATTATCTTTTTTAATTAAAGATTTCAATACTTCACTAAAGCTGTTTTTACCTTTAATTTCCTTTAACTCTTTATAAATTTCATTTGAAATCATTATTGTTTTTGCCATAGTATTCATATGAATATACATATATATAAATATTTCTAATTAGAAATAAAAAGCTTTATTAATCAAATTTATCTTAGAAAAATTTTATGGCAAGGATGTATTCAAGGAAACGGGGAAGGGCTGGTTCTAAAAGACCAAGCAAAGTAGCCATACAACCCTGGGTAAGATACAAAAGTGAAGAAGTTGACAAGTTAATTATTAAATTATTTAAAAGTGGAAATACAATCAGCAAAATTGGCATGATATTAAGGGATACTTATGGCATTCCCAGTGTAAGATATATTACAAAGAACAGGATTGGAAAAATATTAAAAAATAATAATTCTGCACCAAAATTACCAGAAGATTTAACTTCCTTAATTAAAAAAGATATCAGACTGGTTAAGCATCTTGACAGCCATAAAAGTGATATGACTGTGCGGAGGGGCTTACAAATAACTGAAAGCAAAATCAATAAACTTGCTAAATACTATAGAAGAGAGGATGTTCTTCCAAAAGACTGGAAATTTGACAGAAAGACAGCCAAGTTATTGATAGAGTAAATATACTTCTATATTCCCTATATTTTTTTATATTGATTTATTTTTAAATTGAAGATGAATGAGTTTCTTGATTACATAAAAGAGTGCGCTGATATTTTTAAAGAAAACCTATCTAATGAGCCTGTAAGAATTTTGGGACATTTGGATTGTGATGGCATATGTGCTGGGTCGATTTTGATAAAGGCTTTTTATAGAGACAATATAAAAATAGTTTATTCAAGCCATAAGCAAGTTGATGAAAAAGTGATAACTGAAATTAAAAGAGAACCTTATAAAATAGTTTTTTTTGTTGATTTTGGATCGAATGTTTTAGAATTTATTGACAAACACCTTAGTGAAAAAATAGTTTTTATATTAGATCATCATAAATTTGAAGATAAAGAAACAAAACACTTTAATGTTAACCAAAATAAATTCAAAATTGATGATAATGTAATCTGCGGATCAGGGATTTCTTATTTATTTTCCAAATATTTAAATCCGAAAAACAAAGATTCAGCTTATCTGGCTCTTATTGGTTTAATTGGTGATAATCAAGAAAAGGATTTATCTATTTTAAATAAAGCAATTATAAATGATGCTCTTGAATCTGGAGAAATTGAAGTTAAAGTCGGGCTAAGCATATTTGGGTCGCAAACAAAACCAATCTATAAATTACTAGAGTATAGCACTGAGATTTTTGTACCCGGAGTTACTGGAAATGAAGCTGGAGCAAAAGCTTTTTTAGAAAAATTAGGAATTAATATTTTTGACAGTAAAAATGAACCTAGAAAACTTTTTGATTTAAGCAATGAGGAGATGAATAAATTGATTACAGCAATTATATTGACAAGAATTGGAAATGAAGCTGACCCTGAAAATATTTTTGGCAATATTTATACACTTAAAAATGAAGACAACGGATTTCCAACAAAGGATGTTAAAGAGTTTTCTACTTTATTAAATGCCTGCGGAAGACTTAATAAAACTTCTTTGGGTGTAGGAACCTGTCTTAATGACAGAAAAATAAAACAAATGGCTTTTGATTTATTAAAAGATTACAAGAGCGAGATAATAAATAGCCTGAACTGGGTTTATGATAACAGGGGAAAAGAAGCTATTATTGAAAAAGAAAAATTAATAATAATAAACGCACAAAAAAACATAAGGGATACTCTTATCGGGACTATAAACTCTATTTTAACAAGGTCAGGATTATATAAAAATGGCACTTTAGTTATCTCAATGGCTTATACACCAGACAACAACATCAAAATAAGTTTAAGAAATGTTGACAATGGTTTTATAGATTTAAGTGTGTTTATTAAAGATTTATGCATTAAGTTTGGCGGAATTGGCGGTGGACACCCCAATGCTGCTGGCGGCAATATACCAATCAATAAAGAAAAAGAATTTCTTGATGAAGTTAATTTAAGCATAAACAGGCTGGAATTAAACCATAATATTTAAATAGGGACTGGATTTTTAAAAAATTTACTTAATATGGCAAAATCAAAAGAAATAAAGAAACACTGGATACCAGTTATAGCTACAAAGGAATTTGGAAATATGGAAATAGCTGAGATACCCTATTCTGAACCTAAGACATTAATTGGGCGGGTTCTAAAAATTAATCTTTATTTATTAACCAATGACTCGAGGAAACAAAATGCAGAGGTTTCTTTTAAAATTATTAATTTTGATAGCAAAACTGCAACTACAGAACTGGTTGGCTATAAAATATTAAATGCTTACATAAAAAGAGTAATAAGAAAAGGCAAAGAAAAAGCAGATGATTCTTTTGTATGTGAAAGCAATGATAAAATAAAAATTAAAATAAAACCTTTTTTTATAACTAAAAATAAAACTAAAGATTCTATCTTGACTAGATTAAGAATGGAAACCAGGAAAATAGTAACTGAATATAGCAAAACAATTGATTTTGAAAAGTTAGTCAGGGAAACTACAAGCAATTCTTTACAAAGAAATTTAAAACAAGAACTAAAAAAAATTTATCCATTAATTTTGTTTGAATTAAGGGAAGTTGTAAGAACGAAATAAAAACCTTTTAATAAAATATTTACCAAAAATTTAAGGTCGCATCCAACGACATTCATAATAAGTAACATCGCCTTCTGCATCAACTATTGCAAGCATCAATCTCTTTCTTGTAGAATGTGCAACTCTATTTTTTGCTGAGAATTCATACCAAGTTAGTATTTCTCCTTCATTTGCCGGGTAAACTATCCATTTTGCATGGTCATCTCCTGGCTTAATACCACGATCATAAACCCTGAAATCAGCACCAAATTTTAATGCTGTTTTTACTATATACCCCCTTGATCTTAAATCCCTAAAAACACAATACCTTATCCAAAACTTTGGCTCTATCTGTCTTGCTTTTCTTAAAAACTGATCATATGTAACAGGTTTCTTTTTTCCGTCAAAAACATCCAATTTTTTCTTTTCTAACAAGTATAGTGCTTCAACTAAAGAATATGAAACTTTGCTTTCTTTTAATTCCCCTACTCTACTTTGCTCATATAATTCTTTACTTAATGGGTCTTCAGAATAAACGCTTTCGCGGGCGAAAATTGCCTTAATTTTTTCTTCTGGTTTTATTTCCTTTACTTCTTTTGTATCTGTTTTAGTTGCCATTGTATTATCTTGAAAACGAAAAGTTATTTAAAAAGCTTTTCTATTGTATATTTATGAAAATAACTTTTTTAGGTACTGGTTCTATGATGCCTACTGCAACTAGAAATCATAGCTCTATTCTGTTTAATTATAAGGAAGAAAATATATTGATTGACTGCGGGGAAGGGACACAAAAGCAATTCAGAATTGCAGGATTAAATCCCTTAAAAATAACCAAGATTTTGATTACTCACTGGCATGGAGACCATATACTTGGCTTACCAGGATTATTGCAAAATTTATATAAAAATGGCTACAATAAGGTTTTAGAAATTTATGGCCCTAAAGGAAGCAAGAAATTTTTTGAAAATATGTTTAAATGGTTTTATGTTGATTTAAGATTAAATTTTAAAGTCAAGGAAATTAACGAGGGAATATTTTTTGAAAACCAAGATTTTGTTTTAAAATGCACTAAACTAAATCATGGGATACCTTGCCTGGGGTATTCTTTTATTGAAAAAGAAAGAAGAAAAATTGACATTAATTATCTAAAAAAATTTAATTTAAAAAATCATCCGATAATAAAAGAATTACAAAAAGGAAAAGACATTACCTGGGAAGGCAAAAAAATCAAAAATAAACTGGCTACAAAAATTGTCAAAGGCAAAAAGGTTAGTTTTATTTTAGATACTGGATTTACCAAGAACATTATTAATTTGGTAAAGGACTCGGATGTTTTAGTGTGTGAATCAACACATTCTGATGAACTAGTTGAGAAAGCCAAAGAATACGGACACTTAACAACAAAACAAGCAGCGAAAATAGCAAAGGATTCCAAAGTAAAAGAATTGATATTAACTCATTTTAGCCAAAGGTATAAAGAAACTGATGACTTATTAAAACAAGCTAAAAGCGTTTTTAAAAATACTAAAGCAGCCAATGATTTTGACTGGTTTGAAATTTAAATATAAATGAATACTAAATTAAAAAATGAATTAAGAAGAATTTTTAACAAACATGATCTTATTGAAATTTATGAAAATGAAAAAATTAATTTTGATGAATATGATCCAGAGATTAAATTAATTTTAAAAAAATTCAAAAATAATATGCCTTTAGCAATTTTTACTGATGAGCTACATAAAATATTTATAAAAATGTTTGATGAGCGGATTGCCGGGCCAAAATCCAGATACAAAAATCTTGCAAAAGAAGTATATAATTTATTGATTCAGTAACTTAAACTTAATTATTATAAGTTCCATGAATATAGCATTTCTCTTGCCAAACCAACCCTGTATTTTGTTAACTCATGAATTTCATCTCTTTTTTCTTCTGAGACTCCTAATTTTTTCAATGCATTGAGAAAATTATAATAGGAATACCCCAAGGATTTATCATCTCCATCAGGTGGAAATTGTTCTGCTCTTTTTAAAGCCACTAAAAAATCTATTATATCATCAAGACGATAATCTTTAGTTATTTTCATGTTTCTCCCATCACCAATTTTTTGAAGAAAATATTTATTTTTTGACTTTTTAAACTTAATTATTATAAGTTCCATGAATATAGCATTTCTCTTGCCAAACCAACCCTGTATTTTGTTAACTCATGAATTTCATCTCTTTTTTCTTCTGAGACTCCTAATTTTTTCAATGCATTGAGAAAATTATAATAGGAATACCCCAAGGATTTATCATCTCCATCAGGTGGAAATTGTTCTGCTCTTTTTAAAGCCACTAAAAAATCTATTATATCATCAAGACGATAATCTTTAGTTATTTTCATGTTTCTCCTATCACCAATTTTTTGAAGAAAATATTTATTTTTTGACTTTTTTTACTTTATCTTTGAGCTTTAATTTCGTAAGCAATTCTTTATACCTGTTTCTTATTGTTACTTCTGTTACTCCAGCAATATCAGCAACTTCTCTCTGAGTTCTTTTTTCATTGTTTATCAAAGCTGCGACATATAATGAAGCAGCTGCAATACCTGTCGGACCTCTTCCTGAAGTCAATTCAGAATTATCAGCCATTTCCAGAATTTCGACTGCCTTTGACTGGGTTTCTGCTGATAATTTTAATGCTGAGGAAAATCTAGGTATATATTCAACTGGATTACTTGGCAAAATTCTAATTCCCAATTCTCTTGTTACAAACCTATAAGTTCTGCCAATTTCTTTTTTATCTATGCCTGAAGCTTCCCCTAATTCATCCAAAGTTCTTGGGACTTCATGTCTTCTGCAAGCAGCATATAATGCTCCAGCAACTACTGACTCCATTGACCTACCACGAACTAGACCTCTTTGAACTGCTAAAGTATAAATTCTTGCAGATTCTTCTTCAACTGCTTTTGGTAATTTTAAGTATGAAGCGACTCTTTTTAATTCAGCTAAAGCTAGTTTTAAATTTCTTTCAATAGCTGTTGAGATTCTATACTGCCATTTTCTTAATCTAAAATATTTATTTCTGCCTTTTCCAGATAATTTGAAAATATCTCCTTTTTGACCTACATCTGTTCCTAATCCACGATCAAACTTTGTATTATGAAGATAAATGAAACCATGGCCACCAACGAAATTTTCATACCCTGGAACTGTCAGATCGTATGCATAACCTGTTACAGCTAATTTGGTTATATTCGTTATTTTTAAAAAAACAAACTCTTGGTTTTTAATTTCAATTTTTTTAATTAATGTTAATGTATTTGAATTTTCTATTTCTTGTTCAATTGATGTAAATGAGTTTTTATTAAATAAATTATCCTTGGGACAAACAATTAAATCATTTAAGTTTAAATCTTCGACTCTTTTTGGGATAAATTCATTATTTTTTATTGTAAATATGCTATGGTTTCCTGTAACTTTAACATTTCTTCCCTCTTCTAATTTTAATTCATAAAGTTCTTTTATTGGATGCCTAGAAACTTCACTTATTCTTCTAAAATTAATTGCTTTATTTTTATCAAAAGATATACACTCTAAATTTTCATCGTTAATATTGGTTACTTCTAAATTTGCTTCTTTAATTAATTTTGAACCTTTTTTATTTATTAAACAATCTACAAATTCTCCAATTGTAATTGTTTTAATTTCATCATTTTCTTTTATTATAATAGGTTGATCTGAACCTAAAGAATAAGTCATAGGAGCACCTGTTCTTCTTCTAGAATCAGCCTGGTCATGATCAAATTCACGCCATTCCTGGGAAAAATCAATCATTCTTTCTTCTAAAACAAGACCACAGTCTTTACAAATAACTTCGCCTTTTTCCTTATTAAGAATTAAATTTATGCCTCCGCAATCTAGGCATTTTTTTACAAATTCTGGCATTTTATCCCCCGATAAACTATAAGTTAAATTTTATTATGATAAGATTTATAAATAAAATGCGTTCCCACTATATAAATGTTTCTATAGCTTTTATTGTAACTTTATAGGTATAAAATTAGAATTATTTTTTGTCCATAAGAATTGCATTAATGGTGCCTTCCTGGCCTGGTCTTGAGGTTATCCTAGCAATTCCTTTTTCTGTTTTTATTAAAGCACCTCTTGTCATTATATTTCTTCTGACAAAATGCCTGTTAGCCGGGTTTTCTGTAATTGTGATTATTTTTAATTTTTCAAATTTTTTTGTTTTTGGGTCAAAGACATTCGCCATATTATGAGCAAGAAGTTTTACCTTTAAATGTCCACCTTTTGATCTCTCTTGTTTAAGATGTTTTTCAGCTAAACTTGTTAATGATGGAAGATTACCTTTGTGTTTTAATTTTTTAACTACTGATTTATATTTTCCACCAGTAACTTTTCTGTTTGATCTGAATTGTGAAATTGCCATTTAATTTTTTCTGATTTGTTGGGTATAAAAATATTTTGTTTTTTATATTATTTAATTTGAAACACAAACTTTATATAGTCTCTTTAAGAAAGACTAACTATCTTTATGGGGGTTATTACATGGAATCAGACAGACCACTAGATGCCTTAAATAATGCTAGGGGCAAGAGAATTATGGTTGAGTTAAAGAATGGGAAACAACTTATAGGAAAACTCAAGGCATTTGATATTCATATTAATGTTGTTTTAGAAGATGTAGAAGAAAGAGTGGATGGAAATTTAAAAAGAAAAATAGGGACTGCTTTTCTTCGAGGCGATACTATAATCTTAATAACTCCAGAATAAAATGTCAAAAGGAACCCCTTCTCAAGGAAAAAAAGCCAGAGCAAAACTACATTACAAATGTAGAAGGTGCGGAAGAAATTCTTACCATAAAAAAACAAGCATATGCAGTAACTGCGGCTATGGAAAGACTTCTAAATTAAGAAAATATTCCTGGCAAAAAAAACATTATTTAACCAGGTTAAATAAAGTTAAAAGAAATAACAAAATAAAATAATTTTTGAAAACATAATTTTTTTAAACTATTAATTTAGTCATATTTATGTGCGGGGATGCCGGAGCGGTCAAATGTAATGCTTTATTACAGACTTAACGGGCTAGAGATTACCCTAGTAATCGGCTATGCTAAGGGATCAGCCATGCTTAGGCTATCTGATAGAAGAAACCTAGTGGCTCAGTGCCTACGGAGGTTCGAACCCTCTTCCCCGCAATATTAAAAAATCCGAATTTTTTTATAAGATGATTCATAGGCTTTAACTGCTTTTTTAGAATTATTCAATAATCTTTTTAATGTATTATATGTACTTGGAGATTTATTTTTATCTATTTGGTTTAAAATTTCTATAATTACCTTTACAAGCTTTACCTGAACTTCATTTTCTAAAAAGTCAATTTTACCAAATGCGCCGTTTATAATCTGGACAGCAACATACTCATTTATCTTTGATAGCTTAATTAATACTTCTTTTGTAAACTGTCTACCTTCTTCTGTTAATAATGATTTACGTTTGTTTCGAATAAATATTGCATAAAGTGCTCTTTGAGAATTAGTCTGCTCAATTTTAAATGATGGGGATTTTTCTACTTTTTTTATTATTTCTAATGCATCATCGCTTTCATTTGATCCCAATACACTTAAAAAAGATTCATAATGAACGAGATTTTTTTCAGCTTGTTCTTGTTCGTTTTGAATTATATTTAATTTATCTTTTGCAGATGTTCTTAAATATAAACTAAAAGCGGCTATTTTGTCTGTAAACTTTTCAGAAAGTAAATACTGTTCTTTAATTAAATCATAGATATCTTTTGTATCTAATCTCGTCAATAACCCGAGACACAAATTTTTTATTTGTCTGTTTTTTATATTTACTAATTCTTTTTGTATAAAATTTCCGTTAACTTTTTTGTTTTTGTATTCGCTATAGATATTAATGAGCTCTTTTTTATATCTGACTGCTATTGATTTTAGTATCTTTTCTTTTACTTCATACAATTGCTGATATTTGTGCTGATATTTTAAATTTTCAACTGACTGGGTAATTGATAATATTAAAGAACCAACTTTGCTTACTAATTCTTTATTATTAAGAATATTAAAAAACAAGTCAATAAATTCTAATCCAGTATTTGCTTTTTTATCTTTTAAAAGTTTAAGTTTTTCCTGTTCAGCTATTTTATAGAAAGCAATATATTTATTTATTATATCTGGGTCCAAGTTTACTTGTGTATATAATTCTTTCAGGCTTTGTTTATAATTTACTTTGCCATAAAAAGAATAATCTCTGTTTAAAGATATAATCTCTGGCTTAATTACATTTTTAAAAATAAGCCTTGTTTTATACCTGTTAATTCGCTTGATTAATGATTTAATTATATTTCCATTTTTATCAATTAAAGCAATATCAAATGGAAATTCCCATGGCTTTTTTCCTTTAATTTTCTTTTGCGAGATATCAATAACAAGTTTTTTTGATTTGTAGTTTGTTTTTACATCAACTATTGGGAAATTAGTTTGTTTTAACCATGTTGCAGCCATTTTCTGGAATTTCATTTTAGAAACTTTCTCCATAGATTCAACCCATTGTTTTCTTGAGGCGTTACTATGCCTGAAAGTTCTATGGTACAAATCTAAAGCTCTTACAAACAACTCTCTGCCCATTAACTGCTGGACCATACGAATAAATTCAGGTGCCTTAACATATGTAACGTCAGTTATTAAATCGTCTGGTGTATTGAAACCGTCTGGCTCAATTGGCATAGCTAATGCGCTTGAGTCTTTATCAAAAGTACCACCCGGGACTATTAATGTTAAAACTCTCTGCAGTCTTTCGTAATCTTTGCCAGTCATTTCAGATAAGTATTCTGTTTCTATATGGACTGTAACTGCTTCGTTTAACCATATTTCAAATGGACTTTTGCCAGTAACTTCTGAACCATTTAAGTTATGATAAAATTCATGGACTTTTACATTAATCATGTATTCAAATGCTGTGTCAGTCATTTCTTTGAATGGGAGTAATCTGTTTGCTGTAATTGTTGTATTCCCTACATTTTCCATACCTCCGAAATTCGAGTTTTGCATTCCAATTTCTCGATAAACTGTGCCAGTATATTTATAACCGAATTTTAAGCTTGAGGCTAAATCTTTTATTTCTTTTCTTATTTCCAATAAATCTCCTTTATTTTTCTTTAGATATTCTCTTTTATGTATTAAAGAATAGATTTTGTTTTTTGTATCAAGATTATTATATTTTTCTGAACCAGTAAATAAATGAATCCACATTATACCATTAAATAAGATGTCCAATGCTCTTTCTGCCTGATCTTTATCTGAATTTAATGGCGCTAATATTTCTAAATTAAATATTGCTCCATCTGGATATTCGAATTCTCTTACAAATGTTGAATATGTGCCTACACCCAAAAAAAATAAATATGGGGTCATCGGGGTTTTTGTATTTGAATAAACTATTTTATCTCTTCCATTGCCAGCTGATTTTCTTGGCTCAATAACATCGCCATTTGTGATTATATTTGTATATCTGCTATCTGCTGTTATTGTTGTTATGTAAGTGCATTTAGCAGTCATGTCATCAATACAAGGAACTATTCTCTGAAAGCCCCATTGCTGGCATTGCGTTATTTGCTGAGGGGGGCAATTTTTTGGGGTTTCATCATAATATAATCCTTCGAGAATGTTTTTTGTTGGCCTGCAGATTGTTTCTGTATAAATTATAAATTCTGTATTTTTAGGTATTGATTTTTTAAATTTAATAAATATTTTATTTTCTGATTTTTTATATTCGTGATCTAAATCACATAAATTACAGCTTATTTTTAACAAGTCCAAGTTATTTGCATTTAATTCTAGTTCATCTAAATTCTTTAAGGATTTTAATCTTAAACTTGACCTGACTTTTGTATATGCATCATAAACATCAAAATCCAAATCCATATGAATTACTTTAACTATTAAATCCTTAAAATCTTCAGGGTAATATTTGAATTCTCTTTTCATCTTTTAGGTTTTCTTTCTCTCATCTTGGCTATTTCTTATTATGAGATTAATATTCTTAAAAAATATCTCAGCATTTTTTAAACTTTCTTCTGCTGGTTCGAAATTTGCTTGTGGCAATTTTTTATATGTAAAACTGCCTCTTTTTGATTTTTCTTTTACAAATATCCCAAGAAGAGCCTCTGCTTTTATAACTATAGACTTATATATTTTTAATAAATCTAAATCGATTTCGCCTGATAAAGCTAATTTCTCGAATTCATCAAGTGTTTTTTTATGCTCTTCTGGCGGACTAGTAATTATCTCTTTATTCTCTAGAATTGCTTTTGCTGAATAAAATATACAATAATAAGAAATACTAATTACATTGCTAAAGAAGGTTGAATCCTCTTTTAACTCAAATTCTATTTTTAATTTATTATCATTGGAAATTTTAAATATCGCTTTTGCTAATTCAAGCTCATTTTTTGCTCTTTCAAGATATAATATTTCTTTACCCTCTGAACCCATTTTTATTAGCCTCTTTTAGCAAACTATAAAAAATTTCATGATTATAAAATAATTTGTGTTCTTTGAAAATCTGCTTACCAAGATTTTCTTCACTTCTTAATAACATTTTAATAAAATCTTCAAAGGTTATATAATGATCATCTATTTTTGATGCAAAATTTAATTTTACCTCATTTACATATGGTTTTATCTGCTTCTCCCTATCTTTATTTTCAATAAGAAAGCAAATATCCAAATCAGATTCATTTGTTTGCTTTTGTTTTGCATAGCTCCCAAATACTATAAGAGAATATGTTTTTACCTTTATTATATCGATTAAATCTGATATTATATCCATTTTTGGAAAATTAATACTATCTTGATTATCTAAATACTGTAAAAATTGAATAGTTAGCTGGTTCTTTAAATTTAACTTGTAAAGATTAATATTAGCTTTCTTTTTTTTATTTAGGATTTTTTTATCAACTAGCTCATTTACTGCATTAAAGACCCATGTTTTGGTATTTTTCCTTAGTGATTTCATAATCTCAGAAACAGCTAACTCTACAAATATGTCTGTTTTCCAAGCCTTCAAAATACCCAGTTTTTTATTTGAAATCATAAGAATAAATATATATTACTTATTTAAATAATTATCGTTACTTTTATAAATAATATTGCTTTTGGATAACTATTTTAAATTTTCTATTTTCTTTGTTAAAAATACCTTAAATACGTTATTTATTATTAAAAATACAAATAGTGATATCATTAAAATAATTATTGAATTCTTATTTATTCTAGCTATCCAGATAAATAAAGTGGATGAAATAAACGTTGCTAATAAAAAATGAACAAAGGTTTTTGATATTTTTTTATACTCTTTTTTTAATAATTTAAATGAATCCCTGATACTATTTTTATTTGACCATATTAAAAGACAAATATAAATATAATAAATAGCCAAAATCAACAAAGATAATAATAAGATTATAATAAGTTCTTTTGCATTAAAATAATTTTTAAACCAAAAATCTAAAATAAATGGTCTTGCCCTTATTATTGTTTTTGATGTTAAAAAAAATAAAATAACTCCAAATGGAATGCTCAAAATAATAAATTTCTTTAAATAAGTTTTATAATTTTTTAATTTTAAATTAGTTATCAATAAATTCCAGCTTATTGACTGCGAGATTATATATATTAAAAATGAAATTGAAAATAAGATTATAAGCCAAAATATAATATTATTAGCCATCTGGGAAATTATGCTTAAATTTGAATTCAAGTCATTATAATTTGCAATAGAGGCATTATTTTGCAAAACTGAACCAATATTGTTTAAATTTTCTGTAAAACTTTGTATAGTCTGGTAATAAATTTTTACTTTTGCAAAAATATATTTTGTCAACAATAAAACTAAAATTAAAGAAATGTAATTTATTATGACAGCTACTGACAAGTGTTTTAAATTAAAATATTTCATATTAAGGAAGGGTTCCTTTGGCAACATTTATTAATTTATCAATTTCTGCGTTTGGTAATGTTTCATATCCTGTAGAGGTACTGTATTCTAATCTCGTTATAGATGGCTGTCTATATATTAGAATAATGTCTTGTATACCATCTTGCCAGTTATTATTTTTTAATAGATTAATTAAATTCTCAAATAAACCTGGAGTAGTACTGAACTTACTTACTTGCTCAAATTTAGAACCATCATTTGAAGCTTCCCAGTGATCTGAAACAAATTGCAAATACAAACTAGCACCCGTTGTTTCTGTCAAAATTATTATTTCTGATTTTTGCGCTATAGTAGCAGCTGGTGCGGATGGTGGAGTTGTTGTTGCAGTTGGTGGGACTGTTGTAGTTGGAGGAGCGGAACTTGCAGCTATATTTAGCCATCTTTTATCTTTAATTGCATCTTCAATCTCATCCTTAATCTCCTGTATAAATATATTTTTATCTGTTTTTGCTTTTTCTAATTCTTTTAATAAATCATTTATATCTGAATGTGTTTTTGAATCTAGACCTTTGTCTGTAGCATAAAAGTCCAATATTATTTTTAATGCTTCAATTTGAATAAGCCTTGTATCTTTTAATGCCTCTAATTTTGCCAACTCAGCCAAGTAAGAATTATAATTTTTATTATATTTTAAAATTAAAAGTGCGACAAGATAATTGTATTTGCCTTCATCCAATAATAGTTTGAATTTTGCATCCTTTAGCAATAAGGATTTAGTTTCTGAAACATCATCTTCTTTAAATGCCTCTTCTTTTAATCCAGCTACTTTAGCCATCTCTCTTCCTAATTTTTCTGCAGCTCCAAAAGATTTAATTGTTTTTTCAATTTCATCATTCAGCAAAGGAGCAAATGGTCTGCATGTGCCTGTACAACATGATCTTATTCCAATATCCCCAGTTCCTTCTCCAAGAGCCCGGCTTAATAATGGGCCTTCAGATTTTATATTGAATTCAGCCAGGACTGCACCATCAATACATTTTTCATAAACATGGCATAAGTTTGCATTTTGATTTTGTTCGCAACTGTCTTTGAATACTTTTGACTGAATTTCCGGATATTTTTCCAGATTTGCATGTTCCCAGCATTTTCCTATTGTGTTTCCTTTTTCATCAACACCGCATTCCCCTATAATGAACCATTCTTTTTCTTTTGGATTTCCTAAACCCAAATATGGACTACTGAAAGAACATCTTCTTTCAACAGCTGCTGAAGGAACAAAGCCAGCACTGTAGCTGGATAAAGAGCTTTGCTGAGAAGGAATACATTCAGAAGCTTTTGTAATTTTTGAAGCTAAATTATCTGCAATGTAAGTGTTTGCAATTTGGTTAATTCCAAAACTTGATGAAACTGTTTTTCCAAAGCCGCACTGCACTTTTCCATTTAGATTTATACAAATCTCCTGATAACCACGAGGAGCTATATAGTCTTTACTTTCATCTGCAAATTCCCCAGATTTTAGAGATCCCTGGGAAATTAAAAAATCCTTCAATCCTTGCGATTTTAAAAATACCTGGTAATTAATTATCTGGTTTTCTTCTCTTGGGGTTCCTGCATAAATATGATAAAATACATTGTATCTTGATGCTCCCAATGTTGGGCTATAATCATGTTCTTCAAATATAGCACTAAACTGAGGGGGGTCTTCTGGTTTTGCAAGTTCAGATAATTTACCTAAATTAGGGAATGCTCCCCCAATTGCAGATCTGCATAATTCAGCACCTATCTGGTCTGTTGTTTTTCCCCTGTATGAAGCAAAAATTGTTGTTGCATAGCTGTTTGTGAAATAATCAACTGTCTTTTTTAAGCCTTCAACTCTTGGCTTCATGTTCAAATAATCAGAAGCACTGCCACCAGATATTTTTTTTGTCAGAAAATTCAATACTCCGCCGCGACTATTTAACAAAGTCATTACTTCTTTCCAGATTATTTCGCACATAAATATAGAACGTATTTTATCACATATTCCAACTGCCTTGTCATCTGCTTTTGCTGTTATTAAACAAGCTTTGTAAGCCTGCAGATAAGACCTAATATTTTTTAATGAAGCTAAAACTCCTGTGATGCAAATTGGAACTGCAACATCGCCACCAAATCCTACGAAATTAGGAGCACATAAAACAAATGAACCTATTAATCCTGACTGAATTACATTATCATCTGGAACTTCATAAAGCCCGCCAAGATCACATCTTGAAGCAGGACAAATAACTGGGTCACAGGCATTATACATTAATTTGCACTGGACTGGACCAAGAACTTCTTCACATTTTAATTCATTAATTCTTAATTTTTTAGTTGTATCTATTTTATACGGCTCTCCGAATAAATCTATATTTGAAAAACCTCTTTTTTGAGCAGGACCAATTCTGCCTTGAATAAATACTCTTTCTACTTCCAAATAAACTCTTGAACTGCCTGAATTTTTTGTAGCTGTATCTATTCGTTTATCATTTTCTTCCTTTGGGTTGCTTATTAAATCTATATTTCCAATTCCCCTATAAACTTCTACACGGTCATTTTCATAGTAGGATATATAATATGCTCCAGCTGCTTCGCCGTGCTTTACTTTCCATTCTTTTTCATATTGCTGTTTTAAAACTGGAGAAGCATAAAATTGCTGCTCACTTTTTATTGGGATAACAACTATATTTCTTCCCTGGTCATCTTTTAATATCTGTATATTTTCCCTTGCTTCAGTAGACAATCCTCTTTCAGTAGATTCGATTTTTTCTGTTGATGGGTTATAAATATAAGGCTTTCCTTCTGAATCATAAATTACTGTATTTTGAATTAAGTCACATTCATTTTTTTCTTTATTTTCTATGTAATAATATTGTGGCGGTCCTTCTTTAATATTTATAAAAATCTCATTATGTTTAGTAGTTGGAGAATCATAGAAAAATTTGTTGGATTTATCTTTTAATTTTACAAACCCACCTTTTTCATTACAAGTTTTACTATCTTTATCTGCAGATAATCCACTCTTACTAAGAACATCGCCAGCAGTTAAAGTTGGTGTAACTGGAGCTTGCGAGCCAAGACCATAACCAAATATAAAATTATAAATTGTGAAAACTGCTGTTGTTATCAAACATATTTTTGTCCATGTTTCAACAACTGATTCTAATTTATCTATTGTCTTTGTTAATCTGTCAATTAATTCCTGGGTTTTATTTATTTGTTCAGATATGCTTTTTGTAGAAAATTTAACAGGTCTTTTTTCTATTGGTATATTTAATGCAAACTGTGTTTCTGTTACACCTCTTTTTGCGCCTGACAATATTGTTATTTCAACACTTTTTTGAGTTTCTATACTTTCTAATTGAATAGTCTGGCTGCAGAATTTTGAAGGAAGGGTATCTAAGATTACTTCTCCCGGCAGTACAGTTTCTTCAAACAAGTATTTTCTATCCAGATTTCTTAAATACAATGGCGTAGTCTTTGTTGTACATTTTCCATCTAAGGTTTTATCTGGATGAGTTATCAAAACATTACCACCGCGAACACTTTCTAAAAAACATCTATTTTGTTTTGCTAAGCTTGTACACTCTGTCAACTCTTTTGAGTCTATTATATCCTTTCCTTCTTCAATTGTAGTTTTTCCAGGTTTGCCACCCACTTTAAAATTAGCAACTGGTTTTTTTCCAGTATTAATTTCCTTAACTTCAAAATCGCCCCAATCTGATTTTAATTTATTAAAAGATAATATATTAAATTTGGAATTTATTTTGCTTGTAAAGGCAGTGTATCCTTTTTCAATATCAGAAGATTTTCCAGTTTGTAAATAAACTTCTTCGCCAGTACCTATTTTTGTCAATTTAATATAACTTGGGTTTGTAATAACAATTTCACTAACACTCCAATCTAGAATTTTTGTGCCTTTAACTAAAGTATGATCTAAATTATCTATTGATATAACTGCATTTGGCTGGATTTTGTCTATAATTTTATTTAATCTTATTCTTACCTGATTTTCTGGCAGACTAGAACCTGGAACTAAACTTACTACAGCAGAATCCTGGCCTAAAGAAGATGTTGCTGTAGAAATAATTTTACCTTCACTATCATAAATTGTAAAAATAGCACTTTTTGAACTAACCTGCCTTAAAGCAATATGACCCTTACCACCAAACAGATCATACTTCTGGTCTGTTATAATCTTAGATAAATCAACTACTGGTGTTTCATCCAATGTTATTGTCTGAGCACCGCCAATTAAATCAGAATTTATATCTGCTTCATATTCAATTCGCGCCTTTAGATTGACTGATATTTTATCAGGAACTTTATGCTCTTTTTCAATTTTTTTCAGTCTTAGTTCAATATACCCTATATCTGACCAAGACCAAACTTTCGGCTCATAATAACGGACTCCTGCTGTAGATGACTTATTTCCAGTTACTTCTGTTATTGAAACTCTCTGGATTCTTGGCAATTCTGTAGAAGCAGTAGGAGTTGCTGAAAGAAAAGCAAAAACAGGTATACTTTGCTCTTCCAATACTGATGAAACTAAAACTGTTGGTTCATATCTGTTAACTAAGATATTAACATTTGTAAACTGCCCTTCTGTAAATGACTCATCAGGAACTTCAGCTGAGAATAAACCACCTGTTTCTTCCTTGCCGACTTCTTTTGTTTCTGTTTGCGCCAATGTAAATGGCATGCTGACTAACAAAAATATTAAACTAAATACAATTAATTTATTTAAATTCCGGCTTTGGTACATTTTTATTTCCTAATGCTTTGCTTATTTCTGATAATCTTGTCGGCTTTCCAACATAAGGTATGTGGAAGATTATTTTATTTTTCTCCAAATCATCTCGGGAGATTTCAAATTCAAATTCAGCATATCCTGAAATTATTTTATTCACAGTTGTTGCGGGTATTACTGTTTTAACACATTTCTTTTCAGTTTGAGGTATTATTCCAGACAAAATTCCTTGCTTTGGGACATCAAAACAATTTTCTATTACTTGTTCATTAATTGTTAATCCTTCCGGATAATTAGAAATTAAATATGTTATTGCCTTATATTTTCCTGAAATTAATTTTATTTTTTTAGTATCTGGGTAAATAAGAGTTTCATAATGTTCTTTTTCTTCTTCTGACAATTGTATATAGACTTGCTCATCTTTGTCTATTTTTCCAGAACCAGCTCTTTCTATTAACACATCAACATTTAAATTTTTATAAGGCTCTAAAAATAATGTTGTTGTGAAACTTTCCAATGTTGATGCTGTCTGCTTTGAGAAATGATAATTATCTTTTGAAGCTATTAAGGCCCCGTTCAAACACTGGGGGTATTTTTGGACCAAAATAGCTTCATTTAGGGAATTTAATTTTGTTTTTCCAATATCGCACTGATTGCTTATGCATTTGTATTTAATATCTACATTATCTAAATTCTTTCCATTAATATCTTTTGTAAAAACAGTTATTTCATTTTTTCTTGTATCGCATATTCTTGTATCAAGTTCCGGAGTTGATCTTGTCAAAGTTGCTGCTTTTCTAGGCTCATTATTATCTATAATTACCTGGACTGCGAACTGAAAAGTATAGCCATCTTTATTTAAAATTACTAAAACTGGATATTTAGTATCATAAATAAAATGATAAGTGCTTATACAAGCGAAAGATTCTGCTATTCCCCTTAATGGACCCAATTTTTCAGTAACAGACTGTGCTTTTAACAAGCTTCCTTCCCTTGGATTTATGTCCAAATTCAAAGGCCAGTTTTCAGAATACAAAAAGTTTACATCCAGATTTTGATCTTTTAAATTTGGACCAAGAACAAAATAATTATTTTCACTATTTGTCAAGCCGAAATTTGTTCCCTGCACTTTTAAAGCCTGTATATTATTTGAAATTATTTTTTTAAGATTTGATTCAACATCATGTACATTCCATATTGGGGGGATACAATCATCTGTTGAACCTGAGTAAGGGATTTCACTATAAGTTATCAACATAGTCAATGTTTTATGCTCAAGATCATTGTTTGAATTCAAATTTTCAAATATTTTCTTTGCTGAGGTGTATAGATCATATAGGGGGGAATTTATTTTTTGAGAGAATTTATTTATTTTAAATTCAAAATCTTTTGTTTTTATATTTAAAGGAAAATCTAATGAAATCTTAACTTCATTTTCATTTAATTCAGAACTAACTTTTAAATCGCCTTGTATGATTTCAAAGTCCTGGAAACCTTCAAAATTATTTAAACAACTGTTCAGATCGTTTTCTATATAATTTGATATTTGAAATTCAATGTCACTTTCTGTAGGCATCTGGGTTTTTTGAATTTTATTTGGCTGTTCATAGAACCAATAAGCAACATTGTTATTTCCATATATTGTTAAAGCGTTTGAAATTAAATTCAACTGATCTGATGGAAACGGGTCTCTAGGTATTGTTGTGTAGCCGCCTTGCTGACCTATAATTTTCAAGGCTTTTTCACCAGACTCTTTCAAGCATGACAAAACAAATGTGTTTATTGGCTTTATTTTCTCAGGAATTATTATATTCTCTTCTAACTCTTTGTTTAAAATTACTTTTAAAACATAATCTTTTGCATAAAAAGCAGTTACAACTGTTGCTAATGCTATCAAACCTATAATTACATAAACTGTAATTTGACCTCTTTTTGTCATCTTTTCTTATTTAATTTTTCTTTTAATAAATCGTTAATTATCTGCTGAATTGTTTTTTCTTCCATAGCACACACTACCTTTAATTTCTTATGAACTTCAGGCTCTATTTCTATATTTACTCTTCCCATTTATAAGTTAACTAAGTAATATTATAAAACTTAGTTATATAACTAATAACTTTTGAGTATTTAAATATTGAGTTTTAAGAGAAATATAAAAATTCTAAAGTTCATATAAAGTTATGGTCGGTTTAGAGTTATTTGGAATAATACTAGTAATTTTATCTATTATTTACTCAATTTATAAGAAAAATAATGGTATTGTGTTTGCATTAATAATTACATTATTCTCATTATTGCATTTATTCTATTTAGTAATGACGTCCTCCACGCCATGAATGGCGTGGTTTCCAACAGAAGCATTAATCACT
>CAZELK010000008.1:0-16874 GCA_964513145.1 Candidatus Woesearchaeota archaeon
AGACAGAAAGCTAAATTATCTTATTATAATTATCAGAGGATTGCACCAGAGCCGATTAAAAGAATATTTAAATATTAGGATTATTTTTGTTAAACTATGAATTATGTCGGTATATTAATAGAAAAAAATGGAAAAATACTCTTTCAGTTAAGAGATAACAACCCAAATATTTTAAATCCGAATAAATGGGGTATTTTTGGCGGAGGCATAAAAAATAATGAAATGCCTATTGATGCAATAATAAGAGAGCTAAAAGAAGAACTAGGGATTAAAGTCAAAAAAGAACAATTAAGATTATTGGTGGTTTTTCCAGGATTTAAAAAAAGTAACTACATCTTCAAATTGAGACTTAATCTAGATATTCGTAAATTGAAACTTGAAGAAGGAGCTTCACTTGGTTATTTTAGTATTTTAGAAATGCTAAAAAAGAAAAATGTTGTAAGCTCTTTGCGTTTGCTCTTGTTGTTATATCCTTTACTATCTTTTATTAAAAGATATTAATTCACACCTTGATAAGCAACTAATCCCCGGTTGTCAATTTCTTTTAAAAATCACTTCAATAACTCACTATTTATGTCTTTTGAAATGCTTTTAACTAATCTTTTTTGTATTTTTAACTGCTCTAAAGCAATATCTCTAGAAATTTTAAGATTAAGAAGATTTGGATCAACTTTTTGTGTTACTTGCTGAAGAAATTTAATTGAATCAATAACGCCCCTCCCCGTTTGTGCTCCAAAAGAAAAAGGTCTAATAAATCCAGCAAAACCTAAATCAGCAATCATATCAGCGTCCTGCAAAACTTTTAGTTCTAATGTTTTGGAAGAATTTATTTTTTCTTCTAGTTCATGTTTTTCTATAAGTTCGCTTACTGCTATAATAAACTCTGATGAGTGTCCCATCCCACTTAATATTTTTTTAGCAATAGGTAAGCCATAAATATTATGTTTGTCCCATTCATTTTGACCATTTGGTAATTTGTGATTGTTTGAAAAAACCAGAGATAAATTAATGTAAGATTTCCCAACATCATGTAAAATAGCAGAGACAAGTATCAAAGAAACATTTACATTTTTGTGTAGTCGACGCATTATTTTCTTTGCAGTTTCGAATACTTTTAAAGTATAATAAGTTTCGTCACAAGCCCCATAATTAAAATATTTTGATTGAACAAATTGTTCTTTTACTTTATTGTAAATTGCTTTATAATCAGGATTTATATCTATGGCATTCATATTAGAGAAGATAGTTCTATTCTTTTTAATATTATGGGGTGTTCAAGAAGTAGAAGACTTTTTGAAACAGGGGATAATTTCTTATATATTAAGAAGGGGGTTTCAAGAAGGACTTGATGATGTTCCAATTTTTGTTATAGAAGGGCTTATAAAATAAAGTTAGTTGGATTTGTTAATATGAAGAAAGTACTATCATTTGTGTTTTCTAAAGGAAAATTTTTAGCTTTGCATAGCGAACCACATCCCAAACATGGAGACTGTGGTTGGTTTATTGTTACTGGTGAAGTTGAATCTGGAGAATCTCTTGATAATGCTGTGAGGCGCGAAATAAAAGAAGAAACAGGGCTTGATTCTTCTGAAATATTATCACTTAACTGGGGTTCAATTTATGAGTGGTGTAATGAAATATGTGAAGAAATGAATTTCATTACCTTCGTCAAACCTGGAAAAATTAAATTAAATGAAGAGCATAATAAATACGAATGGATGAATTTGGATAATTTTGTCGAAAGAATAAAATGGGATGATGACAAAAATTTATTAAAAAAAGTATTAACAAAAGCGCTAAATAAAAAACTACATTTCTTAAAAAAGGAGATTAAGAACTATATATAACGTTTAGGTTATTTTTGTTAAATTAAAGTTACCTAAATTAGGTGTAAAAAAGAATACTCTGCCAATAATAAGCCAAAGAAAAAATGAAATTAACAAAGCATGTTAGGTTTAGAAAAGAAAATGAGTATATTTTATTATGTAAAGTAGATACTTTGCAGTATTTTAGAATAGACAATAAGTTTTTAAATTTTTTAGAACAATTAAAATTAGATTATAACACTATAAATTTTAATGGATTAGACAAAAAAGAAGTTGATTTGTTCATGGAAGATTTAAAAGAAATGGATGTTTTAGAAAATGAATAAATATTTAGTTACATATGCACCCCTTTTTTATAAAAAAATTATCGATGAATTAGGGACTAACAATCATAAAGAGTTATCTAAAGGGTTATTACTTTTAGAAGCTAATAAAACGCCTAAATTAGCTTTATCTCATGAGATATATAAAATTGAAGCTATTGAAAAAATAGACGTTAAAGGAATTATATTTGCTATAAAAAAATTGCTAAGTGAAAAAGAATCTTTCATGATAAAGTGTATAATTTATGGTGATGAGAAGTTTAATGTAAACACTTTAAACATAAAAAGTAGGGATATAGAAGTGCAGGTTGGCATTCAATTGGAAAAAGAAGGATTTCTTGTTGATAGAAAAAACCCAAAAAGCATAATATTGGTTAACATTGCTAATAATAATGCCTTTATAACAAAAAGCCAATATAAAAGAGAGGGTTTTAATTACGAAGATAGGTTAAATAGATCGCAACTAAAGTTAAGAGAAGCACTGCATTATTTTAATGTTGACTTAAAGAAAACAAGGAATGCCTTGGATATTGGTGCGGCTCCAGGTGGATTTAGTAAAGAACTAAGTAAATATAAAATAAAAGTAACTGCTGTTGATCCAGCTGATTTAGACTCTTCTTTAAAAAATGATAAAAATATCACTCATCTAAAAATAAGGGCTGAAGACTTTAAGCCAAAAGAAGAATTTGATTTATTAGTCAATGATATGAATTTACATCCTAATGATTCTGCTAAAGTAGTGCTTGGATTATGCAAATTCTTAAAAAGTAATGCGGTTTGCATCGTAACAATTAAATGTCCTACTAAAAATGTTTTCTATTATATGGATAATATAGAAAATCTTCTAAAAAAGTGCTTTAGAGAATTTGAATTTAAACATTTGCTCCATAATAAGATGGAAATTACTATGAAAGCCATTAAAATTTAATTTATATTAAGACCACCTGAAGAGTTTGAACAGGAGGTATTAAATAGAAGTAGTGTTCGTTAACTTAGAATCTAAAAATAGGGGTTCACTCCAGAGGTATTTAATTTAGAATGTTCGCTCAAAAAAATAATTTTGTTATAAAATATGAAAAAGAAGATAATGCTTTTATTGATTCTTTGAATTTAAAAGAAGTATACAAAAGAGTACAGGATTTTTTTGAGTTTAATATAATTTTGAATATTAAAATATGTTTTTTATATTCTGTTAATGAGTTTAATTTCTTTTCAAGAGACAAATTTGAAGAATGGAAATGCTGTTTCTGTGGATCAAATAATACTATATTTATATTTTCCCCAAGCATTATTGAAAATTTAACTATACACAAAAGATCAGAATTTAATCAACTTCTAACGCATGAGTTATCACATATCTTTTATGGAAATATGCATTTCCCAAGACTTGGTTTATTTGATGAAGGAATTGCTACTTACTTGTCTTTTTATAATAGAAATAAAAATATAAAAAATAAAATAACAATAACTGAGAATACATTAATAAAAGAATATCCCAAACAAAGAGAAATATATAATTTGGGATTTAAAGTTGTAAATGAAATTTTAGAGAAATATAACAAATTAAAATTATTTGAATTCCTAAAGAGAGTTCAAGAGTCTGACTCTGAAGATAAAATAAAAGAATCTTTTAAAGAAGTTATTGGAATACCTATAACTAAAATTTAAATAGTAAACCTCCAGATATTATACCAAAGTTTACTGAATATGATTTTATAAAAGAAACTTATAGAGAATCTGATTTAAGATTACTTAAGTACACTTTCTAATTGAGTTAAGTATTTATGTAAAAGTTTGATTTTCTTGCTAATTTAGGAAAATTATACTAAAAAGTTTAATTATGCACCAACCCCCCAGTTCTAGAAAACTTTAAAAAAACACCATATTTAAGCCTTGAGATGGATAATCCAGTTAAGTCTAAAAGAATAAAATATATATTAATTTTTAGTAGCTTGCTCTTGTTTATATACTTAATTATGAGGCTAATAAATCAGGCAAAGATAATACAATATTTTCCATTAGACATAACGAATGATATTAGTTCCCATATTGCCCAATTATATTTTTTAAAATCCTGCGGATTTCATAATTTATGTTCTTATTGGTATAATGGATTTTATTTGTTAAAATTCTATCCACCGGGCTGGTTTTTCTTCACATATCCGCTATTATTGTTGTTCAAAAAACCAGAAATTGCAACATATTTATCTATAATAGTAATGTTGATAATTAGTTTCATAGCTATTCACAAAATTATTAATCTAAAAGAAAAGTCATGGCTAAAGTCATTTGCATTTTTTGTTTTTTTATTTGGAACAGCAGCATCTGTTAGTAGTTTTTTCAGGCTGGGCAGGGTAACAGAACTATTTGGCTGGATGATATTCTTAATTCTGTCTTTTTTTATTCTAAAATATAAGGATAAAAATCTTGATTGGAAATTTGTTTTATTTATTCCATTTTATGCAATCTTGTTAATAGCGCAGCCAATTGTTGCCATACCATTTCATTTCTTCTTGCTGTCATTATTATTAATAAAACTAAAAAATAAAAAAGCGCTGTTTATCTTAATCGGGTCAATAATATTCGGCATAATTCTGTCTTCTTTTTGGTGGTATCAATTTGTTAATAATTTAGATTCTGAAAGCAGGACTTATAGTTATTTGCCAGAAATTACAATCAGGTTTTTCGATTTCAATGGTCAGTGGGCATCTTCTGCTTTTTTAATAACAATTTTACCTGTTTTAACATTAATTATGTTTTATATTTTTTATATTTCTAATGATAAAAATAAAAAAGAATTATTTTTCTACAGCCCAATATTGCTAATTTCAATATTAGTTCTAACAAGAGCAGTTACGCTTATCCCATATATTAATTTCGTTTATCCAGAACCTTATTTTACATTTTTTACAATATTTATTTTATTATTTTTATTTAATACAAATCTGAACAATTTGCCAGGTAAATTATCAAATTTAATTCTTATATCAATAATTATAATCCCAATAATATCAATTATATTGTCAGCAACAATAACAAGTTATTATCAGGACCATACTGGGCTGGAAAAAAATACATTAAGTTTGTTAAAAGAAGCTAAAGGTCCTTTTATGATATTAGAAAGCCAGTCTTCAACATCATACCCAAAAGCATACTATGCTTATGCTTCTATTTATTTAAATTTAAGCACACCTAGTGGCTGGTCCCCTTCAGAATTAAAAGAAGAAGATCAAAAACTGTTAAATGAACTAGGTGTTCAATTTAAAAATAAAGAATGCGATAATTTCTTAAACACTGCTTTAAAAATAAATTTAAAAGAAGTCATAACATATAATGAATATTGTAATTTAAAATGCAATTTCAAGGAAAAGATAATTAAGGAAAATGTTTGTTTATTAAGACTATGATAAAAAAGATATTTATTGAAGACAGGAATGATGAAAGAACCAACATATTAAGGCATTTTTTAAATCTGGAGAAGATCCCCTATTATTATATTAAGGAAGCTGAAATAAAAGATTTTGAAACATCTTTATTCTTGTTTACTTCTGAAATAAGCATAAAAGCAAATCACAAAATTATATTCAACCCAGAATTATTAAAAAGGCCTTTAAAAGTCAATCAATTGGAAAGATTAAAATTAAAAGTTTCTATAGATAATGTTACAGAAACATTAAATCATTTCAATTTAAATGATGATATTGACTTGCCAAATGTTCCAATATACAAAGAAATAGATAGTTATGCTGGCGAGACATTATTTAATATAACTGTTGATAAAACGCAGTATCCAGCTGTTACAATGGATAAAAATACAATATATTTCTTTTTTGATATATTAATTTTGTTTAATGAACTTATTTCAGAAACTTATTTTGAAAAAGACATAGAGTCAAATATTTTATCTAATAAATTACTAGACAGAATATACAAATTAATACCATATGATTTAAGATTGAAGATTTATAAAAGATATTATTCCAAAGTGCACAAAGAACTTGAAAAGTCTGCTGAATTTACAACAAAATTTCCAGTTGATCCTACTGTCTTTGCATTGTTAGAATTAATTAAATATTCAATTTTGCTCCAAACTGATCTGGCAACTATAAACAAGTGGCCTGGAGCTTATAATTACGCAACTTTAATCACTCATGACACAGAGCCGACAATATTTAGCTATACAAAAGGCCTAAAATTGCTGCTTGACAAACTTGATGAATATAATTTAAAATCAACAATAACTTTAGTAGGAAGCTATGTAAAATATATAAGTCCAGAAGATATTGAAAGATTAAAAAAACACTACATTGGATGTCATGGCTTATATCATGACAGAACATTCTTGCAAGTGCCAAATTACGAAAAAAAACTAAGATTAGAAAAAGCAAAAGAGATTATTGAAAATACTTTTAATACAGAAATATTATTTTTTAGAGCCCCGACATTACAGAGGCCAGCCAATTTATTTGAACTTCTTGAAGAGAAAAATTATAAATATGATTCATCAATTATCGATGTTCAAAGAGAACAGCCTTATTGTGGCAAAGGCAATTCATTTTATTTGCCATTTTATCCGTTGATTAACAATAAAAGGTCGCAGATATTGGAGCTTAATATAACTGCTCCAGACTGCATATCTCCGTATTTTTTCGGTTATAGTATGCCAGAAACTTTAGATTTTTTTTCACAAAAAATAAAATTTATTGAAAAAGTAAACGGGCTTTGCACATTCATAATTCACACACCTGCCTGGGGTCCAAAAGACGCTGAAAACAGGCTTATGCTATTGGATCATGTAATTAAAAATACCAGGAATTCATGGGTAGCTACTGTAAAAGAAATTGTAAAATGGTGGGAAGCAAGAAGCAACTTGTTTTTAGAATTTAAAGACAATAAATTGCATTTAATAAATAAAAATAATTTTGAAATCAGCAATATAAAAATTAAGCTTGAAAACAGAAATAATCAGTCAAAAGACTTTCTAATAAAGAATATACTTCCAAACCAAAGAATAGTTGTAAAATGAATGATAATTATAAAGAAAATGTAAAAAACAGATTTAATGAATTAGCGCCATCTTATTCTAACAATGCTGTTAATTTCATTAAAAATAAAAGGTTAAGGCTTATTAAAAAATATATAAACAAAACAGATAAAATTTTAGAAATTGGCTGTGGCTCTGGAAACCTTTTAAAAAATATAGCTTGTGAAAATATAACTGGTCTTGATATTAGTAATAAAATGATAGATGAATGCAAAAAAATATGCCCAAATGGTAATTTTATTGTTGGTGATGCAGAAAATCTGCCATTTAAAAACAATTCATTTGACAAAGTAATAATTAGTGAGGTTTTATATTATCTGCCTGATTTAAACAAAGCAATCAAAGAAGCATTTAGAGTCTTAAAAAAAGATGGTTTATTGTTAATTACTTCGTTAAATAAAAAATATAATCTTGTTAAAATAATAGTAAAATTGTTTCATATAGGAGTTCATGATAATATATCAAAATCCTATATTTCTTTAAATAATTTAAAAAGCATTATGGAGAAAGATTTTAAAATAGAAGAAATTGCTTCCATACCAATAAAGTTCATACCAGCGAATTATTCATTAATCTTTTTCATAACAGCAAGGAAAAATGAAAAATAAACTCACAGTTTTAATACCAATGTATAATGAAGAAGAAAATGTAGTAATAACACTGCAGAAAGTAAATGATGTTTTATATTCTTTAAATACTGACTACGAGATATTGGTAGTAAATGATGGTTCTAAAGACAGAACTCTGGATATATTAAAAGAACAAAATTCTAAAAATAAAAAACTAAGAATTGTTACATACCCAAAAAATAAAGGCCTTGGTGCTGCTTTAAAAATTGGGTTTGAAAGAGCTAAAGGTGACTTTGTAATAACAATTGATTCTGATCTAAGTTATGATGCCAAATATATTGCAGAAATATACAATGAACTAAACAATGCAAATTTTGATATTATTCAGGGGTCTCCTTATATGAAGGGCGGTCAGGCATTAAATGTGCCGAAGTTTAGGTTATTCGTAAGCAAAATATCAAATAAGTTCATAAGTTATGCTATTTCAGCAAATGTTCACACAGTTACTGGTATGCTAAGGGGCTATAGAAAAGAAGTTCTTGATTCCCTTGTTCTAGAATCAAATGGTCCTGAAATTATGGTTGAGATATTAACAAAAGCAGCATTATTAGGTTTCAAAATTAAAGAAATCCCAGCTGTTTTAAAAGGAAGAGAAAGGGGAAAAAGCAAATTTCAAAATCAGATTAGAAAAATCGGGGCTGAGTATTTTTCATTATTATTTGCTGTAAAGCCGATTGTTTTCTTTAAGATTACTGGTTTGTTTCTAGTTTTTCTTGGCTTTATTTATGGATTATATTTAGTTAGTAAATACATAAGGGGCTTAATTGAAACTGGTCACCCAGTAATTACAAATCCTATAGTCATATTAGTTATTTTGGGTGCATTAATATCATTTTTTTCAATAATAATAAATCAATTTACACAAATTAAAAAAGATCTTTTAATAATTCAAAAACAAAATAAGAACATAGAGAAGTTTCTTAAAGAGAAATGAAAAAAGAAATTGCTACATTTGGTGCTGGATGTTTTTGGGGTGCAGAATCTTTATTCTTAGAATTAAAAGGTGTTATTTCAACTTCAGTTGGTTATATGGGGGGGGATGAAAATTATAAAAATTTAAGCTATGAAGAAGTTTGCACAGATAAAACTGGTCATGCTGAAGTAGTACAAGTTATATATGATCCAGAAAAAATACAATATAAAAAATTATTGGAAATTTTTTGGAACAATCATGATCCCACTACTTTAGATAGACAAGGTCCAGATATGGGAAGACAATATCGGTCTGTTATTTTCTATTATACAGAAGAGCAAAGAAAAGAAGCTATTAAATCTAAAGAAGAATTTCAAAAAAAATTAGGAAAAACTAAAGTAGTTACTGAAATTGTAAAATCAGGAAAATTTTACAAAGCAGAGGAATATCATCAACAATACTATAAGAAAAAGGGAATTAAGCCGACCTGTCATTTCTAGACCATAAGTTTTTTAAGTATATTCTTGGTTTTAATCTTAATTTAAAATGAAAAAAGTCATTACTATAGCCGGAACAAGACCAGAATGGACGAAATTAAGTGCCCTAATACCATTATTAGACCAGGAATTTAATCATATCTTAGTTCATACTGGGCAGCATTATTCTTATAATATGGATAAGATATTTTTTGAAGAATTAAAAATAAGACCACCTGATTATTCTTTAGATGTTGGATCTGGAACTCAAGCTGAACAGGTTGGAAAAGGAATGATTGAATTTGAAAAAATCTTACTTAAAGAAAAGCCAGATTTGGTAATTGTATTTGCTGACACAAACAGTCCTTTAATTGGTTCTTTAGTTGCTTCAAAATTACATATACCTATTGCACATATTGAAGCAGGATGCAGATCTTTTAATAAACTAATGCCTGAAGAAATTAATAGAATAGTTGCAGATCATTGTTCTGACTTATTGTTTCCTCCTGATAAAGCAGCTTATAAAAATTTAAGAAAAGAAGGAATAAACAAAGAAAAAATATTTTTAACAGGCAGAACAGTTTATGATGCTTGCTTAAGAACAAAAGAACTAGCTTTACAAACAGATATTTTAAAAAAATTAAATTTAGAAAAAGGAAACTATGTCCCATTAACAATTCATAGAGCTGAAAATACAAATAATTTAGAATCCTTAAAAATGATAGTTAACGCAATAAATTCTGTTTCAGTTAATGTTAAGATCGTATTTCCAATTCACCCAAGAACTAAAAAACTATTGCAAGAAAACAATATTAAACTTAGTGAAAATATCTTAGTAATAGAACCTTTAGGTTATTTAGAATTTACAAATTTGTTAATTAATGCCAAATATACAATGACTGATTCTGGAAGTATTCAAGAAGAAGCAGTTATTTATGATATACCTTGCTTAATTCTAAGAAATGAAACAGAATGGACTGAGTTTATAGAAAAAGGTAAGAATTTGTTAGTTACAACAAATTATGATGCTATTATTACAATTAACAATGAATTATTAAATAATCCTTCTAAATTAGAAGAGATGAAAAATATTAAAATAAAACATAAAGAAAATGTTTGTAAGAAAATAGTCGCGATTTTAAAAAATGAGCTTGAAAATATTTAATTATTTAAAACCAAAATGTTTAAATATAACATTTACGTATTAGTACGTATAAATTCGAGTTAATCATGATAAAAAAGAGCGATTTATTGATAACAGTGCACGCTGCTGATAAAATGATTATTGAAGGAATTTCAGCTGATCAAGTTTGTATAGCTTTAGAAAGAGGATCAAAATTTAAACAAACTGACGGATATTTAATGGTTTACTCTTATTTTTCGGTCGCATACAAAATTATTGGAAATAAATATAAAATAAAAAGTGTTTTTATTAATAGGAGTTAAAATGGATAAATGTGATAATTGTGGAAAAGGAACTTTGAAAAGAAAAAATGTAGATTATTTTTTATTGGGTCTAAATTTAGGTAATTTTGAAGCTTATGTTTGTTCTGAATGCGAAGAAACTGTTTTCGATGGAGAAACATTTGAATTAATTGAAAAAGAAGCTAAGAAAAAAGGACTGTGGGGGCTATCTGCAAAAACACGTATAGGCACTGCTGGAAATTCCTTAGATGTTAGATTACCTAAAACAATTACAGAATTTTTAAATTTAAAAAAGGGTCAGGAAGTAATTATCGAGCCCCTAGATAAGAAAAGATTTCAAGTGACTATAGAATAGTTTTATAAATTATTACTACAGTGTTTTAAAAAATGAGCTTGAAGAATAAAAATATTTTAATAACTGGCGGTGCGGGATTTATTGGCAGTCATTTAGCAGATGCTTTAATAAAGGAAAATCCCGAAAATATAACTATTTTATCAAATTTCTTTTTGGGAAAAGAAGAAAACCTAAAAGAAGCCAAGGAAAGTTTCCCAAAATTAAAAATTTATTATGGAAGTGCTGCTGATTTTGAAGCAACAAAAAAGATATTCGAAAATCTAAATATAGATATTGTTTATGATCTGGCTGTAATCCCTTTGACAGCCTCACTTGAAGACCCATTAAATACAACATTAGAAAATATTAAAATATCAATAAATATTTGTGAATTATTAAGAAAAGACTTGTTCAAGAAATTAATTCATTTCTCTTCTTCTGAAGCTTATGGCAGTGCTAAACAAGTTCCTATGAATGAAGGTCATCCATTAAATCCTGAAACACCTTATGCTGCTGCTAAAGCAAGCGGGGACTTAATTGTTGATTCATATTACAGGACATTTAAACTTAATACATCAATTTTAAGGCCGTTCAATAATTATGGTCCAAGACAAAATTCAGGAAAATTTGCAGCAATTATACCATTATTTATTAAAAAAATAATGAACAATGAAAATACTTTAACAATTAATGGAGACGGAGAACAAACAAGGGATTTTATTTTTGTTAAAGATACAGCAAGAGCAGCAGTTGAATTTTCTAAAAGCAATAATGTAATTGGCAAAACAGTGAACATTGCAAGCGGGCAAGAAATAAGCATGAATTACTTGGTTGATTTAATAACAAAAGAAATGAATTTTAAAGGAAAGATAATTCATGGAAAAGAAAGACCAGGAGATGTAAGAAGGCATTTCGCAGATGTTTCTCTAGCTAAAAAATTATTGAATTTTGAAACTAAAGTTAAATTTGAAGAAGGAATTAAAATAACCTGCGACTGGTACAAAAAGAACTTAAAAATTCTAAACTAAATATTTTCAGAAATACATATCTAATTCCGAAAGACTTTCGAGATTTTAAACAAAATTATTATTAATCACCAAGGTATTTTTTTCATCATGAAATTTGATGAAGTGAATGCAATTTCAACTGCAATAATTTCGTATGTAGCTATAGTTGGTCTAATGACTGGACTATACTTCAATATGAAACCTTTAAATATAGGATTATTTTATATAATCTTATTTGAAATAATTTTTGCAATTACAATTTGTATGTTTATTTTATGGGTAAGAAAAAAGGCGAAAAATGAAACTTAAAGATAAATTAATTAAATGGTTCAAGGAAAATTGGTTAATAATATTAGTATTTATTCTTACACTGTTCTTAATTACTAGATTAAATGTTCCATCTTGAAATGAAAACTTATAAGGAAAGGGCAATTAATTGGTTAAGAATAAATTGGATGATAATTGTTGTTATAATTTTATTACTTTTTTTACTTACAAGATTAGATGTTCCGCCAAGTTGGAAAAATTAATTACAAATATTAAATTAAAATTTCACTTTTGCAATGCAAGCACTTTATTTTTCCCTTAAGGCTAAGGTCACCAAGTTTCTTCCCGCATTTACAAACATATCCCATATGTTTTGCAGGCACTCCATATACTAGAGCAAAATTTGGAATATTTTTTGTAACAACGCTTCCAGCACCTATCATTGCAAATTCTCCAATTGTAATACCTGGCAATATAACAGAGCCAGCACCAATTGAAGCTCCTTTTTTTACTAAAGTTTTTGATAATTCCCAGTCACTTCCTTTTTTTAAAGAACCATCAATATTAATCGCCCTTGGAACTAAATCATTTGTAAATGTAACATGTGGACCAATAAAAACACCATCTTCTACTATAACACCATCATAAATAGAAACATTATTTTGTACTTTGACATTATTTCCTAATTTAGTTCCAGAATCAATAAAAACATTTTTTCCCAAAATGCAATTATTTCCTACAAATGAACCTTTTCTAACATGAGTATAATGCCATACATTTGTATTATCACCTATTTTAGCTCCTTCTTCAATTTCCGCAGTTTTATGTATCATAATTTTTCGGAAAATAAAGATACTTATAAATTAATGTCACTACTTGAAAATAAAATTAATAAACAGAAACTATTAAATATGTGTTTTAATAAAATAGGTTTGAGATTATGATTGATGTCTTATTAATTAATCCGCCGTATTTCAAAAAAGGAGGAAATATTTGGAAATCTGTTTCTAGTTGTATGCCTCCTTATGGTTTAATGGTTTTAGCTTCATGCATAGAACAAAACAACCTTAAAGTCAAAATTTTAGATACATATGCAGAAAGATTAGCTGTAGATGATATAGAGGATTATCTGAAGAAAAATATAGATGAGCCGAAATTTATAGGTTTAACTTCTAGTACAGTAAATGTGAAACATGCTTATGCAGTCAGCAATATATGCAAAAAATTATGGCCAAAAACAACAGTTATTTTTGGTGGAGTTCATGCAACATCAAAGCCAGAAGAACCGTTGATAAATAATGCAGCTGATTTTGTAATTAGGGGGGAGGCAGAATATACTTTTATAGACTTGATTAAAGGTCGCCAATTAAAAGAAATTAAAGGCCTGACTTATCGAAATTCTAAAAAAGAAATTGTTCATAATAAAGAGGGTGAAATAGTTGATTTAGATAAGCTGCCAATGCCTGCTTATCATTTACTGCCTATGGAAAAATATTTTCCTGCAGTTGGAAGTTACAAAAGACTGCCTGCAATGAATGTTGTTACATCAAGGGGTTGTCCAGGAAAGTGTACTTTTTGCTACCAGCCTTTTGGCAATATTTTAAGGCAGAGAAGCCCAAGAAAAATTGCTGATGAAGTTAAGATGCTAGTTGAAGAACATGGAATAAAAGAAATTTGTTTTTATGATGATAATTTTACAACATTCAAGCATAAGATAAGGGAGTTTTGCAATATTTTATTAGATGAAAAAATTGATGTTACATGGCTTTGTTTTGCAAGAGTTGACTGGATTGATCTTGAATTAATGAAACTAATGAAAAAAGCTGGCTGCCACCAGATATTATTTGGTGCAGAAAGTGCTAACCAAGAAATACTTGATAATATAAGAAAAAATATTTCTCCTGAAAAAGTTAGAAAGGCGGTTACATTGGCTAAAGAAGCTGGAATAGATTGCAGGGTAACTTTTTTATTGGGTTGCCCAGGTGAAACAGAAGAAACAATGCAGGAAACAATTAATTTTGCTTTGGAACTAGATCCAGATTTAGCTTTGTTCAACATAGTGTCTCCAAATCCAGGAACGCAGATGTATGAGTGGGCTGTAAAAAATAATTATTTATCAACAAAAAGCTGGGATGAATATGACTGGGGTGAGGTAATATTAACGTTGCCAACAGTTTCGCCAGAGAAAGTTAAAGAATATTATAAAAAAGCATTTAAAAAATTCTATTTAAGACCAAAATATATTTTAAGAACACTTTCAAAAGTAAGAACAAAAAATGATATAATTACTGTTATGCATGGTTTTAAAGGGGTTCTTAATGTTATTAAACTAAAAACAGCCTAGAGAAGTTTTAAATAGTAAACAAATTTAAAAAATCAAAAAATGAGTCCTAGTACAACTGCTATTTTTGAAAAAAAACCAAATACAAAACAGGTTTTAAAACAATTAAATATAGCTTTAGTTAATGTTATCAATAAAAGCAAAGACTATGCTATGAATAAAGACCTTAATGGTGGTTTTGGAACTGCTGATGATTATGGAAATTCTTTTACATCAAAGATTATTAAGCACTTGAAAAAAAAGAATATCAGACTGCCAATTATCAGCCTGGCTTTCTTGCAAGCTTTATTAAAAGAAAAAAACCACAAAGTAAAATATTTTGAAGGGAGTTTGCCAAAAACAAACGAGTCTTATGATGTTATCCTTATTTATGGGACTGTTGTTGATTATAAAAATGAGAATTGGGCTTGCAGAGTTCTGAAAGACAGATTCCCCAAAGCAAAAGTTGGATTTTTTGGACCTTTTCCATCCAGAAATCCTGAAGTCTTTAATAGTGGGGATTTTGTTTTGCTAGGAGAAGCAGAAGCATTTTTTATGAATGATTTTAAAAAAATTGAACAGTTAAATGAAAAAGTAAATGTTTCTTCTTTGACAGACATAGATAAATTACCAATACCTGATTTCGAAGGATTTCCAGTCCAAGAATATAGCTATTATCCGGCAATTTCAGTCAAACCCTTTGTAGCATTGCAAGCAAGCAAGGGCTGCCCTTATAGCTGCAGATTTTATTGTACTTACGGCGAGTATCAGGGACCAAAAATAAGGCAAAGATCACCAAAAAAAGTCGTTGATGATATTGTTTATCTGCAAAAAAAATATGGAATTAAAGGGGTTCAATTTCGCGACCCAACTTTCGGACTAATAAAACCTTTTATAGGAGATTTTTGCAATGAACTGGAAAAAAGGAATGTTAAAATTAAATGGGGTATGGAAACAAGATTAGATTTATTAAATGAAAACAATCTTAAAAGAATGTTCGATGTTGGATTAAGAAATATAAATGTAGGCATAGAAACAAACAATGAAGAAATTGCAAAATTAAATAAAAGAGGCCTAGTTGAGAATAATCATCAAGAAAAAATAATAAGATATTGTAATAAAATTGGAATAAAGGTTTCTGCATTTTATATTCTTGGTTATGAAGGAGACACAATAGAAACAGTAAGAAATACAATAAAATATGCTATTTATTTAAACACGCCTCTTGCAAGATTTGCAATTTCAACACCTTATCCTGGAACTGGTTTTTATGAACAATTGAAAAAAGAAAACAGAATAGTTACAGAGGACTATGAAAAGTATACCCAATTTAACCTGGTATATAAGCATAAAAATCTAAGCCAGGAACAACTCAAAAAATTACTTGAAGAAGCATTAAGAAAATATTATTTCAGGCCTTCTTATTTATTAAATTTCATAAAATGGAAAATAAGAGAATTCTGGTTATAGGTGGTTTCGGATATATTGGAAGGGAAATTCTGCCAAAATTACTGGAAAATAATTATGACATAACAGTAATATCAAGAATAAAAAGAAATACAAATTATAAAACACTAATTTGTAATATATTAGATAAAAACTTTCTTCTAAATAATGTAAAGGATTTTGATATAGTTATTTATCTGGCTGCCATTGTAAGAAGTCTAAAAAAATCAAGATATGAAGAAAATATCACCGGACTAAACAATGTACTGGAAGTTATGAAAATAAATAAAATAAATAAAATAATCTATTTCTCAACACAAAATGTTTATTTGGACAAAACCGGGCCTTATGGTGAATCTAAAAAAGAATGCGATAACATATTAATAAATAGCAAATTTAATTATATTATTATTAGACCAAATTATGTTTATGGCATAGATAAAGAAAATGACTTTTATAAATTATTTAAATTAATTAAAACATTTAAAATATGCCCTATAATAGGAAATGGAGATAATAAAATTCAGCCAGTTAACAAGGAAGATATAGCCAGTATAACAATATCAAATTTAAAAAACTTCAAAAATAAAACAATAATTGATGTTTCTGGAAAAAACACTGTAACAATCAATCAGATTGTTGAATTTATAAAGAAAGAAGCTAAGATTAGGTGTTTAGAGATATATATACCAATAAAAATAATAAAGTTTTTCAAATATATAGTGCCATTTGATGTTGATGGTTTTGACAAAGACAGAATTTCTTTAAATAGCACAATAAATATTAAGCATGATATTTTTGAAGACTTAATGGAGATAATAAAGTTATGAAAAAAGATTTTTTAAAAAAAAACGAGTTTAAAAT
>CAZELK010000008.1:16884-40348 GCA_964513145.1 Candidatus Woesearchaeota archaeon
ATAGAAACTGGTTAGCTGCTAAAGGAGTTCTTGGAATGTAAAACTTAATAAATTTTTGTTAGAATCTAAAATTCATGAATATCAAAGAATTTTTAAAAAAGACCGAAGTTAAAATATTTTTTACAGTTTACATAGTTTACCTAGTATTTATTTCAAATTACGGCGGGAATTATATGGCAGATTCAATGCTAACAGGAACAATCTCTTTAGTTGAAAAACAAACCCTGGCAATAGACGATTATGTTTCAGATGTGTGCAAAAAAACTGGATGTGATCACGCCTATTACAAGGGTCATTTTTATTCTGGATTTGCTCCAGGTCCGACTTCCTTAGCTGCGCCAATTTACTTAATAGCTTATCAATTTCTAGATAATTTTCTGCCTGAAACTTTATTTAACAATACAAAAACAGAAATTAAGTTAATAATCCTTAATATTTTAGTTACAATTTTGATTGCTTCATTGCTGTCAGCATTAACATCTGTATTAATATATAAAATAAGTTCATATTTTACTGAAAATGAAAATACAAAAATATTCGTTTCTCTTGCTTTAAGTTTTTCAACCTTATTTTTATTATATTCAACTGGTTATTATGCAAGGATTCTGGCTTCTTTTTTCAGCATTTTTGCATTTTATAAATTAATAAAAATAAAGCATAAAGGAATAAATAAAAAAGATTTATTTCTGGCTGGTTTGTCTTCATCAGTTGCAATATCTATGGATTATCCGCATTTTATAATTTCATTTGTTCTATTTTGTTATTTATTGACGTTTTTAAGAGACAAAAGAATATTTTATTTTATAGCTGCTTCAATCCTGCCAGTTATATTAATTCTAGGCTATCACTATATAATTTTTGGAAATATATTCCAAACTCCCGAACATTTAAGAGCCAATATCGAGAATATGGAGGGCTTAAGCAAGGGCTTTGGCGGTTTTAATTATCCCCATTTGGACAAATTATTTCTATATTTATTTAGCCCAGAACGCGGAGTATTTTTTTATAACCCAATATTTTTGCTTTCTTTATATGGAATATTCTTCGGAATAAAAAAGAATAAATTTGAAATGCTGACTATCTTGTTCGTCACTATTTTAACATACTTGTTTTATTCTTCAAGTGTCTGGCCATGGTGGTGGGACGGAAGTTACGGCCCGAGATATTTATTAGTTATGTTTCCTTTTCTAATATTGCCGTTAAATTTTGTTTTAGAAAAAGTTAACAAATTTTTAATTTATATGTTATTGTCAATATCCTTTATTTTTAGTTTATTTGGCGCAATGTTTGATAGGACTGGCTTTTGGACATACCCTTTTGATATTTTAAATCCGATATTTAATTCTTATTTGCCTTTATTTTTATCAAGAGGTTTCTCAAATTATACATTGAATATAATAAGTTACAGGCTGTATGAATTGCCAGTTTATTTAATTAATCTAATATTTTTTATTGAAATATTTTTTATTATATTTCTGATAAAATTTATTTGGTCTAGAAATGATTCTAATCTATAAAAAGAGGGTCAATAGAAAAAATAATTGGTTTATCTGTTGATGAAATAAATCTAAAATTTTTATAAATGACTTCATGACTATAGTTTGGACGAAGATTGCTGTCATTATTATTTAATTCTATAACTTGTGCGCCAGCACCAATTAAGCTCTCAATTCCTCTTGGAGTAATATAATATTTTTCAGAATTTTCAATAGGAATTCTGCTTGAGTTTCGTTTTTTTACAAATTTAAGCAAAAGCCCTGCTCTTATCTTATAAGAACTATTTTCATCCACAAATAATCCCGGCACTATTTCAAATTTATTTTGGGGCATTTTAATTTTTATTATTAGATAAATCCAAAGCTATTTTTAAAGCACTTAATGCATCTTCCCCACAAATGGGAAAGTCTTTATTATCTCTTATGCAGTTCAAGAAAGTTTGTAATTCAACTTTCAAAGGTTCTTCTTTTTTAATATCTATGTTAACTTTTGTTGGTTTTCCAAATTTTATTACAAAATCTCCAAAATCATCAAAATCTTTGACATAGTTGCTTTTATACACATCCAATTCCTGGGTAATGTAATTTAATTCAGCATATCCTCTTGATCCAGTAACATTCAATAATCTTATTTTTATAGGCGTAATCCAGTTAACTTGAATAAATGCATTTGTATGTCCATATCTCAATAACAAATCAGCATAATCTCCATTGTTTACTATTGCATTACCTAAAGATCCATAAAATTTAGTCGGCTTTTTGTTAAGAAGATAATTGAAAATATCAATATCATGAACAGCCAAATCTATAATTACATTTGTATCTCTAACTTTTGGAGGAATAACTCCAACCCTTCTGCATATAATAGAACTTATCTCCCCAAGTTCAAAATTATCCAAAATTTCTTTTAACTTTATTACAGCTGGGTTAAATCTCTCAATATGCCCGACCATAAATTTTACATTGTTTTCTTTTGCTTTTTTTATTATGTCTTCAGCTTTATCCGCACTATCAGCAATTGGTTTTTCAAGCAAAAATGGGATTTTTTTATTTATTACATCTAAAGCAACTTGTGCATGAAATGAAGTTGGAACAACAATTGAGACAGCATCCAATTTCTCTTTTTCAAGCATTTCTTTGTAATCTTTATAATACCTGCATTTATGCTTTTCACTTACTTTTTTTCCTAGAATATCATTTAGATCGCTTACAGCTACTAATTCAGATATTTCAGAATAAATCCTGGCATGGTTGCTACCCATATTCCCAATGCCAATTACTCCAACCCTCATGTTGTTTCCTTAAGGGTTTTTATAATATAATCAAGATCATTTTTTGTCAAGCTTGGGTGTATAGGCAAAGACAAAACTTTTCCTGAAACTCTTTGCGAAACTTCCAAACCATTTCCATTATATCCAAGTTTTTTGTAAAAAGGTTGCTCAAAAATTGGTTTTGGATAAAATATATCTGCTTTTATTTCCTTTTCATGAAGTTTTTTCAAAACATTGTCCCTATTATCTATCATTATAGTGAACTGGTGAAAAACATGTTTGTGGTTTTGCGGAATGCTTGGCAAAATAATTTTTGTGTCTTTTAAATTTCTTATTAAATAATCAGCATTTTTCATTCTCTTTTTATTAAACTCATTTAATTTTTTTAATTGTTCTATCCCTATAGCTGCAGCAATATTTGTCATCCTAAAATTAAGACCAAAAATTTCATGATTATATCTTATTTTTGATCCATGACTTATTATCATTTTTGATTTTTCGAAGATATTTTGGTTGTTTGTAGTAATCATCCCACCCTCACCAGTCATCATGTTCTTTGTCGGGTAAAAAGAAAAACATCCAGTTCCGAATGAACCGGCTTTTTTGCCTTTAAACTCAGCCCCATGTGCCTGCGCATTGTCCTCAATTAAAATCAAGTTATTGTCATTTGCTATTTTGCAAATTTTATCCATGTCGGGAGTTAAACCAAAAAGAGAAACTGAAACTATTGCTTTTGTTTTATTATTTATATTTTCTTTTATTAAATCAGGATTTATATTAAAAGTTCTTTCTTCTATATCAACAAAAACTGGTTTTGCTCCAACAGACAAGATAGAATTTGCGCTCGCTATAAAAGTAAATGGTGTTGTAATAACTTCATCGCCATTTCCTATTCCATGAGCAATTAAAGAAGTTTGCAATGCAGTAGTTCCAGAAGAAGTTGCTATAGCATATTTTGTACCAATGTATTTAGCAAAATTTTCTTCAAATTCCTGGACATTTTTCCCCTGAGCCAGCATCCCTGACTTTAGTACATCAATAACTGCCTTAATTTCCTCTTCTCCTATAATTGGTTTAGCAATGTTTATCATTAATTTTTTAGGAAATAAAAATCTATTTAAAGGTATTTATTGTAGTCATTGCAATGGATATTTTATGTATTGATATGGACAATACTATCATAGATTCTGACAAGCCCCATTTATTGGGATACATAAAAGCATTTAAAGAAAATAACTTGAAAAAAGTTTCCCAAAAAGATATTAAAAAGCATTTCGGTCTTGTAAGTTCTGAGATTATAAGAAGATTATTTCCCGAGTTATCTAATACAGAAATAAAAAAAGTTCTAAATGATAATGAAAGATTTTTCATTGAATCAAAAAAACACTTAAAGGCTTTTCCAGGCGTTAAAAAGACTTTAGAGATTCTAAGGAAAAAATACAAATTAGTTTTAATTTCAAATTGTAATACAAATGAAATAAAAATATCACTGAATAGGGCAAAAATTAACCAAAAATTATTTAGTCTTTTAATAAGCAGCAATGATGTAAAAAACCCCAAGCCTAAGCCAGATGAGATACTGTTTGCTGAAAGAAAATTAAAGCAGAAAGTAAGTTATGTAATTGGTGATAGCATATATGATATTCAAGCAGGAAAAAAGGCAAAAGTCAAAACCATAGCAGTAATAACAGGCAACAATACAAAATCACAATTAAAAAAAGAAAAACCAGACTATATTATTGATAACTTTAACAATGTTCTAAAAATATTATAAAACAAAGTATATATTGTCATGTATAAATATTTTTAAATATCATTTGAGAGTGATAAACACTCTGAGGAAGAATGCAATATTCATTAAAAAATCAGCAAACAGGGGAAGTAAAGAATTATGAAGTATCATACTCGCAAGTATTGCAAGAAAAAACAAACAGGTTATTGACAACATTGATTATTCTTATATTTACCCTAATATTAATAATTGGTTATGTTTTAGTAGAAGTAAACCAGTATGATATAATCTCAAGAATAATTTATAAATATTAATTTGGAAATTTAATTCTTTTAAATTTATTTTTTGATAATAAATTTCTAATCCAGAAATCTTTTTGTAATTTTAATGACATTGGTTTTTTCTCAGTAATAATGTGCAAGTGATTGTATTTTACTAATATTTTGTAATCTCTTAGAAATTCAGGCAATAACTCTTCTGGAAACATTAAACTTTAGTGTTTGATTTAATATATAAATCTTGGTTTTTAAATAAAATAAGTGTTGTCGTAACAACTGAAACAACAAAAACATTAATTTAAAGATAATATTTATAAACCATATTAGAAATAAACCTAGAATGTATAGAGTCATTATTGATACTGATTTTTTGCTGCATTCTGTAACAAATAAAGTGGATATATTCTCAGAATTAACCAGGGTTTGCAATTTTCCTTTCAAAGTTTATATAATAGATAAGACAATAGACGAATTAAGAAATAAAAAAAATGAAAAACTGGCTCTGAGTTTAATTAAAAATAAAGTTGAACTAATAAAAACAGAGAAAAACAAAAGTGTGGATGAACTTCTTTTAAGCTTAAATCATGCAAATATTGTTGTTTGCACTAATGATACAAAACTTAAGGAAAAGCTTAAAAAGAGAAATATTCCAATTATAACCTTGAGGCAAGGAAAATACCTAGTGATAGATAATGTATTATAAAATCTTTGTAAAAACTTTTGTAAGAGTACCACCAACTAATTTTGGTGAAGACATTAGAAGTATAATTTTAAATATACTTAATGAACAATTTAATAATTATGTTTCTGAAAAATTAGGCATAGTAGTCGGAGTTTATGATGTTTTAGAAACTGGAGAGGGTGTAATAATCCCAGGAGATGGTGCTGCTTATTATGAAACTAAATTTATATTAATTTCATTTAAGCCAGATCAGCAAGAAGTTATCTTAGGGGTAATTTCTGATATAACAGACTTTGGTGCGTTTATTAACTTGGGGGCAATCGAAGGTATGATTCATGTTAGCCAGACAATGGATGATTTTGTTAGTTTCTCCAAAGCTAATGTTTTAACAGGTAAAGAAACAAAAAAAGTTTTAAAAGTGGGAGATAAATGCAGGGCGAGGATTGTAGCAGTTTCATATAAAGACCTGGCAAATCCTAAAGTTGGTTTGACAATGAGGCAGCCGTTTTTGGGGGCGTTAAACTGGATTGAAGATGATCTTAAAAATAATTCAAAGGTTATAGAAGAAAAAACAGAAAAGCCCAAAAAGAAAAATGAGTAAAAACCAAAAATTATATTGCGACAATCCACAATGTGGCGGAGAAATTAAAGATAATATGTTAATGTATAATCATGAAGAAAAAGAACTTTATCATGTTGGGGATTGCACATTAATAGCTGGCGCATCCAAAGCATTCAAAAAAGGAGTTATGGGTTTTATGAATATAAAACCTTTAAACAAAAAAGAAGCATTAAAATTATTAAGTGATGGTAAATTAAAGCAAACTGGCTTGGAAAAAAAATTATCTGAATAAAAATGGTAAAAAAAGTTTGTAGAAAATGCAAGTTGTTGTTTGAAGGAAATATGTGTCCTTTATGCAAAGGTGACCAATTTGGTGAAGGCTGGAAAGGGAGAATTGTTGTAATAGATGTAAATAAATCTGAGATAGCAAAAAAAGTTGGTTATACTGTAAAAGGCGAATATGCAATAAAGGTTAAATAAAATGGAAATACTTCAAGAAAAAGAAAATAAATTATTGCACAGAAAAGAAATTCTACTAAAAACAAATTTTGAAAAAAGTACACCAAGTAAAGAAGAAATAACAAAACAATTGGTAAATAAATTAAAAGTTGATCCTGAAGTTCTAAAATTAGATAAAGTTAAGCAAAAGTTCGGAGAAAGAAGTGCGGATATTACAGCATATGTTTACAAAGATAAAGAAAGCTTAAAACAAGTTGAAGTAAAAAATAAAAAAGTGAAAAAAGAAGCCAAAAAAACAGAAGAGCAAAAATAGATATGGCAAAACAGAAACCAAAAAATAAAAGACCAAGCAAAAGATGGGAAAAATATAAAGTTAATTCTGGTAAATTAATTAGAAGTAAAACATGTCCGAAATGTGGTGACGGTATATTTATGGGTGAACACAAAGACAGGTTTTTCTGTGGGAAATGCCATTATTCTGAATTTAAAAGCAAATAAATTTTAAAATTGACTGCTCAGTAGAAGTGCTTAAATCTGGGGAGAAATATGGGATTTTGGATTTCTTAAAAATTTAATTTATATGTAATGCCATTAAAAGCTGGTTTGGTGCTATTTCGCACCAACCCCACAAAAGCAAAGCTTTATAAATAAAAAAATTAGCGATTTTCTGTACAGAATGAAAAAATAACCAGGGTTCTGTAAGCTAAAAGGAGCTCATGATAATATCATCACTTTTTAATCCAAAAATTACGTTAAACTTAGTATTTTCTATATTAAATTTTACTATTTCACACTTCAATCATCAAAAAAGCCCTGGTGGTGTAGTGGTTTATCATCTGGCCCTGTCGAGGCGTAGACCTTAGAAAGGCCAGGACCCGGGTTCAACTCCCGGTCAGGGCGTTGGGCCGGTAGCTCAGGTTGGCAGAGCACTTGTATAAGTTATGCTAAACTTATGGGTGAAGCTTTTAAACCCTTGAAGATACCAAGGGGTCGTGGGTTCAAATCCCATCCGGCCCGTACAATAAAAAACAAAATGAAAGAAAACTTCAATATATTTGATCATATTTTGGTACCGAAACATGTACTCTTAAATCAAGAAGAGGTTACAAATTTATTAAAAAAATACAATATTAATTTAAATCAATTGCCCAAAATATCAATAAAAGACCCGGCTGCAAAAATTCTTAATGCGAAAAAAGAAGATGTTATAAAAATAATAAGAAAAAGTGAAACAGCTGGTTTAAGCGAATTTTATCGGGTTGTGGTTGGAGAAGAATGAGGAATATAAGCTTAGTTAAAAAATATTTTGAAGAACATTCTTTGATTCAGTCAAATATAGAATCTTTCAATAATTTCATAGAAAAGGGAATGCATGACATAATAAAAGAAATAGGAGACATTATACCAGCAATTATACCTGAAGAGATCCAAGATTTTAAAATTAAATTAGACGAAATTCAAGTTGGAAAGCCACAAATTATCGAAGCTGACGGAAGCAAGAAAGATATTTATCCTATAGAAGCGAGGATGAGAAAAATAACTTATTCAGCCCCGATCTTCTTAAAAGTTAGTGCACATATTGATGGTGTTCAAAGGGAATCTTTTATTACACAAGTTGGAAAATTACCAATCATGGTAAAGAGCAAATATTGCCATCTTAGTAATTTGAAGAGAGAAGAACTTATAGCAAAAGGAGAAGACCCAGATGACCCTGGCGGGTATTTTATACTAAATGGCAATGAGAGGGTTTTGATTACAGTAGAAGACCTTGTATCGAATAAAATGTTTGTAGAAAAAACAAATGTTGGACCAAGTGAATATGTTGGGAAAGTATTTTCTGAAATGGGGGCTTACAGGGTTCCACATCTTATTGAATTAATGAAAGATGGGAATATTTATTTAAGCTTTACAAGATTCAAAAGAATTCCTATCATAGTTATTATCAAGGCTTTAGGATTAACAAAGGACAGGGACATAGCTGAATCTATTGCAAGTGAGAAAGAATATGATGAAATTTTTATTAATCTTTATAATTCAATGGAAGTAAAAACAGAAGAAGATGCACAGGAATATGTTGCAAAGAAATTGAATTTTAATCAGCCCAAAGATGTGAGACTTGGAAAAGTAAAAGAAAATTTTGACAAGTATTTGTTGCCTCATCTAGGAACTTCTCCAAAAGACAGACTGTATAAAGCACTTAATCTTTGCAAGCTAATTAAAAAATATCTTATAATTTCCAAAGAGAGAATTAAAATTGACAAAGACCATTACATGAACAAGAGACTTAAATTAAGCGGAGACTTATTGGGAGACTTGTTCAGGGTTAATCTAAGGTCATTGGTTAATGATTTATTATATAATTTTCAAAGACTAGTAAAAAGAGGAAAATTCAATTCAGTTAAAATAATTATCAGGGACAAATTATTGACATCAAGAATCAACAGTGCAATGGCTACAGGTGCGTGGGTTGGCGGAAGAAAAGGAGTGAGCCAAAATATTGACAGGACTAATTTTTTAGCTTCATTATCACATTTACAAAGAGTAGTTTCATTATTATCCTCAACACAAGAGAATTTTGAAGCAAGAGGATTACATCCCACCCATTATGGAAGACTTTGCTTAAGTAAGAATACTAATGTTTTGTTGGCAGATAAAAAAACAACAAGAACTTTGGAACAACTTCAAAATTGTTGGAAACACCATAATTTGATTACTTATAATAAGGATTCAAAGGAGTTTATCCAGTCATCTATTTCAACTTATTTTTCTTCGAATCCAAGGTTAATGAATAAAAAAGTTTTTTCTATTTACTCGGAAAGTGGAAGAGAAATTATAGCTACTGAAGATCATCCATTTTTAACACAAAGAGGATGGATGGATGCCGGCAAATTAAATAAAACTGATTTAGTTGCTGTTTATCCGATGTTAGAAACTTTTAAAACACCAAACCCCCCATCTATAGAAAATGGTGAGGTAATAGTAGATGAAAGTATAATTAAAGCATTATATCCCAAAAGATATAAACATTATATTAAGGAATTAAAAGAAAGGGAACTTTTGCCTTTTACTGTAAACAATTACTGGGCAGAAATAATAGCAAGATTACAAGCGCATTTATTTACAGACGGGCATTGTGGAAAAAATAATTTAGAATTTTATTTAGGTTGTCTGGAAGATGCAGAAGAAGTTGCAAATGAAATTAAGCAATTAAAGTTCGTACCATCAAAAATAAATAAAAAAGTAAGCAAGGCAAAAATAAATGGAAGAGAAACTATAACAACTACTTACAGGTTTACAAAGGGCGGTTCATTACATGCCTTGTTAGTTGCTTTAGGAACTCCGATCGGTAAAAAAACAAACTTATCTTATTCTATACCAAACTGGATTAAGAAAGCGGAAATGTCTGTAAAAAGAGAATTTTTAGCAACCTATATGGGTGGAGATGGTGGAAAACCCAGATGTGAATCTGCTGGGTTGGGTAAAATAAAAATAGAAGATTTGTCTTTCCATAAAAATATTATTTTAAAAAATGATGGTTTAAAATTTGCTGAAGAATTATCTCAGTTATTTACCCAATTTGGTATAAATATATTAAGAATAGATATTCTACCAGGACATAAAAGAAAAGACGGCTCTGAAACTATAAAAATAGAATTAGTATTTGCAAAAAGTAATAAGAATTCATGTAACTTACTTAATAAAATTGGTTTTAGATATTGTAAACAAAAAAACAATAATTCATTATACATTGGCGAATGGTTAAGATTACACGAAAAAGCAATTCAGGAAAAAATAACTCTTAAAAAAAGAATAAGAAAATTATATTCTGAAGGGAGAACACCCAAAGAAATTTCAAATATAATCTCAAACGTGAGTTATAGGATGATTAATTCCTGGTTATTTGAAAGAAAATATAATCATACAAATGCAGGAAAAACAAAATTAGTATCGTTTAATACATGGCTTGAAGGAGCAACCAAAAATTTGGAAGGGACTGGTTTAGTTTGGGAAAGAATCACAGATAAAATAGAAACAGAATTAGATGATGTAAGAGATATAACAACAACAGAAAATACGCATACATTTATTGCTAACGGCTTTGTTACTCATAATTGTCCTATAGAGACTCCTGAAGGTACTTCAATAGGTTTGAGAAAGAATTTATCTTTACTTTGCACTATTACACAAGAGATTATACAAGAAGAGAAAATTAAAAAATCTCTAGAAAATCTGGGGTTAAAATCAAAATAAAATGACAGATGTATATTTGGATGAAAGGTATGTAGGAAAGGTAGACAATCCACAAGAATTTATAGATAATATTAAACAAGAAAGAAGAAAAAATAAATTACCTTCCTCACTAAATGTTTCTTATGATAAGAACCTTAAAGAAATTTATGTAGAAATATCAAGGGGGAGGGCAGTCAGGCCTTTAATTGTTACTGAAAATGGAAAGAGCAAATTAACTTCTGATATTGTCAAGGAAATTGAAGACAACAAAATAACTTGGAAAGATTTAATCCAAAGGGGGATAATTGAATATTTAGATGCAAGAGAAGAAGAGTCTGCTTTGGTAGCTTTAAAAGAAGAAGAGATTACAAAAGAACATACCCATCTTGAAATAAGTCCATCAATGATATTGGGCTTAACAACATCATTAGTGCCTTTTTCAAATTATGGACAAAGTTCAAGATTAAACAGGGGAAGCAAAACACAAAAGCAGGCTTTAGGATTGTATATTGCTAATTTTATATTAAGGATGGATACTGATGTGAGTGTTCTTCAATATCCCCAAAGACCAATTGTTCAAACAGTAATGCATAATCTTTCTGGTTATGACCAGCATCCTTCTGGACAAAATGTTGTTATTGCTGTCATGAGTTATGAAGGGTATAACATGCAGGATTCAATTGTTGTTAATAAAGGATCTATTGAAAGGGGACTGGCAAGATCATTTTACTTTAGACCTTATGGAGCAGAAGAATTAAGATATTCCGGGGGATTAATAGATGAAATAGGAGTTCCTGATAAAGAAGTCAAGGGATATAGATCTGAAAAAGATTATAGATTATTAGAAGAAGATGGAATAATTTATCCTGAAGCTAGAATAAAAACAGATGATGTTCTTATAGGGAAAACTTCACCACCAAGATTTTTAGGTGAATTAGAAGAGTTTAGCATTGCAGCAAGCACAAGAAGAGAAAGTTCAATTACTGTCAAGCATGGAGAGGGCGGAACAGTTGACATGGTTGTGTTAACTGAAAATGAAGAAGGGAACAAAGTTGTTCAAGTAAGAATAAGGGATGAAAGAATACCTGAAGTTGGGGACAAATTTGCTTCCCGCCATGGTCAGAAAGGGGTAATTGGTTTATTAGTTCCGCATTCAGACATGCCTTTTTCAGCTTCTGGCATTATTCCTGATATGATATTCTCGCCGCACTCAATTCCTTCAAGAATGACAATTTCACATTTAATAGAAATCTTGGGGGGTAAAGTTGGGGCTTTATCTGGAAAATACATTGATGGAACAATTTTCGAGAGCCAGTCTGAAAAACAATTAAGAGAAAACCTGAAAGAGTTAGGATTTAGAGCAAATGGCACTGAAAAAATGTACAATGGAATAACAGGAGAAGAATTCGTGGTTGATATTTACATAGGAGACATGTATTATCTGAAATTAAAACACATGGTTGCAAATAAATTACATTCAAGAGCATCAGGAAGAATACAATTATTAACAAGACAGCCAATTGAAGGCAGAAGCAAGGGTGGTGGTTTGAGACTAGGAGAAATGGAGAAAGACTGTTTTGTAGCACATGGTTCTTCATTACTATTGAAAGAAAGATTTGATTCTGATAAAACAACTGTACATGTATGTGAGAATTGCGGATTTTTAGCTGTAAGCGATTCTTATAGAAACAAGAGATTCTGCATAGCTTGTGGAGGTAATGTTGTTATTACACCTATAGAATTAAGTTATGCATTCAAATTATTATTGGATGAATTAAAATCACTTTGTATTTATCCAAAATTAAGGCTGGTGAGCAAGTACTAAAATGGAATATGTATATAAAAAAGTAAGCAGTATAAATTTTGGCATGCTTAGTCCGGAATTTATTAAGAAAATGTCTTCTACAAAGCTTGTAACTCCGGAACTTTATGACAAAGAAGGTTATCCTGTAGACGGCGGTTTAATGGATACTCATTTAGGGATTATAGACCCTGGTCTAAGATGCAAAACATGTGCTGGGAAATTAAAAGAATGTGCTGGTCATTTTGGTTATATAGACCTTGCAAGACCAATTATTCACATCAAGTATGCACCAATGATTTACGATTCTTTAAGAGCAACTTGTAAAATATGCGCCAGAGTTTTATTGAGTGATGCTGACATAGAAAAACAAAAAGAAGTATTTGCGAGGATTGAACAAGAAAAGGGGGCAGAAGCAAGAAGGAAAAAAGCAAAAGAAATTATTGCTGTAATAAAAAATGTAAAGAAATGCCCACACTGCAATGAAAGACAATATGTAATCAAAATTGAAAAACCAACAACTTTCTTTGAGAGAGACAAAAGATTAAGTCCTGTTGAATTAAGATTAAGACTGGGAAAAATTCCAGACAGCGATTTATTTATTTTGGGATTAAATTCACAATATGCAAGACCAGAATGGGGTGTGCTAACTGTTTTACCAATACCACCAGTAACAATAAGACCATCCATAACATTAGAATCTGGAGAGAGAAGTGAAGATGATTTAACTCATAAATTGGGGGATATTGTAAGAATAAACCAAAGATTATTTGAAAATATAAATGCTGGTGCACCAGAAATAATTATAGAAGATTTGTGGGACTTATTACAATATCATATTACGACTTATTTTGATAATAGCACTGTTCAAGTGCCTCCTGCTAGACACAGGTCAGGACAGGTTTTAAAAACTTTAACTGAAAGAATAAAAAGCAAGGAAGGAAGATTCAGGCATAATTTAGCTGGTAAAAGAGTAAATTTTGCAGCAAGAACAGTTGTTTCGCCTGATACTGAAATCAAATTTAATGAAGTTGGTGTACCAAAAATAGTTGCAATGGATTTAACTGTTCCTGAAACAGTAACTGACTGGAATATTGAATACTTAAAAAAATTAATTGACAAAGGACCTATAAATTACCCTGGAGCAAATTATATTGTAAGGCCAGATGGCAAGAAGAAAAAAATAACTGATGAAACAAAACAGCAATTAATAGAAGAACTTACAAAGGGACATGTTGTTGAAAGGCATTTGATTGACGGAGACATTGCAATATTCAACAGACAGCCGTCTTTACACAGAATGAGCATCATGTGCCACAAGATAAAAGTTTTACCAGGAAAATCATTCAGATTAAACCCAAGCGTTTGTGTTGCACCAGAGACTAATATATTATTAGATTCAGGAATCCAAAGACCTATTGATGAACTTAAAAATTGCTGGAAGGAATCTTCTTTATTAACATTTGATATAAATAAAAATCAAGTAAAATCAACTGAATTAACAAAATTCTGGAGTTTAAAACCAGAAGCATATAATGCAAAATGCTATAAAATCATAACTGAAGAAACAGGAAGAGAAGTTATAGCAACAACAGATCATCCTTTTTATACAAAAGAAGGAATTAAAATAGCTGGGGATTTAAATATAAATGACAAATTAATTGTACAACCAATTAATACGCCGAGCTATAAAGATACAGATAAGGAAATTATTACTGAAAAAGAGATTATCAAAGCATCACCAAAAAATACTTACTTAAAACATACGTTAAAAACATTAAAAGATCTTATGCTAATACCTTTAAACTTAAGGGATCAGAGATCAATGATTTTAGCAAGACTTCTTGGCCACATATTCGGAGATGGAACTTTAATATTAAAAAAAGATAGTGGCAGACTTATTTTCAGAGGAGATAAAATAGATTTATTAAAAATGCAGGAAGACATAAAGAAATTAGGGTTCAATCCTGAAAAAATTTATATTAAAACCCATACCGGACTAATAAAAACAATTAAAGGAAAGAAATTAATTGTTAAGGGATCTGGTCATGATTTTGAAGTTCGTCATAAGCCTTTAGCAATATTGTTTGCAGCATTAGGTGCTCCTATCGGGGACAAAGTTCCGCAGAATTTTCATATTCCTAATTGGATAAGAAAATCTCCAGAATATATTAAAAGAGAATTTTTAGCATCTTATTTTGGTTGTGAATTAAGCAAACTAGCCTTAAGGGATGATACTGATAAAAGATTTAGACCATTAGTTTTTAAGCAATCCAAAATAAATAAAAATCATGATGGCTTTGTAAAGGATGTTATAGAATTATTATCTTATTTTAAAATTCAGACATGTCCAATAACAATTGAACCTGGAAATATTAGAAAAGATAATAGCGAATCATTTGCTTTTATTATCAAAATAAGAGACATATCATTATTAAGTTTTTTGGGAAAAATAGGCTATATTTATCAAGAAGAAAAGGAAAATATCGCAAGACAAGTTTATCAATATTTGACAATTAAACAAAAAGAAATAAATTTGCGCAATAAAAAATATGGCTTATTTAAAAAATTCAGAAAGGAAGGAATGAAATTTAAAGAAATAGCTAAAAAATTAAATATTTCAATAGGAGTTCTTGAAAATTGGGCTTATAAATATACAAAGGCTTCTTTACCATTATCATTCCAAGGTTTTGAATCATGGAAAAAAGAAAATGCAATTGAGAATACTGGTCTTATTTATGAAACAATTAAATCAATAAAAGAGACTTATGTTCCATATGTGTGCGATGTTACAACATTAGAAAACACACATAATTTTTTTGCAAATGGTTTCTTGACAAAAAATTGCGAGCCTTACAATGCAGATTTTGATGGTGATGAAATGAATTTACACATACCACAATCTGAAGAAGCAAGGGCAGAAGCAGATATTTTGATGCAAGTGCAGACACAGATAATCTCACCAAAGCATGGAAAGAATATTATTGGGTGCATTGAAGATTCTATTTCCGGAGTATATTTATTGACAAAAGACATGGAATTGACAAGGGAAGAAGCAACACAAATTCTTTTATCAATAGGTGTGGAAGATTTTGAACTTAAAAAAGAAAAATTAAATGGAAAAGAAGTATTTAGTGCAATAATGCCAAAAGACTTTAATTACATCGGATATGCAAAGAAATATACTAAATGCGAAAAATGTTCTGAAGGAGTAAAACATAAATGTGAATATGATACTTATGTTGTAATAAAAGACGGACAATTAATTTCAGGAATAATTGACAGCAATTCAATTGGCACAGAAAGTGGTTCTTTATTCAGGGATTTAGTAATAAAATATGGGGAAGATATTTCTATAGACATAATTGGCAAGATCTTTAAATTAGGAATCCAGGTTTTATTAAAGAGGGGATTTACAACCGGGATTGAAGACACAGATTTAGATGATGATCTTAAGGACAAGATAAAAGTTTCATTAAAAGAAGCTGAACAAAAAGTAGAGGAATATATCTCTTCATATAAAGAAGAAAACTTGGAGGCTTTACCTGGAAAGACTATTGATGAAACTTTGGAAGTAAGAGCTTTAGAGGTTTTGAACAAAGTCAGAAACAAAATAGGTAATTTAATTACTGAAAATTCCAAACTAGATAATGCTACAATAATCATGGCAGTTTCTGGAGCAAAGGGCAATCTTTTGAATTTAGCCCAGATGGCTGCTTGTGTAGGCCAGCAAGCTCTTTCAGGAAAAAGAATAGACAAGGGTTATTCAAAGAGAACATTATCTATATTTAAAGAAAGAGATTTGGGGGCAGAAGCAAGGGGTTTCATAAGAAATGGATTTAAATCAGGATTAAGTCCTTTTGAATTTTTCTTCCATGCAATGACTGGAAGAGATGCTTTAATGGACACTGCTTTAAGAACACCAAAATCAGGTTACTTATACAGAAGATTATCAAATGCTTTACAAGATTTAAAAGTTGAGTATGACGGCACTGTAAGGGATGCAAACAAGTCGATTGTACAATTTAAGTATGGTGAGGACAATGTTGATGTTTCCAAGAGCGACGGAGGAAAGATAAATGTAAAAAAAATAATGAATGAGGTTCTAGGGGAGTAAAATGGAAGAGATATTTGAAGAATATAAAAGCAAATTACCATTGAAAATACTAGATGACCTTAAAAAAGAAATTGCCAAGGTAAAATTAACAAAAAAAGAACTTGAGCAAATTCTTTTAAAAACAAAAGAAGTTTATGAAAATTCCAAAATTCATCCTGGTGAGTCTATAGGAATTATTACTGCAGAAAGTTTTGGAGAACCTGGAACACAAATGGTTTTAAATGTATTCCACTTTGCAGGTGTAGCTGAACTTAGCGTAAGTTCTGGATTGCCAAGAATAATTGAAGTTTTGGATGCAAGAAAGATAATAAAAACGCCAATGATGAAAATTTTTATTAATTCCCCGCATAATAAAGATCCCAAAAAAGTCAGAAAGATAGCTTCAATGATAAAGCAAGTCAACTTGAAAGAAATTGCAACTGATTTTGCAATTGATATCTCTAAACTTGAAATTAATGTTTTATTAAACAGGAAAAAAATGAGAGATTTAAGCATTGATGATGAAAATTTAATAAAAGTTTTAACTGAAGCTGCAAAAAATGTAAATTTAAGATTGCATGAAGACAAATTAATACTTAAACCCAAAACTGAAGAAAATGAATTACAAAATTTGTATAAATTAAAAGAAAAAATAAAAGAATTAAGAGTAAGCGGCATAGAAAAAGTTGAACAAGTTTTACCTGTAAAAGAAAATAATGAATTCGTTATCTTAACAGCAGGCACAAATTTGAAAGAAGTAATGGAAATGAAAGATATTGATTTTGCAAGAACTATGACAAATGACATTTTTGAAATACACAAGGTTTTAGGGATTGAGGCTACAAGACAGGCAATAATAAATGAGATTGCAAAAATTTACGAAGACCAGGGTTTAGATGTTGACATGAGGCACATGATGTTTATGGCTGATATAATCACAAATTCAGGAAGAATAAGGGGCATAACAAGAAGTGGAATTACAAGTGAAAAGGAAAGTGTTTTAGCAAGGGCTTCATTCGAAACACCAATAAAACATATAATAAATGCGAGCTTAGTTGGTGAGGAAGATAAGTTAAACTCAGTAATAGAAAATGTAATGTTAAACCAGCCAGTGCCATTAGGAACTGGCTTGCCAGATTTAGTCTTAAAAATCTCGGGGATTACAAAAGAATTAAATGAAGATAAGCCTAAAAAAACAGAAACAGAAGAAAAAAAGAAGATTAAGGTGATAGAATGAGCTTAGAATTATTAAAGAAAAGTCTAAAAGAAGACAAATTGGTTTATGGTTTTAAAAATACTTTAACAAATTTAAAAAATGGAAAAACCCTAAAAATATTTTTAGCAAAAAATTGTCCCCCAGAATTAAGTGGTGAAGTAAAAAAATATAATGATGTGGAGATCATTGAATTAAAAGAACCAAACAAAGAGCTTGCTTTAATTTGCAAGAAAAAATTCTCAGTTAATTTATTAAGCACAGTGAAAAAGTAAATGAAAATAGATATAACTTTAATCGGCTACATAACTATGTTTGAAAATATTACCAGAACACAGGTTAAAGATTGCTTTATTAATAAAAACAATCAGGTTGTATTTGTAGTAAAACCTGGACAGGGAAGCAAGGCAGTTGGAAAGAATGCGTTTAATCTTAAAAGAATTGAAAATTTACTTCATAAAAAAATTAAAGTCATAGAGTTTAATGAAAAACCCGAAGAATTTGTGAAAAACATAATATACCCTTTAAAGAGCCCAGAAATTAAACTTGAAAATGAAACTATAATTATTAAAACAGACTCAACACATTTAAAGGCGCTTTTATTAGGAAGGGACAAGGCTAATCTGAAAGAATTACAGGAAACTATGAATAAATATTTTAAAGTTTCAGTCATAATAAATTGAAAAACTTTATAAATTAAGATTTTTACAAAAGATTTACTATGGGGAAAAAATCCAAGGGCTTAGGGTCAGGAAAGAAATTAAAAGTTAGAAGAAAAAAGTACAGATGGAATAATAAATGGTTTACTAGAAGAGCCCTGGATTTAAAGAAAAAATCAGATCCAATGGAAGGATCTTGTGCTGCTAAAGCAATAGTTCTTGAAAAGAGACAAGTTGAAGCTAAGCAGCCAAATTCGGCAATGAGAAAGGCTGTAAAATGCCAATTGACAAAAAACGGCAGACAGATTACTGCTTTTGTTCCTGGATATAATGCCATAAAATTTATAGATGAACATGATGAGATTATTGTTGAAGGACTTGGCGGAATTTATGGAAAAGCAAAAGGCGATATTCCGGGAATCAGATGGAAGGTTTCCAAAGTTAATGATCAAAGTTTGCCTGCATTAGTCAAAGGCAGAATAGAAAAGGGAAGAAGATAATGACTAAAATTCTTTTATTTAACAAATGGGACACAAGCGAGATAACAGTTACAGATCCTGGAATTAAGGAATATATAAACTTAAAACCTATTTTTGTTCCAAAGACTGGCGGAAAGAATGTAAAAATAAAATTTCACAAAAGCAAAAATAATATTGTTGAAAGACTGGCAAATAAATTAATGACTCCAGGACACAGAAGCAAGGAACACAGAATAACTTCAGGGTATTGCACTGGAAAAAGTTTGACAGCACTAAAAATTGTAAAAAGTGCTTTTGAGATTATAGAAAAAAAATTAAATCAAAATCCTATAAAAGTTTTTGTCAAGGCTGTAGAAAATTCTGCTCCAAGGGAAGAAATTACTTCTATTGAATATGGCGGTGCGCGTTATCCACAGGCTGTTGATTGTTCGCCGCAGAGAAGAATTGATGTTGCCTTAAGATTAATGACACAAGGCGCATACCAGAAGGCTTTTAGAAGCAAGCAAACAGCAGATGAATGCTTGGCAGATGAGATAATGAAAGCTTTTCAGATGGACAATAAGTCTACTGCAATTGCAAAAAAATTAGAGTTAGAAAGACAAGCTGAAGCAAGCAGATAAAAAATAATTTTGCCTTTCGTTTGTTTGAGTGAATTTAGTGCTTATAGGCTTTCTTTGTTTTTTACCCCCTATTTTCGTTATAAATTAAGCAGACAGATTTTTTTATTGGTTTGTCTGCCAGAACTATTCTGACAATTATATTAAGAATTACATTGTAAATAAATATGATAATGAGAGAGAAAAACAAGAGGATTAATTGAGGAAACTTATTGTGAATTGGAAATAAAGACTGATATGAAACTAAGATAGATGTAGAAAACCACACCTTTAGATTTAGGAACTGTTTAAGACAATATGAAGATTGAAGATTTTTATTAGGCGAACTACAAATCGATATTATACATAGTAAGTTCTTTCAAAAGTGCTTCATTATTGGTAAAAAGGAGGGTGTGCATTCCTGCTTTTTGAGCAGGAACAATATCCTTATCTTCACTATCTCCAACATAGATTATTTCATTCGGATTGAGTCCTGATTTTTGGATTGCTTGATTAAAAATGTCAAGGTCAGGCTTCATTTTTCCAATTTCAAAGGAAGGAATTAAATAATCAAAGCAAGATAATATTCCGAGTTTGTTAAGAATTTTTATTGTAAATTGGTCAACATTCGCAATAAGCCCTATCTTGAATCCTTTAACTTTTAAATTCATGAGGAGTTGTTTTGTTCCTTCAAAGAGTTCTGACTTGTTTATCAAGTCGTTAATGAACTCTTGTTCTTCCCAGATGAACTTGGCAGAGTTTTGAGGTTTGATTTTGGATGTGAGTTCTTTTAGTGCGGATGGCAAGTCTTTGTTTTTTCGAAGGAGGAAGATTTCATTAAATATTTTAGAGTATTCTTTTGGTGTTAGCGAAATATGATGTTTTGCAAGAAACGCTGATAAATCTATTGTTTCAAGGAAGCTTCTTTTAAGCAGTGTGCCAGAAAGGTCAAAGAATACTGCTTTGATTTTGTGTTTTGTAATTTCAATTTTGTCGCCTATTCGTATGTTTTTTTCTGAAGCCAAGTTTTGCCTTACTTTAGCTACTTCAAGAAGCCCACCAAGTGAGCTTCCGTGATAAAGTGTGAGTGTTCCTGTATCTAAATCCATGAAACGTTCGCTTACTATGGCCTGACCAATACTTTTACCGTTGTGTTTAACTTCATAAAATATTCCTTTTTCTATTTTTGGATTGCTGTGTATTTTTGGATTTCCAAAATTATCAATGTGAACTACTGTGTTTTCCTGAATGACAATTCTCTTAAGCTTATTGATTTCAAAAGGTTCTCCAATTTTTTCAATCTTTTCTTCATCTAATAATTGTACAAGAATTGGACAGTATGCATCGCGTCCTCCAAAGGGAGATATTGATTGTCGTTTGACATTACGTACTACTTTTATCTTGAAGTCATCTAGAATCCATGTGAGAGTTCCATTGTTTCCTGCTACAAAAGTGTGACCTTTAGTAGTTTGTACAACAATTCTCTCGTGACGTTCCTTGTTGGGTGAGCATAATATGAAGAAAATTGTTTCTGGAGGAAACACATCGCACAATAGTCTACTCAGGAACGCTGCATTAGTAATGGAGAATTTCTCAACAGAGACTATTGGTGCGATTTCAACGTTTGGGTTTTTAATCAACTTCTTTAAAGTGCCGAACAGTTCCACTGCTGCGACATCGGCACAATCAGTTATTATGACTACTTCCTTTTTCATTGGGAAACTCCTACATTTGCAAGTTGTTTAAGTTTGTGGAGAAGTTTATCAGTTGTAATTGCTTGCGATTCAACAACATATGTTAAATCTTCTTTAGCCATTCGGTCTTCAATAAGACTATACAACTTTATAAGAGGAAGCCGATGATTTCCTATTTTCCACAAGAATGCTTCATCAAGATTATCAAGTGTTAACAGCTCGTCAAGTGCTTTCACAAGCGGACGTTCAAGTTTGAAATAGAATTTTTTATGTGCTTGCTCTTCAACGTGACTCATTAGTTCTTTTACTGCTTGTGCATTGCTCAGAGGTGAAGCAAGCTCCTCTTCAGTGAATCCTGTATGAAGATAAACTCGTTCTTGAAGATATCTTCTAGAATCTGGCTTGCCTGCCATTGCAAGACTTTTATGAATATACATCAACAGTGGTGCAGAAGGAGTCTCGGGAGTTTGCAATAAATAATTTTCTTCATCACATAACCAAATTTTACGCTTTGCGACATCAGTCCATAGGTCAACATGACGTTTTAGATTAATTGGAATACCGTACTGTGCTTTGAACATATTGTTTAATTCTGTACAAAAGTCGTTAAGTTCTCCCCAGCTCGCACTTTGGAAATTCGTGCATAATGTATACGCCTCTGAGAAAAAACCCCTGATTGACCCGAGCCAATGGCGATATCGAGCAAGATATTCTTCAGGAGGCAACAATATTAAATCTTTATCACTTTGCTTTTTTTGCTCATCATTCCTTGATATTATTTTAATCTTAGAAAATTGCCTTATCTCATCAGAAGTCATCAGAGTATCTAGTGTAAAGACTGGAAGCATTGGCATTTGTGGAAACAAAACAGCAGAGTTCATTGCTTCACATATCCTCGTTTAAACCACTCTTTGAGTTTGTTCATTGTAAATTTCATGGTTGGTTTTCCTTCGTAACATTTATCATGGTTAAGTGCATGGCTTTTTGTATCTGCAAAGAATGCAGAGAGTAGTGAGAAATATTTCTTTACTTCTTCTGCTGTTGGGGTGAATACTTGGTTTACTGATTCAGCTTGTTTAGGGTGAATTATTTGTTTTCCAGTTACGCCTATTCTTTTTCCGAATTCACACTCTTTGACAAGTGTTGCGAGGTCGTTAAATCTACGATATGGTGTATCTAAGACATCAATACCTTGAAGCTTTGCTGCTCTGATTATGTCACAAAGCGCGGTTGTGAGCAGAGGATTTTCATACGTGGGACTTCGTTCAATTCCTAGTTCCATTGATAAATCTCCTGCTCCGAACGCAAGTGCATCACCTTCTGATAAAACTTGGGATATATCTCTTATGTTATACCAGCCACGCAAAGTTTCAACGAGTGCTATTCTTTTAACGCTCTTTGGAAGAATTTTTGTAATTGTTTCAACTTCTTCAGGTGAATTTATTTTAGTGAGCATAAATGTGTCAAATTTATAATTTGCTTGTTCAACATCTTGTTTCCAAATTCCTGAATCAGCAGAGTTAATGCGAAGAATATATTCTACTCCTTGTCTTTTTTGAGGTATGCACAAAATATTTTTTCGTGCATCTTCTTTTTTGTCAAGGGGGATGCTGTCTTCAAGGTCAAATATAACACTATCAATTTGAGTTTTGTCAAGTTTTTCAAAAAATTCAGGCTTGACTAAAGGCACATAGAGAAGTGAGCGGCGTTTATAGGTGGTAGTGTGCGTCGCCACAACATCTGCTACTTTGGTCTCTACTTCAAAGGTTGTTTGCGTTGGGGTGTAGATTAACTTTGTCATAATATTCACCAAATAAAAATTTAATTATTGTTAAGTAATAAATAGTATATAAACGTTCGCTTGGTACTGTCCTAATATAGAAATGTTAAATAAGTGAGCGGAAATCTGCGAGCTTTTAGCTCGCGTACCAACCTTTAGATTGGAGATGGATAGCGATAAATATTCTTTCTCTTTATTATTCTTGTAGTAAAATGATGTGTCCCACAAGAAGGTGAGGCAACATGTTATATTATAGATAAATAATAATTTTGTCTCTTGTTGTTTTGCCATTAATATTAATTTATGTTTATAGGCTTTCTCTGTTTTTTACCTCCTTTATAAACGTTTATAAAAAACACTACATTTGTAATTTTCTTAAAGGGCTCTGGTGCAATCCTCTGATAATTATAATAAGATAATTTAGCTTTCTGTCTAA
>CAZELK010000009.1:0-34897 GCA_964513145.1 Candidatus Woesearchaeota archaeon
ATACTAGCAATGCGACCTATACAATTATTTTAACAAACACTGGCACAGCAACAGATCCAAAAGAAGAGTTATTTAGGAAATATGAGTCTCTCAAAGATTTGCCAAATTTCAATACTAATATCGATAATTTCAAAGACCTTATTGGGGAAGTAGGTGCATCATTGTTTAAGCATAAATTAGCAAGAGCACAATTAGAAGTAGAGCCGCTTAGATTTATTAAGCACTTGGAAAATTTATACAAGGAATTTATACCAAATTTAGCTTACGGGTTGGGACAAATTGTTAATAAATGTAATGTAGTTGAACCAAGAGATGAATATAAAACCTTCATAAAATCTGGTTCAGAATTGATAAATGAAAGATACCATCCTAAGAAAGACGAAGACGATTAACATTTTTTATTTTTTATAAAATTTTATATATTGCTATTATTTTTATTATGTATGCTTTTGGATATACTTGAGAAAGAAATAAAAGAAGCAATTGAAGCATACAAAAAGATTTGTGAGGACCCGGTAAATATAGCTGCTATAGATAAGAAATACATAGGTGAAGTAAAAAAGTCAGAATTTATATCAAAATTTATAAGAGCCAATACAAAAAATAGGCAAAAAAAAGCACAATTAGAACAGGAAAATTACGAGAAAATAAAAGAGCAATTTGCTTTTTACATAGGTTACATATTATTCGAAAAATTAAATTTAAGTATTGATATTCCAGAACAGGCAAAAACTCTTGTTGGGAAACTTATTATTGATCATTACAATTAGCCTTCAATATATTTCTGCATTCCTTTTACAAAAGTATTGGTTAACTCATAATATCTATCATAGTCTTTTCCAGAAATAAATTTAATGTCTCTATGAACAATTTTTTTAAATAAAATATAAAGTTCTCTCATTACATCAGCATATTTTTTGTTTATATGTCCTTCTTTTACAAGTCTTCTTTCTAATAAATCAGCAACATGTTCAGGACTAGGTGGAATTTCACCAGCTTTCATCAAAGCAGCATGTGCAGCATCAATTGCAGCCCAGTATAAGTCTACAGCAGCAGTTAACAAATGTTGCTGAGATCTGTTTATAGAAGCAGGAGCCATTGTAAAATAAGTAAAAATTGATTCTTCGCTAGGTCTTATCCTTCCTTGCTCTAATAAAATTTGCAAAGGATCAAAAAAACCAGTATCAATCAAAGCAACCCCTGATCTTAATATATTAATTGCAACAGGGTCACCAGCTCGCACATATTCCCAGAAAGCAGTAAACTTCATTGATTGAATATGTAATCTCTGTGGATCAACATTGGAAACAACTTTTTCAGTTATAATCCTGTAAGTTTCAACTAATTCCTTGGAAAACTTTATTTTTACATCATCTAAAATAATCAAAATATCAATGTCTTTTTTCGGAGACATAGGAGATTTAACAGTTGACCCAAATAAAATTAATCCGCGTATAAAAGTCCCAAACTCATCATAAAGTAATCTGGCAAATTTTCTCGCAATATCTATATCTTTAGAATAATATTTATCAACATTTTTTTGTTGCTTTCTTTCTACCTGAAATTTCATATCAACCTCTTTTATTTAAATTAAAAATTATCTAATATAAAAATCATTCTAATTGTGTTTCGCTCCATAAAGTCCAGTCTTTTGAAGGTGCTAAATCACCTACAAGATAATTTGGCACTCCAGTCCTTCCAAAATAACTTCCCTTTATATCAGTCCATGTATTAGGTATTCCATCAATTCTATATATTGGTGAATTTAAAACACTGTACGCCCCTGTTTGAGCTTGCCAGCCTTCTCCCCCCCTTTGGTTTCCTGCCTCAATTACCATCTTTCCTTTAAACCCTTCTTCTGTTATTTTATCAACAAATTCTTTGATAGGCGCATTTCCTTGACCAGGAGTTATATGAATATCCTCATAACCAAAATTATCATTTATATGTACATGCCCAATTAATCCATTTTTATTTAATTCACTGACTTCATTAAGAATATACTTATTAAAATCTTTTTCACTTCCTTTAAAATATTGTCTCCATGTATTTACATGCCCGATATCAAAAGTTGCCTTGATTCTGTCTTCTGCAATTTGTTCAGCTTCTTTTTCATTTTTAGCCAGCCCTTTTTGTAATAATTGTGTCTGCATTTCCTTTCTGGATTTTTCTATAATATTTTTTAATTCTCTTGGGTGGCTTCCATATGTTTGTGCAAAAACATTTTCAGGTGAAATAACCAAAGGTCTTTCTAATTTCATTGCTTTTTCTTTTTGATATGCATATATAGCAGCTCGAGCAACAGTATCCGCAGTCTCTTTCAAGGCAAATTCTTCCATTGGCTTAATATGTTTTTTTTCCTCTTCTATTTGCAAAACACCCCTTTGTCTTGAATCCGCAACTTCATATGCTGCTTTGTATTCATTTTCAAATCTCTTTTCAATCTCATGTAAATATTTGATTGGATTTTCAAGAAAATTTTCATATTCTGGCGAACCTTGTCTAGGAATCATTCTTTCCCTGGTTCCCTCTTCTAACCTTTCAATCCATGTTGCAGCCATAAGTTTTGCCTTTTGAATGTCATTTTCAGCCCGTTTTTCAATATCCTTAGTAACACGGTTTATAAATTTATATTCATCTTCTAATTTTTTTGCCTTGATCCTGACTTCCTGTGCCTGACCTTTCTCAAATTCAAACTCCTTTTCTTTAATAAAATTAAAAATATAATTTACAGGTTCTTTTCCCTTCTCTTTAGCTTCCCTTTCTAAGTCATATATCTTTTTATTTTCCCATGATTGAACAGTACCGTCTGGATTTCTTAAAACATTTCCTTTATCATCTTTAGCTGGAGAAGGAATTTCTGCACTTCTGCTGTATCCCTGAATTTGTCCTGTCCTGTCATCAACAAAATATAAAGGTGCCTTCTCTTTCTCTCCTGGAAAATGTTCAAATTCTTTTCCACCTTCAAATATAGGTCTTTGAAATTCTTGTGTATGCACAGTTATAGATCCACCTCTTGCAACATCAGCAGCAAATTCAATTGTTCTTTTCAACTCTTTCAGGCTTTCTTCTTTTACTTCTGGTGAAAAACCCCTCTGGCTAAACCCGGACAAAGGTGGTGCATTTGCTGGATTATGAACAGATAATTCGATTTCATTTACTTTGGCTAATTGTCTTAATTCTTCCCTTTCTTCTTTTCCATAATGTTCAGGCACACCTTGCCCCTGTGCCCTTGAACCAGAACCAGTTGCAATAAAACTTAATTCAACATTTTTCGTGCCTGCAAATATTTTCGCTTTTAATTCATCAAGCTGTTCTTTAAATGGGTGTGTACTGACACTAATATAATCAGTGCTCAGACCTGTATTTTTGGCAAATTGCCTGTCCATTGAATGCCAGTAATCAGTGTCCATGTTCATGTCCTTCTTTTTTGTCTTTTTTATAAAGATCTGTTATTTTTTTAAAACCAAAACTATTACTTAAATTTTCTTCACCAATTCCAATAGTAACTTTATCTGAATTTAAACCAGAACTTGTCTTCTGGTTAAAATCTTCATGTTTATGGGAGTTATAATTGCTGTACATTTTATAAGTTTCATCTTTATGAATTCCGTAAACATCACCAAAAACATTTTTTTGCTGCTCTTTAACATCTTCTTTATCAGCAAGTTTCTGAACTAAACTGTCTAAATTCTTTTCTTTGTCTTCTTTTTTAGGCACATCTCCTGATTTTTCTAAAGTTTCTTCTTCAAGTTCTGCTTTTTTAATTTCTTCATTAATCAACTTTAAAAAATCTTTATTCTCTTCTCTAGTTAAAAGGTCTTTGAGAATTTTTTGCCTTTCAGTCGGGTGTAATTTCTCTAGTTCCTTTAAATTCAATTTGGGTTTTTCCTGCAATTTCATATCAATTAAATCATTTAGAAGTTTATTAATTCTTTTATGAAAAGGGTTATAAACATTAGAGAAAGATAATATTTATGGGTTTTTTAGATTTTTTTGATAAAATGAGTAAGTTGTTTGAAGACAATGTTCTTGGTCATAAAAAATTTAATGAAGATGATAGATATATTAAAGCAATTTATGCTGCTTTGCAGAATGCTGAAAAAGATTTAAGGGTTTATAGCGAAGCCTCGTATAAAACTGAGATTATGTCAAAAGATCCGGAAAAAGAATACTTGCCAAAATTAGCTAAAGGATATAAAGAAGAAAAACTAAATAATAAAATAGCTGTATTAAAAAAACTTAAAAAAGATATAAATAATATTTTAAGAGAATTCTAAAGACTAATTCCTAAAGAGGTTTTTGAAAAGATTAGTTATTCTCAATTTAATTTTCGTAAAAAAGATTTTGGTCTGCGTCGTATAAAGATTCTGTTTGAATAACAGTGATTTTGAAAATACTAAAAAATTGATTAGATCTGTTGAGACATTTATTGAAAAAGAACTATGTTTAAATTGAAAGTGTATTTAATATAATCAATAAAAGAATAAAAATATATTTTTTCATATTAAGAATCTTTTATGCCAAAGTTGCAGTTACTTCTTTAGTACAAAAAGCTTGTAGACCACCGCCATTACATAAAATATAATTCTGACCATTTGCAACACGAGAACTAGTGAAACGTACTTTTAAATGATCTCCATTTTCACCGCTAAAAGATTCGATAAAATCTCTTACGCCTTCATTTCCCACATCATTTCTCACTTTTATCAAAGTAAACCTAAGAGGAGTATTAATATAGTCATTTTGTGAATACTCAATTTCTATAACATAATTATTATTTACAAGAAGTTTTACGCTATGGAGTTCTAGCAAAGGTCTTGGTATATTATTTGTTGGTCTACAATAACCAGAATATTTTGTACAACCAATATTGCACTCTTCAAAGCCCCCGCCGCCTGTAGAAGTAGTACACTCTCGGGGAGCTTTAAAATCACAAACCTCATCAGAATCTATAATACCATTACCGCACCTCGGAACAGCTTCGCATGATAAGCCATTCATTCCCCAATCAGTTCCTAAGTCATTACCCCAATAGGAACGGTCAACATCCACACATGACAATCTACCCAAGTTTCCTGTACTCGGAAGGATCATTCCATAGTCTAGAACATTATAAGAATTGGAGTCAGAGATATAAACAGCTACGCAATGTCCCGGATCGTAATTTATATTATAACAAGTCATAAATACTCTATTTGCCGGAACACCCAAAGTACGTAAAAGCGAAACTTGTAATGCTGACCAGTCAACACAATTTCCTGAAGCTCCTTGGACTAAAGCATAGTCTGGTGTGGGATCATGTCCACTTTCAGGATCGCAAGAAGTAGAGGCATAGCGCACCCCATCCTGCTGAAAATAAAGATTTTTCACATTAAAAGCTATTATTTTTACAGCCTCATCATAAATACCATTTTTAACTTGTTCAAACATATAATGATCACGAAGAACCCACTGATTAATTTTTTCTTTAATAAGGGGGTGTCCAATATTTAAATTATCATATTTAAGACCTATACTCCATTCTTCTTCAGTATAAGAAAATAGACCTGACCAATGTTCAATTTGTTCATAATAAGCACCGCAAGGTACATTTAAATTTCCTCGTGAAGTGCCATAAGGACAAGCACCACAATCAACAGCGCAATTTACACAAGTTTCATCTAACCCGCAAGCGCCATTGCCACACGTTCCACTTGTAGGTGCTGATGGTGCAGGTGCATTTAAAACTGAAATTGGAGTTCCCACTGGTGGAGTTCCTGCTGGTTTTGAACCGCCAGTAGCAGATAGTCCCCCAGAAGAACTACCAGACGACCCAAAAGGTACTTCTGATGTTCCTGGGACTCTTTTGCCTTGTGCTGGGGGCAAAGCCACAGTTCTGCCAGTTAAAGCCACAAAACTTCCTGGCGCAGCAGTTCTGCAGTCAGCATCAGTATTTGCATTGCAGTCAGCATCACATCTTTTATCTTGCAAACCATCACAATATCCATCAGAAGAACCTGAAGTACAGTCTTGGAAACATGTATTATAATTCTCGCCAGAATCGCATACATAATCATAGTCACATTGTGATGCAACAAGACTAGAGACTAATTTTGAAAACAAAACTTTGGGGTTATTTGATTGAATTTTATTTCCTTCATTAGAAACAATGTCTGCTATCCCAGTTGAAAGTTCTTTGTTCCATAATTGTGGTGGGATATAAGAAAATTTAAGTTGATAAGTTCTTTCAACAGAACTCTTAGGTAATACTGTAATTGAAAATATCTTTCCATTAAACAAATCATTTGATGATTGTATAGATAATTCATCAGGTAAAACTTCTATAAAATCCGGAACAGAATCTGTTAATGTCCCAGTTAATTCAGTATCACGATTATTATCAATTTTAAGAGTTACAGTTATAATTTCATTTTCATTTACAGTAATCTTAGATAAAGATTTTGTGATTTTGATATCAGAAGCAAATTTTGAGGGTTCAGTTATTTTATTATTAATTGTTGGTATTTTTGAAGTGCTTTTTTTAGTACTTGCTTCAATTTTATATTTTCCATTCTCAGATAATTTTTCCATAAAACTACATTCAACACTATTGCATTCTTTTTCCTTAACAATAGAAACAACTTTATTGAATTTATTTAATTTTAATAATTTTAAATTTGTTATAATTAATTTATTTGGATTGGAAATTAAGTCTGCTTCTATTGTTCTTGTTTCACCTTGTTTTAAATTTTTGTTAAAACTGCAGTCTAATACTGAACTTGTTTTAGTTTTGCATGTTTTGCTATCATCTCTTTTTTCTGAGTTTGGTTCTGAAATACTAAGCCTTAATTTAGTTTCTTTTTGGTTTTGTAAAGTAAATTTAGTTTCTTTTTGTCGAGTATTATCGTCAGTTTTAGCTTCACCAGTAATATTATTAATGTCGAAAAAATAAAAAGAGCTCATTGATATTAATAAAATTAAAATAGAACCTAAAACAATTTTAGTATCTCTTTCCAAAATAATAACACCTCTTCAATAAAGTCTCAAATTTAGTATATAAAGAATAGTTATAACTTAAAAATAACAACTATAGATAATTCTGTTAATTCCTGACTTCGCCACTTAGATAGTTTTCCGTTAACGCTTTTTCACAAAAAAGGGTTCTTTGGTTAAGCTTTTTCATTTTTCCGTGAACGCTTTTCGTAAAAGGGTTCTTTTAATGAAACTTTTTTCTAAAAAGCTTCTTGACATCTTTTTATCCATTATTAGTCAAAGATAGTTTAGAGATTATATAAATATTATTAACTAAATTTTACAACTATCTGTCAAGTTAAACATATATTTTTTGAGTTATTATTCATTTTTTCAGTATTTTTAGTAATGATTATTGTTTTATTATAAAACAGAAAGATTTAAATATTGTTTTATATTAAAACAATTATGGATAACATTGAAAATGTATTTGAGGAATGGAATACTTACGCAGGAGACAGAGAACTCATAAGGAGAGATATAAACCTTGAGATTATTAAATCCAATTCTGGGCTTAAAATAATATCAATTTCAGGTATAAGAAGATCTGGAAAAACTAGCATATTAATTATTTTACACAACTTATTAAAAAAACAAAATGAAAAGGTTGCTTATATTAATCTTGAAGATAGCAGAATAAAAAATGATAAAGAAGTTCTTGATAAAATTATTAAATGGTTTGGTGATAATGGATATCTTTTATTAGATGAAATTACAAGTGTTAATGATTGGGAAAGCTGGCTTTCAAGAAATCATGAAATGTTAAAAGGAAAACTAAAGATTATAGTCAGTTCATCAAGAAGCAACCTTGTCTTTCCAACAAAATCTTTGAGAGGAAGAATATTATCAAATGAACTATATCCATTATCTTTTAAAGAATTCTTGGATTTCAAAAAATTTAAAATAGAAAAAACAACTGCTGGAATTGGAAAAATAGAAAGGCAATTAACTGAATATTTGGTCTATGGAGGGTTTCCTGAAACAGTTTTAATTGAAAATAATTTTGAAAAAATAAGGTTAATAGATTCATATTTCAAAGACATAATAAGCCTGGATGTTGCAGAAATTGCAAAAGAAAATCTTTCAACAATAGAATTATTCGGAAAATATGTAATTGAATCAACTTATTTTTCAGCTTCAAAATGCTTAAACTTTTTTAAAAGTGCAGGATATAAAATAGCAAAACAAACTTTGCTTAATACTGAAAAAAGCTCGCAAGAAGGATATCTTTTCTTTTTTATTTCTATTTATTCCAAAACAATAAAAGACAGGTCTCAGTATCCAAGAAAAGTATATTTAGGTGATACTGGATTCATGTATGCAATTTCTGGGAAAAAGGATTTAGGAAAATTGTATGAAAATGCAGTATTTTTAGAATTAAAAAGAAAACTAATTAATAATTCAGAAATAAATTATTGGAAAAATAAACAAGGCTCTGAAGTTGACTTTGTCATTAGAGAAGGGCTTAAGACTAATAAAATAATACAAGTCTGCTATGATATCAACAATGAAAAAACTAAGCTAAGAGAAATTAAAGGAATTATTGCATGCTCAAAAGAACTTAAATCAAAAAAAGGATTAATTATAACAAAAGATCTTGAAGAGGAAAAAATAGTTGAAAGTATAAAAATTAAGTTTATTCCTTTATGGAAATGGTTATTAGAAAACAAAGAGTTTGACTAGGCTTTTTTTGGTTAAGCTTTTTCGTTTCTCCGTTAACGCTTTTCATAAAAGGTTCTTTGATTAAACTTTTCCTAAAATTTAGTTTTTGATTAAACTTTTTTTAAAAGTTTACTATAGTGGCGTAATCATCCCATGAGCTTTCTTGTAAACATCATACAAAATTGAAGCCATGCTTTCTGCTTGTTTTTTTGCAGCACCCTTTTCATTGTCTTCCTGTTCTTTTGTTAAAGGTAAGGCTTTTGTGTCTGGTTTGGATTTTATATTAAGAATTTCTTTAAAACCTTCATAAACAGATTTGAATGGAACAAAAAGATTGTCTTGTTCTTTCTTCTCTTTTAAAAATTCAATCGCCCCGTCAACAGTTGCACTTTTTTTTAAAGCTTCAATTGCTTTGTCTTTTCCTACTTTTGCTTTTTCCATAATAGAAATAACATCATCCTTGTTTACAGGAATGTTTTTTTCATCAGCTTCCTCTAAATATTTAAATAAAGAGTCTCCTAAAGACTCTAAAGAAGCATTCAAGGAATTTAATAAGGCAAAATCTTCTTTTTCTAATTTATTTTTATAAGAACTAATTTCTTCTTGTGTTGCAACATACGCCTTGATAAAAACTTCTGTTCTTCCCATATGCACAGCCCCTCTTTGATATTCTTTTTGAAAAGACATTTCAGGCAATGCAACAAATCTTATTTTAACAAAAACACATGGAAAGTATTTTTTAAATTCTCTGTCAACTTCAAAACCATTTGGTGTATTTTCAGTATAAGCAGTTCTTATCCCTAATAATTCAAGTTCTACCTTGCTTGTTTCAAAAGAACTGACTAAATGTGGGTCTTCAAATTTTTCATCATATCCCATTTGCAGCCTGGTTATATTCCTTAAATAAGGCTTCAGCCAGTTGATATACATCCTTATGACATTAAAATGCTGTCTTAAATATTTAAGTGTAAAATTTTTTCTGTCTCTTAATTCTTTTTCAGTTTTTTCCCTCCATACTAAAAATTGTGCTAATTTTCTTGATAAAACCTCAAGAACTTTAATGTTAATCCCCTGCTTTTTCCAGGGCTCTAGCATCTTGCTGATGTCATTTTCTTTTTGTGGATTAATTCTATAAAATAAATCTGGTAAAATGACAAAGCCAACCTGGCTAGCCAGTCCAGTGACAGATCCGGGATTTTTTGCTCCGCCTTCAACTAAATCTATCCATACTGATTTCAATGCAACACTTAAAGAATCATCTTTTCTTTTGTAGCCATCATAATATTCCAGTCTTTCATCTAAAATTCTTAATTCTCTAATGATCTGAAATAAATCTTTTATCATTTTTCCTATAGTTGCTAAATAACCAGAAACTTTTTCCTGTTGAACAGATTTTCTTTGTTCTATGCTTCCCCAAAAACTGGAAGATTCTCCAGCAGAAAATATGTCTTTAAGTTTTTCAACCTTGCCTCTGTCACCGCTTAATCTTAAGCCGAAATCCTCCTTATTCTCCATAAACCTGAGAAACCAATAATAATTAGCCTCAACCCCGCTTCCAAAATTATCTATAATTAATCTATATCCCCCTTTAGGAACCTTGCCCTTAATCTCTTCTCCTAAAGGTTTAACTTCCTCTTTTTTTTCCTCTTCTTTTTTAAGACCTAAAAAATTATCTAAAATAGAGCCAAAGAATTTTGGTTTTTGTTGAGTAATTTGATCAGCCATATTCACCTTCTTTGCATAGAATTAAATATAACCTTGTTTTTAATTCTTTCTAAAAATGTTGAAAAAATATCATTTAATAATCTTGGGCATAGTATTTATAGACCAGATCTTAAAGTACTTCTTATCATTTAAAGTAAAAAACTATGGTGCTTCTTTCAGTATATTGCAAAACTATCCAGCCTTATTGACAATAATTTCAATAATTGCTTTAATAGCCTTTATTCTTATATTTGTTAATTATCCGGAAGACAGGTTTTCTATGTCTTTTCTTATTGCAGGTACTTTAAGTAACTTAATTGACAGAATCTTTTTAGGATATGTAGTTGATTATATTAGCTTGCCTTATTTATTTGCATTCAATATTGCAGATTTAGCAAACACAATTGGTGTCGTGATTTTAATGATAAAATTATTGAAAAAATAATTAAAAAAAGAAAGCCCAATAAACAATTAATCTTTATTGGGCTGAATTTGGTGGAGCCAAAAATTAAAAAAACTCATTAGATAAATCTTTCTTGGTAAATTTTATTTCTCCTTTCTTTCCTTTTCCGCCTTTTTTAAGTACAAAATATACTGCTGCTAAAACTATTATAATTAATATTATTAATACAGCCATGCCTGCCCTGCTAGTAGGTTGCTCTGAAGTTGTTGCTGTTTCAGTCTGAATAGTTTCTTGTATTGGAGGTTGAACTACTGGCTTAATTAAAACATCTACAATTCCATCTGTAATCCCTCTCAATGTTACTATTAGATCATTCTTTCCATCTGCATCCAGGTCAATTTCTTTTGTCTCTCCTATTTTCAAAGTTACATCAACTGGTGTTGACTCAAATCTTAAAGTTACTTCTTGCACATTTACTTCCAGGAAAGTTATTGTATGCCTTGTCTCACCATCAAGTGTAAATGACTTAGATTCACCATTTATACCAGAAATTTTTGCTTCAACTGGTGTTTCATCAGTTCTTTTGCTTAAATCTATATCAGCAATTTTCTCAACTTCTTCAGCTTCAGAAATCACCAAATCTTCTCCTTCAAAAAAAGCTGAAAATTCCAAAGTTTTTGTTGCTTTTAGCTTGACTTGATCTTCTATTTCACAGGCTATCGTATATTTGCCAGCCTCACCAGTATCAAAACTGGTAAAAGTAGCTTTGCCATCTAACGGACCTTTTTCAACTTTTCCACCACTTGGTTTAGTTAATATTATCTTAAATGAAACTGGAGAAGTATCATTTGATTCACATGTTGCCTTAATAGAATTTAAAGTTGCTAATCTTGTTTTATCTAAAGTAAAGGACGAAATTGTAGGAACTAGCCCATCTAATGTAAAATTAAATCCTGCCCCATTGTTTGATAAATTTTTTATATTGCCTGCTGAATCATTAACAACTAGCATAAAATTAATTACAACATTATCCTGATAAGTAAATGCTGTACTTCCATTTCCACCAAATAAGAATGACCCATTCCATACAGAGTTGTTATTATTTGCGCTTGATTGAGTAACTAATCTATTTAATGTTAAGTTTCTAGGATTTAATCTTGTTGTATTTCCTGCACCTGATCTATTATGAGTGCTTGTTTCAGATAAACTTACTACTGTACCATTTGCTGTCCAATATAATTTAACAGAATCAACATTTGGTTCTGTTATAGTTACTCTAAAGTTTAAGCTGGAATCATTTTTTAAATAGATTGGGCTTCCTCGTAAAGTACCATTAAGACCATTTAATTCTAAAATTGTTGATCCATCTGTCACATTAAATAAAGAATTGGAAGAAAGATTAAAATTAGGAGTTTTACCATCTATAGTTATATTAAATCCAGCCCCGCCATTTGAAAAGTTCTTGATATTGCCAGCAGAATCATTGGCAACTAACATAAAATTAATAGTAGTTCCGTCAACAAATAATGATAAGTTGGTAATGCCTTCATCACTTCCCCCGCCAACTAAAAAAGATCCATTAAATACTGATGCATTTAGACTTGAAGAAGGCTGAACAATTTTATTTAAAGTTAAATTATTAATATTTATTCTTGTTCTAAAATCATTTAAACTGACTGGAGTATTATTAGTCGTCCAAAAAACCCTGACAGTTTCAACAAAAGGATCTGTAAGCGTCACTCTTAAAGTTAAATTAGTATTGTTTACAAAATAAGCATTTGCAGTTGCTGTTGAAGTTCCGTTAAGACTTGCTTGCAAAGGAGTTATTGTTCCATCTGTTATGTTTAATAATGAAAAATTAGGTTGTATTCTGTCTATAGTTAAAGTGATATTTGAAGAATAATTGAAAGTACCTGTATTATTGGTTGCTGCTGCACAAGCTATTGAAAAGTTGCCATCACTTAAAGTATTTACACCTGTCCACCCGCCATTTGCATTATAAGTTATAGTACCATTAGATATTCTAAAGTTTACTGAGTTAGAGGTATTAGTAGCATTAACTTGTAATACTTTAATTGTAAAATTAGAACTGTTTACTACATCATAAGTAGAAGATATATTTAACCCAACATATGTGCTATTAAGATTATGATAAAAACTAACATTTGTAATTATAGCTGCTGAACCATTTTCAGGTAATGTTCTGTTATTTGACATTTGTGCAGTACATGTAAAATTTAAATTTTCTCCTGTAGTAATATTAAGTTTATTTAATAATCTGCCACCTTCAGTAATATTATTGATTTCAATGCTGTAAAGACCTTGTGAAATATCCATGCTTTCTCCAGATCCAGCCCAAACAAAGATTACAAATAAGCTAATAAGAATAAAAAAACTACTAAATTGCATTAACCTCTTATTCATTAATTCACCTTAAATTATGTATAAAAATTTATATATATACTTATCGATTCCAAAATCCAAAATGGAAAAAGCGCAAAAAATCAACCAAATTTACAATATTTTATACAAAAGTTTCGAACCGCAGGGCTGGTGGCCAATTAAAAATAATTATTTTTCTAATGATTTTTCCCATCCGGATTCAGAAGAAGAAATTTTAGAAATTTGTATCGGGGCAATTTTAACTCAGTCAACAAATTGGAAAAATGCTGAAAAATCATTGCAGGAATTAAATAAATACAAACTTATAGATTTAAAAAATTTAAGGAAAATAAATACAAGTAAATTAGCTGAAATAATAAAGAGTTCTGGTTACAATAATCAAAAATCCATGAAAATAAAAGAGTTTGTTGAATTTTTAAATTCAAAAAAAGAAATTACCCGTGAAAATTTATTAAATATATGGGGCGTAGGTCCGGAAACAGCAGATTCAATATTATTATATGCATACAGGCAGCCATATTTTGTAATTGATGTATACACAAAGAGAATAATGCAAAGGCTCGGATTTAAAGAAAATAAATACGAAGAATTGCAGTTATTATTCATGAATAATTTAGAAAAAGATTTTAAAATATATAATGAATTTCATGCTTTGTTGGTTGAATTAGGGAAAAAATACTGCAAAAATAAACCATTATGCCAAAATTGTCCATTGAATAAAATCTGTAAATTCGGTAGCATAGGTAGCATAACCAATTTTGCTGATTCATTTTAAGTCTTTGTAAAGTTTGTCCCATATCTCATCTTCCTTGCTCCATGCTCTTTTCATGCTTTCTTTAGTTAAGGATTTCCAAAATTGTTCTTCATCATCATCGATTTCTTTCAAAACTTCAGATTCTTTTTTCAAAATAATTTCATTATTTTCTTCTATTATGACTAATGTTGAAGATTCCTTAATGCCCAAATCCTTTCTTATTTCTTCAGGTATAACTATTTGCCCCCTTTCATTGACTTTGACAGTTCTTATTTTTTTATTCATCTTAATCATAAATATAAATACTCAGAATTTATATGGCTTTATTATTTTGGCTTTCTCAAGAAGTCATTAGATAGAGTTTTATATAATTTTAGCTTGCACAAATATCAAAATTTCTGCACGAGAATAAATTAATATAATGACTCAAAAATTAGCTTCGGAATTACCGATTAAGACTTGACCCTCATAATTATTCCACAGAACCTGTAGCCAACCAATAGCGCCAGGCTCTTCTTTATTCTTCATTTCTAAAACCTTTTTCATATTTTCTATCATAAATTTTTTAGATTTTTCATGTGCTCTAAATGTATAATCTCCATTTATTAAAAATTTCATAAGTTCATTTGATGGCTCCAAAAAAAGGCTTGCCGTCTTATCTTTTGAAGGCGTGGCTGAATATCTATCATCTATCCAAAAAGAGAAAGGAGTAGTATAGCCTATAAAACATCCTTCATTATCTTTTACCATAACTTTACCAAAATTTACTCCTGCGTGGCATGCTCTAGCATACACAATTTTATCTTTTAATAAATGAATATTCTTATCTATCGAGAAAATAATTTCTCCGTTATGTCCTTCTAAAGAAGAACTACTTCCATGACCATTAATAAGAACTAATTTGGGGTCTTTTTTACGAACAAACTTTTCAACATTTTCAGAATTTGCTTTTTCACCTTCAAAATCTGTAATATCTATTCCTAATTTTTTTGCCTCTTTAATTATCAATAAAGAATAGTAACAAAGGTATTCAGTACCATCGTCATACTTGGGTCTTGTAATCAGAACAATTTTATTATTCATTTGATTCATTTATGGTTTCTATTAATTTACCGCTTGTTAATGCTCGTATAAAACTCATTTGCATATCTATTATTTGTAAGCCAATATCATCCCCTTTTTGGATATGTTCCATCAATTGAGATTTATTGAATGTTCCCTTATCCCCTATAGAAAGTTTAAAATTTGGAGGCATAATTTCCATTCTAGCCAAAATCAATTTTTGTAATTCGGGAGTTATTTTTTTCCTTTCTTCTTTTTCTTTGTTCATATTATTTCTAGCTCTTTGAGAGTATTTAAAATTTTTCTGCCTTTTTCTGAATTACTTTTTATCTCAAAATATGCAACATTCCAAGTATAGGGTTTGTCATCAATTACTGCAATAATATCCTCATTTCTGACTTTTTCAGGCAAGTTAGAGAAAATCTTAAAAAACTTAACCCTTGATTCTTCAAAATTCATAATTATTTTCCATTATTTATATATTTAAAGATTATTATATTTATTGCAATGTAGACAGAAATTATTGTACAAGAAAACAACTAGTTTTTATGCAAAGCACTTTGCCCCATGCTCAAAGATTCTTAATTCTGCATAATAGGTCTGATTTTTTATGTACTTATCAAACAAAGTCTGTTATTTTCTTTTTGGAATAAAATTCATAAGAACACCATTTTTACAATATCCGCAACCCAAAAAATCATCCTCATTTTTAACTATAACCCATCCTTTTTTATTTAAATCACATTCTAAATTACTTCCATTTAGCCATTCTTCTTTTTTATTGATTTCTAAAACATTTTTAGTTGCCTTGCTTCCAATTAACTGCGTTCCAGAAATGCTCAGTCTTATTCCGCTTTGTTCAATCTTGCCAAAATACAACCCAAAAGAATTTACATTAAACCTGCTTAAATCTACTTTAGCTAAATCCTTTGTAATCAAAAAAATTTTATTGTCTTTATTTTTATAAAATAAACAGTCTAATTCTAAAGTTTTTATGCCAAACTGATTTTTCAGTTGTTCTAAAATTGTTTTTGTTTCTCTATTATTTAGATTAATCATTTAACAGCCATTTCCAAACAGGTATAATTTTTATATTATTTAATCTGTCTTCCTGATTTAAAGTAATCATTATTCCATTATTAATTTTTAATTTAGACATGGCTTCTTTTATTCCATTAATTTCTCTCTCTTGATTTTCCTCATTAATTTCCAAACAAACTTGAATAGCTTGTATTGCTTTTCCCTTGTCTTTTATAATAAAATCGCACTCATTTTTCTCCCTGAAATAAAATATTTCTTTATGCTTCCTTCTTAAATTTAAAAAAACAATATTTTCAAGCATTTTTCCTTTATCATCTGAGAAAGAGACAGAATTAACATTGGAAAAACCATTGTCTATAGAATAAACTTTTTTTGGATTGATTTGCTGTTGTTTATAGGAATAACTAAACCTGGGAATTGTAAATATTAAATAAGCATTTTCCAAATAAAAAATATAGTCTATAACACTTTGTACAGATTTTATTTTAAACATGTTTTTTATAGAATTATAAGAAAATTCCTTTCCAACATTGCTTATAAGAAAAATTGCAATTTTGATCAGGATGCTAGTATTTTTTATTCCAAATCTTACTGCTATGTCTTTCATTATTACATCAGAAAGTAACTCATTGAGTATAGCTGGATTATTATTTTTTAAATATTCGGGAAATCCCCCCTTAACCAGATACTCTTCAATAAATTTAACTGATGGATTTTCATTTTTAAAACTCAGAAATTCTTTGAATGAAAATGGAAATAATTCGCTTTGTAAATGTCTGCCCGTTAATTTCGTGCCAAGCTCTCTGCTTAAAAGCGAAGCATTTGAACCAGTTATAATAATCTTTTCTTTTTTATCAACTAAATATCTGATAAATTTTTCCCATTTGTCAATATTTTGTATTTCATCAAAAAAATAAATACCATTTTCGCCATATAACTCTGTTATTATTACTTCTACCTTGTTAAAATCAGTTAATTCAAATCCATCCAGTCTGGGATCCTCTAAATTTAAATAATACCAATTTTTTTGTTTTCTCGATATTTGATTTAAAAAAGTGCTTTTTCCGCATCTTCTTACTCCAGTTATCAAAACAGCGAAAGAATCAGATATCTCAATATTATTTTCTCTTAAAATTCCAAGATCCAAATTATTCAGAAATTCTCTTTGAGAGATTATTATTTCTTTTAAAATATCCTTTGAAATCATGAATAAAAGTATTCATTCCCAATATATAAAAGTTTCTATTACCAATAGAAGAAAGTTTCTATTATAAATAGAAAGAAATTATGTCAAATAACCCGGCAAGAAAATATGCCAAGAATAGCTAAAAAATTCAAAAAAAGAAAAATTAGATAATCACAGATATAATTTTCAAATTTTGTTTATTTCCTTTTCTACACTAAACATAGGTCTGAATTTTACTTCATTTTTCTCATCATAGAGTTTCTCTGAAAAAATGAATTTTTGTTTTGGTTTGTATTTTTCAATAAAACTCAAAAAAGATTTTGTAAATTTGGGGGCTTTTAAGTCTGATTTGATTTCTATTGGGATTATATTGCCTGATTTTTCCAAAATAAAATCAACTTCAGCCTTGGATTTTGTTCTCCAGTATTTTATATCAAAGCCCAGTTTTGCTATTTCAGAAGCAATAAAATTCTCATATAACATTGGTTTATCAGGTCTGTTCTTAAGATCCTGAAAATTCTTAATTATTATATTTCTAAAACCATTGTCCAAAAAGAATATTTTTGGGGTTTTCATAAGCTCCAGTCTTTTATTTGTATAAAAAGGCTGGCTTCTCAGGCATATAAAAGTTTTCTCAAGAATATTAATTTTATTTAATAAATCCTTATAATTAAACCCAGTAATATTCGAAAGCTCATTGTAATTAATTGTGCTTCCTACTTGCAAAGCTAAGGCACTGGCCAGTTTGCTTATTTTATAATCATCCCGTATATTAAGTATTTCTCTTATTTCCTTCAGAAGATAAGTATTGTAAATATTTTTTAGAACTGTTTCTTTCTCTTTTTTGCTTTCACTCAATACAACCCTGGGATAGCCCCCATATATGCAGAATTCTTCAAAATAAGAATAGATCTTTTCATTAATTATATCAGTTAATTTTTTATTAAGGTAAATATTATTATATAAAATTGGCTCTTTATAACCAAGATATTCTTCAAAAGAAAATGGATAAAGAGTAAATACAAAAATTCTTCCTACTAAATATTTTATGCTGTTTACACTTAAATCACTTGTAGAAGAACCAGAAATAATTATTTTTATGTTATAATTATCATAAATATACTTCAGATTTTTTCCGCCATTTTTAGAATACTGAAATTCGTCAATAAATATATAATCATTATTTTTTATATAAAGTTCTATAAATGATTTTAGATCTTCATTAAATAATTCCAGTATTTCTCTATCTTCAAAATTTAAAAAAACTGCCTTTTCAAGACCCTTAAATATAGAATTCATTAATGTTGTTTTTCCGCTCTGTCTAGGCCCGACTATTGCCATAATCTCCCTTTTATTTATGTACCTTCGAAGTTCCAATTCTAAAGTTCTTTTTATATACATTTTAACCCTGCTAAAATTAATATATAATTAATAATAGCAGGTATATAAATCTTCTGCTTTTAAAGCATAAAAATTCAGAGTTTCTATTACCAATAGAAGAAAACGTCTATTATAAATAGAAAGAGCAATTATTAAAAAATCATGCCAGAATACAAACAATTGTTTTTGTTTCTCTATTATTTAAGGCATTCATAAAAATCTATAACTTCGCTGGTTTTAAAACATTTTACAAAGCTTCTTGAAAGATAAATTAATAAATAAAATAAACAGAATAAATCTATGGGTCTTTCAGATTTTCTTGAAAAAATAGGTGTGCTCGTTGAAGAAAATATATTGGGTTATAAAAAATTTAATGAGAATGATAGATATATCAAAGCAATTTATGCTGCTTTGGCTGGGGCTGAAAAAGATTTAAGAAATTGGAATGAAACTATATATAGAGATGAGATTAGATCAAAAAAAAGCCAGATGAGGAAAACTTGCCAAAAATAGTTAAGGCTATGAAAGAAGAAAAATTACAGTATAAAGTGAGTGTATTAAAAAAACTTAAAAAAGACATAAACAATATTTTAAGAGAATTCTAATGTTAATGCCAAAATCCTCCAGAAGCTATTGCCACAAATTGATATTTCAGATATTGCAGACGAGTAAGGAAACCATCTAATGCAGTTTTATCTGAAAAATCAGATTCTTTAGCTTCTTCCCAATATGAATTTATAACTTTTAAATGATTAATTACTATTGCTTCAAAATTGCTTTTACCTTGAATTTCACCTCTCATTTCCAAAGGTATATTAATTATTTTTTCTATTTTCTTTGAAACTGTTGAAATCTCCCCATATAAAGTATCAAGTAATGTCTTATCATCCTTGCTCATGACCTTGCTTTTTCTTGTTTTATATCTTTCAACTATTCTATTTGCAATAATATTAATATCCTTTATTCTTTGGTCAATTTCTTTAATTAATTTTATCTCTGGCATTAAGATTTTTATTATAAGTAATGTACTTAAATTTATTGTTTCACTATAACATAACTAATATTTAAATCAAAAAAGAAAAAAGGTTTAATTTACATTTATATAAACAAAGACACATTTAAAATTTATTTTTTGTCCAATATTGACTAATTAAGGGCTTTTTGTCCAATAACCTAATTCCAAAAAATCAAAATATTGACTAATTAAGACTAGATTCGTACATAAATCTTTCAAAAGAACTCTTTCTTGATCTGTACATAAATCTTTCAAAAGAACTCTTTTAGATTGTTCATTGAAACTTATTTTAAAATCTTTATAAGTTTTATTTGCCTTTTTAATTAGTTCTCTAGCCCCGTCAAAACCCTTTTTTGGAAATTCTATTGGTGTGCTTGATATATTCGTTTCTTTTTTAATAAGAGTTAAAGCTTCTTTTACATCTTCCATAAAATATTTCAATAATTTTTTATCATCAGTTGACAATTCATTTTTCTTTCTTTTGTTATAATTTACTATTAATTGCATAGAAGAAGCAGTTATGCTTTCCATCAATTTATTTAAACTATTTACAAATTTTTTAAATTCATATTGTTCCATGTCTTTAAAAATTAAAAAGCCTCAGCCAGTTTAATACATACTCCATTTAGTTCATTATTGTTTTCATTTGATTCTGTAACAGTATTGTTTGCGTCTACTCTCAAATTCAAACAATATTGTCCATATCTAGGAAATATTCCACTATATAACGCTATAGATAATTTATCTGTCGTAAAAGACTTAGTTTCTCCAGGCAAATAAGTATTTGGTTCCGGCGGAATTGTCGAAAAGACCACCCCATTAGTTAGAACTAAATAAGTAAAAATTTTACTTTTACTAATACTACTTGCAGAACCTAAACCTTGATTTTTGATTTCATAAACTACCCTAAGGTAAGGAGGATTGGTAACTCCATAATATATTCTATTAAGGTCTAAACGAATTGTTGTCGAAGTAACGTCATTTCCTTTATCGTCTATAAATTTGGCACTCTGTACTACAAGATCTGGCATTGTGCAGGTTCGTGATTCCTCAGGTTTTCCAGTAGTTGTTCTGCAATTATTTCTGTTAGTGCATGTTCTTGTTTGACTTCCTGATGATGAACAAGTAACCCAATCTGAACATTGCCAGTCTGGAGTGCAAGGTCCTCGAGAAGTTATGCTGCATGATTGTGTTTCAGCAGGTTTTCCTGTATTTACACCACAATTATTTCCATCTGTGCATGTTCTTGTTTGTTGTCTTCCTCCTCCAAATAATCTATTGCAACTGCTCCAAGCAGAACATTGCCAGTTTGTAGCACATGTTGGTGGTATGCAGCTTTGTGTTTCAGCAGGTTTCCCCGTATTTACACCGCAATTATTTCCATCTGTACATGTTCTTGTTTGTTGTCTTGATGAAGGGCAAGTAGATGGGTTCCAATCAGAACATTGCCAGTTTGACGTGCAAGAAGCTATGCATTGATCATAACAATTTTGATTAAGTAATGGTAGATAATCACAAACAGTTCTTCTGCTAAAAAATCTTCCAACACTTCTGCAATTAGTTCGCACAGGATGCGCATAATCTGTACATTGTTGTGTGCATTGATTAGCTGTTACTTGTCCTGTAAAACTTTCAGTATTAACTGAACTTGTATCAACAATATCAAAAGAAACTAGAGATATAAATAAAATTAAAATTGCACCGAAAATAAATAAGCTCTCTTTATTTATCATAAAATATAAACACCTCTCATATAAAAGATAAATTTTGCTATATATATATATTGTTATAACTAAAAAATAATAAAAATTCTTAGTTAACTTTAAAAATTCATTAATTAACCTTAGCTTATGCATAATATAATATTAAAGTACGCCCTGCAGAACGCAGTAAAATATGAAGGCAAAGCCAACTTAAACGCAGTAATAGGAAAAGTATTCTCAGAAGTAAAAAATATAGATAAAAATAAAATAATTGAAGAAGCTAAAAAAATAATCAATGAAGTTAATTCTTTAAATTTAAATCAGCAAATTTCAAAATTAAATGAAATTGCCCCGGAATTGTTGGAATATAAAAAAGAAGAAAAAGAAAGGCAGATTCCAGACTTGGAAAATGCAGTAATGAAAAAAGTAATAATGAGAGTAGCCCCAAATCCAAATGGTCCTTTATCATTGGGAAGAACAAGGCCTTCTTATTGGAATTATGTAATATCAAAAAAATACAGTGGTAAATTCTACCTGCGTTTCGATGATACAGACCCGAAAACAAAAGTCCCAATAAAGGAAGCTTACAAATGGATCATAGAAGATTTAAAATTTTTAAATATTAAACCTAATAAAATAATAATTCAGTCAAAAAGATTAAAAATTTATTATAATTATGCTGAACAATTAATAAAAAAAGATCTGGCTTATGTCTGTAATTGTAATATAGAAGAATGGCGTAAATTAATACAAAAATCTATGGAATGCAAATGCAGGTCTTTGCCAGTAAAAGAACAACTGGAAAGATGGAAAAATATGTTTAATAAATACAAAGAAGGTCAGGCTGTCTTAAGAATAAAAACAGATATTGATGCCCCGGATCCTGCAGTTAGAGACTGGCCAGCATTCAGAATAATAAATAAATCATTGCACCCGTTAAATAAAAAAGCAAAAGTATGGCCATTATTGAATTTCGCATCTGCAATTGATGATTATGAATTAAAAGTTACCCACATTTTAAGAGGTATAGACTTAAAAGTTTCTGATGTAAGGCAGAATTATATTTATAAATATTTCAACTGGACATATCCAAAAACAATGTATCATGGAAAATTATTAGTCCAAGGTATTAAAAGTACATCTCAGACTAAAAAATTAATCAATGAAGGAAAATTAAGTGGCTGGGATGACCCGAGATTAGGAACAATAAAATCATTAAAAAGGCGTGGTTTCAGGCCAGAAGCTATAAAAAAATTTCATAAAGAAATTGGCTTGACTAAATCAGACATTAACGTCTCTATAGATACATTGGCTGCTTTTAACAGGGAGATAATAGATAAAGAAGCAAACAGGTATTTTTTTATAGAAAATCCTAAAAAAATAATTATTAAAAATGCACCAAAATTAAACATAAAAATAGATCTCCATCCTGACTTTCCGAAAAAAGGTTCCAGGAAATTTAGAACAAATGATGAATTTTACATAGAGGAAAATATAGAAAATAATAAATTTTACAGATTAATGCATTTGTTTAATTTCAAAAACAATGAATTCAATTCAATAGAATTAAACAAGGATTTAAACGCAAAATTGATTCATTGGCTTCCTGTTTCTAAAGATTTAATAAATATAGAAATAATAATGTCAGATAATTCAATAATAAAAGGTCTCGCAGAGCCTTCAGTAAAAAAACTCAAAGTAAATCAAATGGCACAATTGGAAAGAAAATTCTTCGTAAGATTGGATAAAAAAGAAAAGGAGAAATTAGTATTTTATTACTCGCACAGATAATTATGTATTAAAAAGATAACATTTATATATAATTAAATTATATCAATAGTATAATAAAATGGAAGCAATAACAAAAACAAGAAAAATTGGAGGCTCTTTGATAGTTACCATACCAAAAGTAATTGTAGAAAATCAGGATTTAAAAGAAGATCAGATAATAAAAATTAATATTGAAAAAATTAAAAAAAGTGGATTCGGAATTTCCAAAGGTTTAGCTTCCTTCTCAAAGGAAGATAAATTCAAAGGACAATTAGAAAGAAAAGAATGAATTATGTCATAGATGCTTATGCGTGGATTGAATACTTTAATGGCACAAAAAGTGGTGAAAAAGTAAAAGAGATCATAGAGAACTCTAAAAACATAATTTATACAAACATTATTACAATTTCTGAATTAGTTAGTTCCTATAAAAGAAATTCTTTAAGTTTTGAAGAAGAAAAAAAGTCGCTTTTGTCATTGTCAAAAATTTATAACATAGACATTCAGTTTGCAGAAGAAGCTGGGGAGCTTCACTTTGAAATGAGAAAAGAAAGAAAACATATGGGGTTAGCAGATGTTTTTGTTTTATTAACAACGAGAAAATTAAATGCTAAAGTAGTTACTGGAGATGAAGATTTTAGAAATTTAAAGGAAACAATTATGATAAAATGATAGACCTGCAGTCATTTATTTTAACTTATGTAAACGAATTCTCTTATATAGGTATTTTTTTATTGTTAATAATCATAGCAATAATACCAATACCTGAAGAATTGGTCTTGATTTTAGTAGGCTATTTCGCAGGTTATGGTTTTGCAGAATTTGATAAGATACTGGTTATAGGAGTTATTGGTGTATTAATTGGTGACAATCTGTTATTTTTAATAAGCAAGCATAGTAGCTATTATATAAATAAAGTAAAAACCCTCATGCCTAAGAAATTTGCAAAATATGAAAAACATATGAAAAAGCATATGGGTAAAACAATCTTTTTATTGAGATTCGTTGTCGGGTTAAGGTTCTTAAGCCCTGTAATTGCAGGTTCTGCAAAAGTAAATAATTTCAAATTTTTCTTGTTTGATTTTTTTGCAGTTATAATTTTTGTACCTGTATTTTTATACTTGGGTTATAATTTCAGTGCAGTTATATCAATAATAATAAATAAAATTTTGTTAATTAAGAATTTCACGATTGGTATGGTTCTCGTTGCTTCAATTTTTATTATAAAGCCATTATATAAGAAAATTTTATTAAGAATAAAAAATTATTTTTAAACCCTTATTGAATAATCAGAAACCCCGATAAAATGATGGTATTTTTGAAGCACAGGATCAATTTGTTCTCTTAAAAATTCTTCAGTTTGTCTTTCAGCAGCTCCTGAAAATTTCTCTGGATGCAGAAGCAGATTATCTAAAAATTGCTTGTCAACCCCGACCCTGGAATCATTTGCAAGTCTTTCAAATAAATCATTTGTTTTTCCTTCTTCTTTTATTTTTTTGCCTGCAGCCTGGCTATGTTCCCTAAGTAATTCATGTATTTCTTGTCTATCTCTGTTTTTAGAAGCTTCAATTAAAATTTCTTCTGTAGCAATAAAAGGAAGTTCTTCATCTAAATGCTTTTTAATTTGGCTTGGATAAACTACCATGCCATTGGTAATATTTAAATATAATTTTAAAATAGCATTTGTTAGTAAAAATGTTTGCGGTATATCCATTCTCCTTATTCCCGAATCATCTAATGTTCTCTCAAAAAACTGGCTGGCATGTGTATGTGCAAAATTCAAAGGAAGACCCATTAATTTTCTTGAAAATCCGCACATTCTTTCACTCCTCATTGGATTCCTTTTATAAGCCATAGCAGAACTCCCAACTTGTTTTTCTTCAAAAGGCTCTTCTTGCTCTTTCAAAAGAGCCAAAACTCTTAAATCAAATCCAAACTTATGTGCAGATTCTCCGATTGATGCTAAAGATTCAGCAATTATAGTATCAAGCCCCCTTGTATAAGTTTGCCCAGTTACAGGAAATATTTTATTAAATCCTAATTTTTCTGCAATTTTTTTATCTAATTCCTTTACCTTCTCATAATTCCCGTCAAATAATTCTAAAAAACTGGCTTGTGTTCCAACAGTGCCCTTTGCTCCCCTTGCCATAATTAAATCCTCAGCATGTTCAATCTGGTTCAAATTAAATAGCAAATCAAGTAAATATAGTGTGTTTCTTTTTCCTGCAGTTGTTGGCTGTGCTGGCTGCAAATGTGTATATCCCAAAGTAACTAGCCCCCTATATTTTTCAGCAAAATTTCTTAAATTATAAATTGTATTTATTAATTGTTTTTTTATAATAAGTAAGCCTTCTCTTTGTTGAATTAATTCAGTATTGTCAGTCACAAAAGCAGATGTAGCCCCAAAGTGAATTATTTTCTTTGCTGTTGGACAATGTCTTCCAAATTCATCTATGTGAGCCATTACATCATGTCTAATTTCTTTCTCGCGTTTGGCAGCAAATTCATAATCAATTGGTTCTTCTAATGCTTTGTTCATTTCTAAAACCATATCTTTGGAAATTCTATTTAACCCCAATTCTAGTTGTGATTCTGCTAAAGCAGTCCAGCATTTTCTCCAGGTAGTATATTTAAAATCATCAGAAAATAATTTTTGCATATCTTTGTCAGTATAACGGCTTACCAATGGCTCTTGATAAATACTATGGTCAATCATCAAATTAAAATAAAATATTAGCTATTTAAATAATTTGTAACTAGAAAATATAATTGTAGTATATGGTTATTCTTTCAGTTACTTTGTCTTTCATAAGAATTCTAAAGACCCTTACATTTTTAATCTTTTTGGTAAATCTTTAAAATAATCGCCGCTGCCCACCATATGCTAGTTGCATAGGTTTGTAGAACTTAAATTGTAAGGTCTATCTCAATAAAATTTATATAGAAACTTCTAATATAAAATATTATGTATGAAATTTATCCCGCAAACAAAAGGGTTGAAAAGAAACTAGAAGAAATAAAAAATTCTAGAAATGATATTCTTGAAAAATTAAAAAATCTGAAAGAAAATCCTCGAGAAAATTCTGGTGCCCATCCTTTACATGGACGTTTGCAAAGTAAATGGGTTGTTGGTTAGGCTCAAATTTAAGAATTATTTACCTAATTGACGATAAAAATAAAAGAATAGATGTTATAGCCGCAGGCTCGCATAAAATATACTAAATATCTAATTTTTTGAATTTAACTCCTTTCTTAAGATTTTCTTCGCTTTCTCTAATTTGATCCATTAATTCTTCATCTTGAAGAATTTCAATAGTTTCTTTCATACCTTCATATTCCTTTCTTGAAATTACAATTACGTCCTGTTTCATATGTAATTAACAGATTTTAAAGTTTTTAAGAGTTTTGGTCTGCTTTAAACAAAATGGAACTACGCAATATGAATAACACCGCGACTCGAAGTTTCCTATCATGTCGAGTAACTGGGATTTTAGTATGTAAAAGTTCTGAACTTAGAAATTCAATAAGATATATAAATAATTGTAATTTATTTTTTATTAATGTATGAAATAGTAACTAAAAGTAGGAAAGCTGAAAAGCAATATTATGAAGCTCTTCAATCAAATTCAACCATATCAGAAAAATTAGAAAAACTAAAAGAAAATCCAAGAGATTGTTTAGATGCTCATAAATTAAAAGGAAAATTAGCTGGTTTGTGGAGTTGTTGGTTAGGCTCTGATCTAAGAATAGTTTACAGAATTAATGATGAAACAAAAGAAATTATAGTTTTTTCAGTAGGAACTCATAAAGAAGTTTATAGATGAGTTTTAAGTTTCCAGCTCTTCACTCCCTTTTTTTCAGCTTCTTTACTTTCTTTTATAGCTTCCATCATTTCTGGATCTCTAAGTATACCGACTTCTTCTAAAAGTTCTTCATATTCTTTTTTTGGTATTCTAACCATTTCTTGCATTTCTTGTTTTGCCATAAGTTTATATAGATTTCAACATTTTTAACCTTTTTGGTCAAATTTTAAGAAATTACTTTGTTGTTATAATATCTTCTAAATTTACGGAAAATTCTTCTTATTTGTTTAAACCCAGTTCCTTCATTAATTTTATTTGTTCTAGTTCTGTCATTCTTATTTCTGGCTTTTCATCTTCTATATAATGATCAATCTATTCTTTTTTTAATTTCTGAACCATACAATATGCATAGTTCTGCTTACTATTTAAATAAAATGGAACTACGCAATATGAATAACGCCGCGACTCGGACTTTCAATAACTTTTAACGTTTTTGATAAAACTTTTTTTAAAAGTTTTCTTTGAACCGAGAGGCCTTGTTAGGCCTGGCTTCCTTGAATATTATTTTTGCTTAAGCTTTTTCTAAAAGCTTACTCAAGGCCAGTGCAATCTCCTGTAAAATTTTTAGTTTTTTGCTTAAGCTTTTTCTAAAAAGCTTATACCAGGTTATGCGATCGCGGCATTAATAAAAAAGAAGTTCTTCAATTTATAAACTTAATTTTTTAAGTATTTATCAAAAAATTCATAAGCTTGTTCGTGATACTTGGTAGGAAAAGCGTGTGATGCATTTGGTATAAATAAAGAAACAAAATTAGATTCATTATCTAGTCTTGAATATAACTCATTTAATGGTTTGAGCTGTGTTTCAGTTTCTTCTTTTGGAAAAATCGGGTCATTTTCAGAGTAAATAACCATTAAAGGTCTTGGTGAAATTAAAGCCAATATGCCGTTTGTTTTAACATATTTTGCTACTCCAGGTAATAAAGTTAACCAAGTATTAAAAATTCCAGTAGTATAATTCGGTCTCTGGTTAGCTACAGCATTTGATATTACTGTCGCTTTGATTCTGTCATCAAGAGCAGCCAAATACATGCATCTTGTTCCGCCAAAAGAATGTCCTATGCATCCGATTTTGTTTTTGTCAATATTTTTTAATGAATATAAATAATTCAATGCTGACAAGTCTCCCTGAAATGTAAGTCCTAAAGGAGAATGCCCGTAAACAAGCACTGCACGTACACTAAAATCTTCTAAAACTTCAGGAGAGTTTTCTGAGATTGTTGCCTTGTTCTCACCAAATAAAGGAGCATCTATTGCTAAAACAACATATCCTCTTTCAGCAAGTTCTTTTCCATAAAATAAATCTTTGTTTCCAGCATTGCCAGCAACTTCATCTTTGCCATATTCATAAAAACCGTCATGCTGGTGCATTGCCAAAATTGCTGGTGATGGAAATGTAATGTTTTTCGGCACAAGCAAATAAGCATAAGAACGCGTTGCACTTGAAGTATATATTTCGATCTTTTTTTGTATATATTTTCCCATGTCAACCTGGTTTATTGCATCTCTTTCTGGACTTTCTGGTGATGTAAAGGGAATATTCATGAGCTCAGTTATTTTATCTCTTACTTTTTCATCATATTTTTCTTTGTCATCTTTGTTTCTTATTTCTTCAATATTAAATAAAGGTTTTTTGTTTTTATAAGCTTCAACTACTGCTGGAAAGATATTATAACGGTTATTGTTTTCATTAATAATAACCTTCTCTAATTGCGCTGGCTCAAATTTATCTGTATTCTTTGTATTATTTATAAATAAATATAAAAAGAAAAATAATAAAACAACAAGTACTAAATAAAAAATTTTCTTCATAAAACTAAAATCCAAAGTGAATTTATAAAGTTTTTTAAAATAAAAAATAAAACAAATAAATAAAAGAAAAAAAGAGTTTTTAACTCAATTTTTAATAGTTTTGATAAAACTTTTAAAAAGTTTTATGCACTTCTGCTCTTCACAGATGGCGAGCTTACAGTACCAGTTAAAGTTACTTGAGCACCACTTAATTTGTAGTCCTCAAAGTCACTGAATACTTTGGTTGCCATTCTTGTATCAGCAGCATCTGTACCAGCTATTAACAATGCAACTTTATCGCCATTGCTTGCTAGTTTAAGCATTGCTTCACCTGGAGCTAATGGCCATTCGCCGCATTTAACACCTAAAGCTGATACCCTTTCAACTAAAGGATCTGCACAAGGTCCGCCAACTAAGATTAAGCTAAATGCTGTTGGATCACTTACTTCTGTATCTTTCAATGTGTTAACAGTTATCTTTGCTGGAATATAAGTTACTCCACCACCTGATACTGTTGCAGCTGATCCCTTGACAACTACATTAGCTTGTACTTGGTCACCAGGTATTTCTAAAACTACTTTGTCTGAAGCACCATTGCTCTTAGGGTCTCTTACTATAATACCATATTTTGTTCTGTGGTCTTCATCTTTAGTACCTAATTGTGTAAAAGATAAAGAACCATTTTTCTGCCAGTGTAATTCTCCAGCTTCTTCTTTTGAAGCAGTTGCTCCTAAAGAAGACCAGTTACCACTAGCTACTGTAAAGTTCATCATTAAGTCATCTGTAGTTGCATCCAATTCAGTAGATGAATCTCCCCTAGTCCAGACATGTAGTGTGTAGTTAGATAAGGAAGTTCCTAATGTAAATGGAGCTTCATCATTACCACTAGCACCTGTACTAAAATTAAATCTTACATTATTGTCTTTAGTTCCCAGGAAATTCATTCTCAAAAACTGGGCTCTGCTTGTATTGGAAATATTCAATGCTCCCAAATATTTTACATTAGGGTTTGCATTAACATCTCTGTAGAATATATCTAATTCTCTGGCTACTGCCCCTACAGTTCCGCCAGATGTTCCAGTACTTGCAACAGCTAACCATACTTCACTTGTCTTAATATCATTGTTATTTAAAGTTCCATTTGAATTTACTTGTGGTAAAGTTCCTGGAATAACAAATCTTTCATCACCAGGTGCATGTATATAAATTGCACTTGTACTTGAGCCAGCTCTTGCTAATTTTGATTTTGCTGTATCTGCACTGCTTTGGTATTCAATTGTAACTGTCAAATAATCTGTATCAGGTACAGTTAAGCTGTCAAAGCATATTTCAGCATAATTATTAGGCAATGTATAACATTCACCTAAGCCAGCTGGGTTGTCTGTGTTGTCATCTTTTATAAAGTCATTTTGAATACCTATAAATGGACCTGTTGGATCACTTTCACCACTTGAAATAGTGGTTGAAGCCAAAGCCCCTAAATTACCTAATTTCCATGTCCAGTCTGGGTTATTCTTGTTCTGACCTACATAAGCATCTCCATCAGCAAAAGTATCTTGTGCATTCTTTCCTACAATTAAAGAAGCTGATCTTTCTGATTTTGATGTTGCATAGAATGTATTATCATTCTTTACTTCAATGCCATTTACAATTTTGCTTGAATCTGATGCAATAGTATCAACTTTTCCATCAACATCAACCAAAATAGCACCACTGCTGCCTACATTTTGTAAAGTAACTTTCTTGCCTTCAACTGTTACTACATCTCCTACTTTCATAAAGTATTCTGTTCCAACAGTTGCAGTAAATTTGGTTTGGCTTGTGTCTACGCTTGTAACTTTTAAGGTCTTGCCTAAAAATTTAATTTCCAAAGGTTCTGAAGCAGTTGCTTTAGAAACATTTAATTGGTCATCAAATACATAATAATATTTAATAGCACCCTTTGCTGTTTCTAAATATACATTGCTTTCATAATCATCATCTGAACTAGTTAAACTAGTTTCTATAGATGGTGAAGTTTTAAGCAAAACTAATTCATCATGTGTATCAACATCTTCATCTACAAAATTTATTGACCCTTTAAAAAAACTATTAATATCTGTTTTTTCCAAAGAATAATCTAAAGCTACTGATGTCGAGTTTGCTATACCTAAATCAATAGGAACATCTTCAGTAACTCCACCAGTTACAGTAACTGCTCCTGCAGAACTTACTGGGGTTTTAGATAAAAATTGCAATTTTGCTGTTACATCCCCTACACCTAATATATCTGAAACGTCTGCTTTACTTCCAACAACAAGAGCCGTGTCTTGACTGAATACACCCTCTTTCGAAACAAATGGCTGTGGAAGATTAGCCAAATCTAAACTTGCTGCTTGTGCGACCGCACCTGTGACTGTTGCTCCTAACATCGCAACACCAACACCTAAAGCAGCCACTCTTCTAATGGCTTGTTTTAGTCTTTGCATTAATAAACACCTCCGTGTCAACTCAATATATTTTATTAATATTTCAATAATCTTTTTTAGCGAAACTTTTCAAGTCTCTTAGATTATTTTAATTATAGAATTTTAAGTTATTATTTATTTATAAACATTTATACACTCTAGAAGATATATTTTAGTAAAATCCTTAAAATACAGGGCTTATGAACCTAATGCATAAAGAATTTAATGTTTAAACAAAAAAATAATATTACTACTAATAAATAATAATTAACATAACTTAATCATTGCAACAAAAGTTATAGTTTCTTTTTTAAACCTGTATGGGCTGCTTTGAATGCCTTTCGAACATTTTCCTTCTTTAAAAAATTCAAAGGAATCTGTGCTTAATTTAAATTCAAAATTTTTATTTCCAGAACTTAATGTAATAATTTTATTCAATTCTTTTGTTAATTTCATGCAGCTGATTTCTTGGGAAACTCCTTTTTTTACTCCAGTATAGCATTCATAAATTAAATCCTTTACATCAATCTTGCTTTTTTCTTTAATAATCGCATTCAAAAGATTATTGGCAATCAAACTTGATCTTATATCATCCTTAGTATCATCAGTATTAAAACTAAACCTTAAGGCAACTACTAAAATTATGACTAATAAAACTACCAATACTGCTAGTCCTATTATTTCAACCTGTCCTTTTTTGTTCATAAATATAGCATTCTCCAAAAATTTGATAATTCAACCCAAAACAAATTAGTAACACCGTATTTTCTTTTATATTCTTCAGGAATTTTATCTTTAGCAATTGGCTCACCATAATGTGGATTTGCTTTGATTAATTCTTTTTTCTTATCAATTGAGTTAAGGATACTTCTTTCAATTTTAGAGTCAACTGCAAGAGTATTCAATTCTTTGTACGCTTCTTCAGCCTCAAAAGAAAGAACAACTTTAACAATTTTATTCATAATTCAAGACCCTTGGTAATTGCATTTCTCATACTTATATTTGTATTATGAATCCATGAAATTCCTTTTAACGATACTACAATTTTATTGCTTTGTTCAAGATATTCAAGAATGATCATTAATGTATTGTGGTTAACTTGTTTTGGTAGTTTTCTTTTTAGTTCAGCAATTGTAATTATACTTTCATTAATATTTTTAAGAGCATTTTCTACCATAAGAACAGTATTCAATGTTGGGGAATGTTCTAATACTTCCATTTTAGTCACCATTTGTTATTAAATAATACCTATTAAGTATTAACTTATATATAAATATTTCCAATTTAATCTGCACCTTGTATTTTTAATAACCCAATCCTGAATTCATTTAAGTTGGCAAAATACAAAGAAACTGGCAAACTTACACTATATGTTGCTTCTTTTTTGTCTAAAGCATCATAAACTATAATAAAACCACAATTTTCTGGAAAAGAAACTTGTTGAAGCTTATCCAAAGTGCATTCTGTATTTTTAGCTTCATTTTTTACTTCTGGATAAATAAATTGAATAATAATTTTTTTAGTTTTGAATTTATTTAAATAATAAGCCTTATTTTCCTTCATTATTTCTTTTAAAGCAAATAACTTAATCACATCCAGGCAATCATCATTTTCGCATTTTGTCTCAGGAAGATACCCAAAAGAATGAAGTAAAATTAAATTGTCAGTGTCTGTTATTTGGTTTCCTAAACTATCCAAACCCCTTGCAAAAAATTTATAATAAGCAAATATGCCTCCGACAATTAAAAATATAATTATCAATAAAACAAGCAAGGTTTCTCCTATTTCAACCTGTCCTTTTTTATAAAATATATCTTTCATAGTTTTTCCGTGAACGCTTTTTCACAAAAAAGGGTTCTTTGGTTAAGCTTTTTCTTAAAATTAGTTTTTCCATTAAAGCTTTTTTCAAAAGGTTTAGAAGACATTTACACACCCATCTCTTTTAATTTGTTCATTTTGTTGATTAAGCACGCCTTTATATTTCAAAGGGTCATTTTTAAAGAAATTAAATGTTTTTTCAAGTTCACTATATTGGGTATTGCACCTTGAGTTTGCCTTAAGTAAAGATGCCTTCTTTTTGTAAATATCAGACATTAATTCTAATCTTTGTAAAGTCTTGTTTTTTAAGCATTTATACCCTTCGTAGTCAGTAAATAAAGCCCCGAATAACATGCTTTCATCATAAAATTCCTCTTGTTTTTTCTCTGGATAAAAAGTTACTAAATTTTTTCCAGCATCTACAACTAAAACCCTGTTTTCTTTGTAAGTATTAAAGTAATTGGAATTTGTAAAATCAATTATAACATCATTTTTGTTTACCTGATTTAAGCTGTTAAATTTCCTAAATTTATCAGGCATGTCAAAGAAAAAACTGTCGCTCCCTAAAATAAAAAACCTTTTCTCAACATTTTCTGCATAATATATATTGTCTATTTTAAAAGGAAAAACCCATGCCTTTGTCCATAAATTAAATTCATTGCTGAAATTGCCCCTTGCATAAATTAAATTTTTTGTATCCTTTTTTAAGCCCTTATAAAAAACATTTCCGCATTTAAATTCAAAAACAACATCATTAGGTAATTTTACAACCTTATTTGAGGAAAGCCCTACAGAAAGTGAATCAATCTGGTTGTTTATATTGTCTACAATCTCATTAACTCCTATTTCATTAAATAAATCAATCTGCTTCCATGAAAAATAAATAAAGAATAATAATAAAATGCTTCCAGCAACAGCAACAAATATCCAATTAAATGTTATTTCAACCCCTTTTTTATTCATCAAAATCCAGTATAAAACTAGCTATAAATATTTTTGCCTTAAGATTTGCTTAATTCAACATAACTGCCTTTATTTTCTAAGTTTAATTTTATATTTCCGTTATTAATAACACATAAGGGATTTTCATCAACAGCAATTTTATCAATTTTAAAGAAACTTTTCGAGCAATAATTAAGAGGTATTAAAAAAATATTATAATCCGAATCTTTCATAACATCATAAAGCCCATTTTCGATTTGATCAAGTTTAAATTTATCCAATTCTTCATCAAAATTCTTAAAGCAGACATATTTTATATTTGTAGGTAAATTTAAATTAATTTCAGTACTGCTTCCAGCATCAAAATTATAATATCTGTTAACCTGGTTTCTTAAATCATTGACAAAAATTCCTGCTTGTGCGCAATTGCTTTGTTTTATTAAGTTATTAATTAAGTAAAAGCCAAAAATAAAGACAAAAGCCGACACAATCGTGATAAAAATAAATATAAATGGCCTGTCTAATTGTCCTCTTTTACAAAAATCTCTTTTTTTCATATAATTATAAATTATTTTTTATTAAATTTGGAAAATTAAATAATTCCTATCTAAGTTTACGTTCTCTTTTAACCTCTTCCCAAGCTTCAATAGCATTAATAGTTGGGCTTCTCATTATTACTTCTAACATTAAGTCCTCTGGAGTCTTAATAACATATATTTGCTTAGATAAAACAATATCTCCTCCCGGCATGTGCTGCACTATAAAAATATCATTTTCTTTTAGGTTATCTTCATCTCTTATATTTTTAGGAATAGTTATTTGTCCTTTCTTTCCCAATTTTACTTTCTCTTTGAAAGTTTCATGTATCATATGACATCCTCCATGCCATGAATGGCGTGGTTTCCAGCAGAGGTCAAATATGTCTGACTTGCATATAGT
>CAZELK010000010.1:0-14521 GCA_964513145.1 Candidatus Woesearchaeota archaeon
TAGACAGAAAGCTAAATTATCTTATTATAATTATCAGAGGATTGCACCAGAGCCTTTTAACGAAATGTTTATATATAAGTCACTATCAATATTGAGTTAAATAGTTTAATTACTATATAATAAATAATATATCTGGGGGTATGTATAATGGAATATAAAACAAAAGAAAATATATATCAAAAACAAAATTCTTTTTTTAACAGGGCTGTTTCTGGTTTAACTGGCTTAGCCTTATTGGCTAGCACAACTTTTAGCACATCCGGATGTGTTGAAACTATTAATGGGGTAAGAATTAGAGCTGATGATACTTCTAGACGCGAGAAATTACCTGGAACTGGTAATCCTTTTGGTGACAAAGATAAAAAAGATGATGACTCTAATATTGGAGTTCTTGGCTGGATAAAAGAAAACCCAGGAAAAACTGCAATTATAGCTGGTTCAGTAATCGCTATTGGTTATGGTTCTTATGAATTGTACAAAGTGTTTGATAAAGACAAGGATGATGATTTACCACTTCCTTTACAAACTCCTCCTTTTGGTGGTGGAAATGGACCTGGTGGACCTGGCGGAAATTAAGGAGAAAAAATGAAAAAATTATTTATCTTATTTTTAATTTTAAGTTTACTTACAAGCATAGTTAATGCTGAAGTATTTGTAAATTATAATTTAAAAGAAGGAAGAATTGATAGAAATCTTAATTTTCAGCCAACTAATATAGATATTAACGGGGTTAATGTCATTGGTTTTACATGCTTAGATGATAATTGTGAAAATCTTGGGGGAACTATTTTTAGTAGTGAAAGCAGTCTTACTTTAAATTCTGGTGAAAATTTATTTGTACAATTAAATTACCCAACTAATTTATTGAGTAATTATGGTTATGCTGTTTATTTTTTTAAAGATGGTTATATTCCTTGGGAACAAAACCCTAATTGGTTTGGTATTGGAGAAGCGCCTGAATATTATAATGTTTATTTAACCAAGAAAGAGGTTTGCTCAAGCAAAATTGAAGAAGTTAAGATAACAAATACCCAGAGACCAAATACTCCCGTTGTAATTTCTGTAAAAGCAGATGTTGATGCCAATATAATGTCAGCAATTACAGAAGGAATTGGACCTTTAAAGGCTATTCCAGACTTATTAAGAGACCAATATTCTGTAAAAACTTTAGTAACTTTAGATATTTTAGCAAATGACAATTTAGTTATATCCCAACAAAAAGAAGTAAAAACTTTATTTGGTCAAGCAGGAAATGCTGAATTTGAGTTTACACCCATAGAAAGCGGGGATTATACTGCTGTTGTAACAACTGACGTAACTGATGAAAAATGCATTGATTCAGAAATTGATTCTGAAGAAAAAGACTTTTTTGTATTAAGTGAAAATCCCTTAAATATGTGCTATACTGAATTAGAAGACCTGGAATTAAGCAGCACTAATTTAAATGTTAATGAAAATTTAATTGTTGGGTTTAATAAATTGAGCAACTTGCAGATTGATCAAGCAAATGATATTATTGAACCAATATCTACAACTATCCAATTGGAATTAAGAAATTTTAATACCGGACTAGTTGTTTTCGAAAAAATATTTGAACTTGGAAAAAATGACGACACTACCAATATTAAAGAATTTAGTCTTTCCATTAACATACCAGACTATCTTGAGAATGGGTTTTATGATTTATCAATTAATGGGAAAGGAAATGAAGTCAGATGCAGTGAAGACAATAAAGCTGATTTTTTACAAGAAACTATTTTCATAGAAAATAAGGGCATATTTAATCAGGCACCAAAAATAATTTCTGAACCAGTAACAAATGCTGAACTGGGAAAAAATTATTTTTATGATGTTGAAGCAGTTGACCCTAATGGTGATTTTTTAAGTTATAGTTTATTATTTGGTCCCCAAGGAATGAACATTGATCCAATAACTGGATTAATAACCTGGAATGTTAATGATAATTTATTTAACAATGAACAAAAAGTTAATGTCTGGGTCTTAGTAAGTGACGGTTTCTTTTTTGATTCCCAATTTTATACAATAACTATTGATGGGATTACAATTGATAAAATTACCAGAGAACATGAATTGAGTTTCTCTGGATTAAATTTAGAAACAAGCAATCTTGAAGATGGAATAAATGGATTTATACAATTAAAAAATAGTGGTGATTTTAAAGAAAATGAAATATCAATTACAGCAGATATTTATGAATTAGGAATACATGAAGTTTTAACTAATAATATTAATCTGGGAAGAAGAGATTCTTTCTGGATTCCAATAAATATTGACCTGCCTTCGAATGTTGCTGAAGGTGACTATTTGTTAAATGTAAGATTATCAAATAGAAGACATTCTGAAGAAAAGATTATAGTGTTGTCTATTAGTGATAACAATTAATTTGTACACGATATAGTGGTTACTACCGAAAGGTTTATATATAAGTCATAACTGCAGAATAACAACAATTAAAATTTACCAAATATGGGGGAAATAAAAATGAAGAAACTTGGTTTTATGATAATGTTTTTATTTAGTTTATTAGTTTCAAGCAGTGTATTTGCTGCTGTTTCTAACGATTACAATATTGATCCATTTAATGGGGTTGAAGTTGATGGCACAAAAATTGTTCCGACAATGTTTGGCGGAAATGAAGTTATTGTTGAAAGGGGGCAAGCATTACCTGTTGATGTTTTGGTTCATGGTTTTAACAATATTGATAATATCAGGGTTGAAGCAAGCATAAAAGGTTATGAAAGGGGAAGCATAAGAGCAGAATCTGATATTTTTGAATTAGATCCTAATACTGATAAAAAAGTTTCCTTAGTTTTGGATGTACCAAGTGACTTAGATGCATCAAAAACTTACACATTAGTTGTTGAAGTTAATGATGACAGAAATGGCTTTGCTTGGGAATATTCTTTAAGAGTAAAAGAACAAAGACATTTATTGAATGTTTTAGATGTAATATTCAGACCAAGTTCAACAGTAGAAGCTGGAAGAATTTTAAGATCTGTTGTAAGAGTAGAAAACCTGGGTGCTAAAATTGAAAAAGACATTAAAGTTACAATAAGCATTCCTGAACTTGGAGTTTCTACAAGAGACTTTGTAGACAAGTTAGTTACTTTAAATGACAAGGGAGATGATGAAAGTTCATTATCTACAAATGAGTTGTTATTACAAATACCAAAAGATGCAAAAGAAGGAGATTATGATGTTAAAGTTGATATCGAATACAATAGGGGAAGCGATATTGTAACATTAAGAAAAAGTGTTCATGTTTTAGGACAAAAAGCAACTGCTGATGATTCAGATGCTATTATAAGCATTGATTCAACAACCAAGGCTTTAGGAAGAAATGAAGAAACTACATTTAAGTTAACTTTTGCTAATCTAGCTGAAAACAGAAAATTATACAATGTTGAAGCTGTTGGTGCAGGCACCTGGGCTGATATTTCAATTGAACCAAGTTTCCTTAGTGTTGGTGCTAATGAGGCTGGAGAATTGCTTGTTAAAGTAAAGTCAAAAGAAAATGCAGCTTTGGGTCAGAAAGTGTTTACATTGAAGTTAACATCAGACAACAAACCTCTTAAAGAGATTAATCTGAATGTTGATGTAACTGAACAAACAACTGGCTTTGGAACACCTAATTTAAGAAAAGTTTTGGAAGTATTGTTTGCAGTTTTAATCTTGGTTTTAATTGTTTTAGCTTTGATAATTGCTTTTAAAAGGGCAAGAGGAAGCGAACAAGGACCTGGAGTAGAAACAAACTCTGAACAAACTTATTACTAAGCTTTTTTTTAAAAAGCTTAAGCAAAAACTCTATTTATTTTTTTTTTAAAAAGCTTAGGCAAAAAAATTTATTTATTTTTTTTAAAATTTATTAATTCTATTATCAATATTAATGCTATTAATACAGTTAGAACTATTGTAATCATAGCAAAATTTAAAGATAGGGTGTTGAATTCTTTAACAGAAGAGCCAGTTATAGCTACATCTGCAAAAACACTTAAAAAAGCAAAAATTACAGCAAAAATTACAATAACAAATATTATCTCTTTATTTCCCATGAGCATTATATATTATCAAATCTATAAATAGTTTATTAAAGTTTTAATGATGTTACTTTAGACATACCATTTTTTTGCATTGATATGCCATAAACCTGTTCTGCTTCACAAATTACAGAATCATTATGCGATATTAATATATATTGGGCTTTTTTTGAATATTTAGATACTAATTTAGACAATAACAGGGAATTTTCTTTATCCAAGGCAGCGTCAATTTCATCCATAAGATAAAAACTAGCTGGTTTAAATTCCTGTATTGCGAATATGAATGCCAGGGCAGTTAATGTTTTTTCACCGCCACTTAAACTTTTTATATCCAAAAACTTATTGTTAGCTAGCTTTACTTTTATATCTAAGCCAGCATTTAATGGATTTTCCTTGTCTTCCAGTTCTAAAAATGCCTCTCCTTTTTCAGAAAGGCTTAAAAAAATACTTCTGAAATTCTCTTCAACAACATTGAATGTTTTCATAAATATGCCCTGCTTTTTACCTTCTATTTCATACATTAATTTTAGAATGTCTTCTTTTTCTACTTTTATTACTTCAGATTTTTCAATTAATTTTTTGTATTCTGTTTCTATTGTTTCATAAACTTCCAAGGCCCTTAAATTTACATTTCCAATAGTTTTAATTTCCTTTTCAAATTCATGTATTTCTGATTTTAATTCTTCGGGTGTTACTGATCTTCTTATTTTTGCATCATTAAACTGCTCAAATTCCTTTGATATAGCTTCGAATTCAGCAACTATTTTAGCCCTTTTTAAAGACAATTCATTTAATCTTGATTCTATTTCTTTTACCTTGAATTCTTCATTTGATATACTGCCTTCATTTTTCTGGATATCTTCATTAAATAAATTTCTCTTTGCGAATAAAGACTTATATTCAGAAAAGAATTCTTTTTCCTGCTTTTCTTTTTCTTTAAGCAATCTTGAATTTGTTTCTATAAACTCTTTTAATTTTATCAGTTCTTCTGAGAATAAATGTATTTCTTTTTCATGATCTTTTATTATTTTTTCTATTTTCTCTCTCTCTGGCGTGTATATTGTATTAACCTGGCTTATGAAATTTTTTAATTCAGTTTCATTTTTTGCTATCTGTATTTTTATTTCTTCTTTTGTTTTTTCAAAATCAGTTAACTTGCTTAGAACTTCAGGGTTTCTTATTTCCTTTTCTTTGTCTTTTATTTTGTCTCTTTTTGATTTTATTGAATCCAAATCTTTTTGCAGATTATTTATCAAGCCATCTATTTCTTTAAGACTATTAGTCAATTTCCTTTGCTCCTCAGCAAGTTTTGTTTTATCTTCCCTTAATTTATTTATATCGCTTATCTGGTATGTCTTTTCAAACTTAATTATTTCTGCTTCGTATTCTGCTTTTCTTTCTTTTAATTTTGTGACTGCTTCTTCCAATTCTATTTTCCTGTCTTCTAGCGAGCTTATCTCTGACTTAAAAGAAGAAGTTTCTTTTTCAAATTTTAAGATTTCATCATCATATTGTTTTTCCTTAAATACTGTAAATTTCTTTGCCCTATAACCGCCGACTATAGCACCAGACTGCTCAAATAAGTCACCTTCTAAAGTGACCATCCTAGCTTTTCCAACACCAAGCCTTCTTGCAGAATCTACATCTTCCAAAACAAGAGTGTCTGTAAAAACATAAGAAAAAACATTTTTAAATTCCGGAGAGTGATGTATAAGATTAATTGCCAAACCATGAACTCCTTTTTGATTTAGTAATTTCTTTACTTCATCTCGTGGAGGCTTGCCTGATATTTTATTTAGGGGCAAAAAAATTGCAACACCAAGCTTATTTTCTTTTAATGTATTTATACAACTTGCAGCAACTTCATCATCTTTGACAACAATACTATGAAGCCTTGGACCAGCAGCTACTTCCAGAGCAAGTGAAAATTTTGAATCAACTTTCCCAAGATCAGCTATTGTCCCATAAACCCCTTTTAGCTTCATTGACAATATTTTTTTTATAGATAAATTGCCTGACAATGATTCTTTAATTGTAATATCCTTTGCCTTTAATTTTATTAAATCTTCATTTGCTGCAAGTAATTTAGACCTTAATGAAGATAATTGGGAAGAAATAATTGAATTTTCCCCTAATTTCTGGTTTAATTCTTTTGTGATCTCCTTATATTTCTCCCTTAAATCTTTTATCTCTTTTTTATTATCAACAATTAAGATATTATTAAGACGGCTTAGCTCTGACTCTACCCTTTCTTTGCTTAAAGATAGTGATCCTTTCTCTTCTTTCTTTTTTAATAAATTATTTTGTGTTTCCTCTATTTCTTTATCTACTGACTCTAAATTAAAATCTTCCAATAAATCGTGATTTTTCTTAAACTTGTTAATCTCTTCTTTTAATGATTCTTCTTTTTTTACCAAGACTGAATTCTTTTCTTCAATTGATTTTTTCTCTTTTAACAGATGCTCTATTTTTTGTTTTAAATCCTCGTTATTTTGCCTTAACTGAATAATTCTTTCTTTAATCTTTTTTAATTCTGACTCATAATTATCAACTTTTGTTTTATCCTTAACCAAGGATGTTTTTAATTGCTCTATTTCTTTTTGAATTTGTATCTGCTCTTTTTCGCCTTTTTCTTCTATTTTAAAATTTAATTCTTTTAATTCTTCTTTCTTATTTTTTATATTTGCCTTTAATTCATCTATTTTTGAATTAATTTTATTTATCTGTTCTTGAGATGAATTGACTTTATCTTCTACTTCTTTTTTCTTTGCTTCCCTATCTTTGATTTCAAAATTTAATAAAGTCGCTTTATTGTCCCTTAATTTTTCTTCTAATTCCTTAAATTTTAATGCCTGGTCTCTGTCTTTTTTTAGTTCTCTTAAATGCGCTTCTCTTTCTGTTAAGATAATAGTTGCCTCATTAATTTTTGTCTCAACTTTACCTAGTTCAAGCAATGCTTTTTGTTTTCTATCTTCGTAAACTGATATGCCTGAAGCATCCTCGATTATTTTTCTTCTATCTTCTGGCTTCATTTCAGCCATTGAGATTATATCGCCCTGGTTGACAATATTATGCCCACCAGGATCTATTTTTGCTGCCCTAATTAATTCCAAAACCTGCTGTCTTGTTCTTTTTTCATCATTTATTCTGTAAATACTCTGACCATTCTGTCTTACATATCTGGATAGTTTTACTTCATCAGAGTCTATTGGAAATTCCCTTTTTTCATTATCAAAAAAAATACTTACTTCAGCTTCTTTCATTGGCGCTGATGTTTTTCCGCCATTAAAAATTAAATTTGATGATTTTTCTGCTCTTATTGACTTTGCAGACAATTCACCAAGAACAAAAATAACTGATTCATTTATATTACTTTTACCACTTCCATTAGCCCCAATAACACAATTAAAGCCATTACCAAATTCCAGCTCTGTTGGGCTAGCAAATGACTTAAAACCCTTTAATCTTAGTTTCTTTATTATAGTCATTTTACGATAAAATCAAATCTTTTTTTATCTAAATACTTATTCTTCCCTTTATAAATTCTCTGACTGAAATTTTAGAAATCTTCTAATTTTTTTTGTTTTTTCTCAGCTATTAAATTTTTATACGTTGACCATGATTTCCTTATTATTTCTGGGTATTTTTCGTGATTTTCTCTTAGGAATTTTTGACAAACTGGGTTAGATGGATATCCGCTACCAATCGATTCTCCAACTAATTTTTCGATTTTCTCAACTTCTTCTTCTCTTCTAGATTTTGCAAGAATTGAGGCAGCAGCTACTTCAATAAATTTCAGTTCTGTTTTGTGATCTAAAATTATTTCTGGTTTATGAATTAATTTTCTTAATAAGAATTTTTTAAAAGCCGGAATATTTGGACTTGGACAGTCAATAACAACTTTATCTGGTTTTAATTCGTTTATTATTTCAGCTTGCTTTATTGCTTCAAGCCAATTTAAATTTAAACCATCTCCCCCACCAACAGATCTATCAATCTCTATTGGTTGAACAATAATAACCTTATATGATTTTGCTATTTCTTTTATTTCTTTAGCTAACTTGTGAATTTTTTTAATTGCTAATAATTTAGAATCTGTTACTCCTAATCTTTTTAATTTAATTAAATCCTTTTCTTCAAACATAGCTCCAGCTACTATCAGAGGACCGATGATTGGACCTTTCGGTTTATTAATTAAATGACTAATAATCTACCGGCTTCATCGATACCCAAAGTAAACATAAGAATAACTTTAGAAATTAACTATATTAATTTTTAGTTTTACAAATCCAGACTTTTTATTATTTCTTCCTTATCAAATTCTTTTAAATCTTTTATATTCTGGCCAGTCCCCAAAAATAGAATTGGTTTTTTAAGAATGTATGCTGCTGACAATAAAGCACCACCTTTTTCATAAATATCTGCCTTTGTTATAATTATGGCATCTACTTTGGCTGCTTTATTGAATTCTTCTACTTGCTGGACAATATCAGAACCAGTCATTGCATCAAGAACTAATATATTAAGGTCGGGTTTATTTACACGTATAATTTTTTTAAGTTCATTTAACAAATCCTGATTATTATGCAAACGACCAGCGGTATCTGCTAAAACAACATCATAATTTTTTGCTTTTGCAGAATTTATTGCATCAAATATTACTGAACAACTATCCCCACCAAAGTTACCTTTTATGACTGGGACTTCTATTTTTTTTGAATATTCTACTAATTGTGATGATCCTGCAGCCCTAAACGTGTCTGCTGCAGCTAATATGACTTTATACTTTTCTTCCTTTAAGAAGTTGGCGAGCTTTGCGATAGTCAAGCTTTTTCCAACACCATTATAACCCAAAATTAAAATTATAAATGGCTGTTTCTTGCTCTCTTTTATTAGATCCGACAAATTTATTTTTTCCATAGACAATATGTCTTCAAGTGCTTTTTTTAAAGAAGTGATAATTATTTTTGATATTTCATTTCTTTTTATTGGAATGTCAACCAAATCCTTTTGTAGTTCTCTCTTTATTCTCTCTACAACTTCCTGAGCAACATTACTTTCAAGCAAAACCAATTCAATTTCCAAGAATAATTCATTAAATTTTTCTAAAGTAATTTTTTTTAATGTTACTTTTTCCCGGAGTTTTTCAAAAATAGATTTTTTTGGTTCTTCTTCTATTTCTTCAGTGATTTCTTCTTCAACCTTTTCTTTTTTATATGCTTTTATTTCTTTTATTTCTGCAGGTTCTTCTGCTTTTTTATGCTCAATTTTTTCTATAGGCTTCTCTACTTCAGTTTCTGCCTTTTTTGTTACGCTTGATATTACATCTTTTAATTTATCTTTTAAAAATTTAAACATAAAATTAATATGATTTCGCAAGATTTATAACATTTATCTTTGTTCTTCGAAGAGATTTCGATATTTCTTGAGTAATATTTATTAAGAAGCTAATTTATCTTATTTTATGGATAAAGAAAGATTTTGGGATATACTTGCTTGGATAGGATTTGGAATTGTGGTGATGTATTTTTTCTTAAAGGCTTTCGGAGTTTTAAATAGCCCCTTATCAGCTGACATTGTAACTATAATTGGCGGAAGCATTTTCATTGGAAGACATATACAAAAAGTCGAACATATATCAAAACATGCTGATAAAAGTGATAATCGACTTAGCTTTTTAGAAAATAAAGTTAATGATATTGATAATAAATTATTTGTTGTTGAAAATAGGTTAGTTGCTGTTGAAAATAGGTTAGTTGCTGTTGAAAGAATTGTTAATGTATAATTTTGCGTTTACTAAATCACAAAGTTTAAATATAACCAAATATAACTATGTATAATGGAATTAAAGGTAATAACAAAGAAATGGGGAAATTCTTTAGGAGTTATTCTGCCTAAACTAATTGTAGATACTAAAAAGATTAAAGAAAATGAGGAAATAATTATAGAGTTGAAAAATATAACAACTACTGGGGATTTTTTTGGAAAGTTTCCAGAATTGAAGATAAAAAAGACAGCACAAGAATTAAAAGATGAAATGAGAAAAGGATGGAAATAAAGAAGTATTTCTTTGATAGTTATGCTATTATAGAACTTATTTATGGCAGCCCAGCCTATGCTAAATTTATAAATGAACCTGTTACAATTACTATCTTTAATCTTGCTGAAATATACTGGTCGGCTATACTAAATTTGGAGGAAAAAAAGGCAGATGACCTTTATAATAAATATTCATCCTGCGTTGTTGAAGTTTCTGATGATGTATTAAAAGAAGCAATGAAATTCAGAAAAAAATATAAGAAAAATGATCTTTCATATGCTGACTGCATCGGTTACATCTGTGCTTTAAAAAATAATATGCGATTTATTACTGGTGATAAAGAATTTCAAAATTTGGAAAATGTTGAGTTTATTAAATAAATTTTAAGGTATAATCTTGTTTTTTGTGTTTATTAAAGCCCATTCTACCAATAATAAGATTAAGGCTATAAACAAGAGAGAGAACGACGTATTAAATGAAATACTTTTTTTATTTAATTTTGCTATTTCATTAAAAGAATCTTTTAATTTTTCTTTTGTTTCTGTTTTAAAATAATTGCCCCCTGTTTTCAATGCTATGGTCTTTAATGTTTCCTCATCTAATTTAGCAATTACATCAGTGCCAATAAACTGGCCTCCTTCTTCAGTACCAATACCTATTGTATTTATTATGATGTTATTCTGGCGGGCATAATTTATTGCATCTGGCAATGGTATACCAATATTGCTCTGACCATCTGTTATCAAAACCATTATTTTTGACCTATCATCTTTTTCATTTATGAGCATGTTTGTTGAAGTTATTATGGCATTCCCAATGTCTGTACCGCCAATTTGAGATATGTCTAATTTTGCAATTGAAGACCTTATTTTATTAAAATCATTTTCCAAATTGCTCTCTATTAATACAACTCCTGAAAAAGATACCAGACCTACTTTTGTTTCTATTGGTATATATTCCAGAAAAGAGTATAATGTTTCTTTTGCAGCATCAATCCTATTTGGAATCAAGTCCTGGACAAGCATGCTAGCTGATGTGTCCAAGGCAAGAACATAATCAGAATCTGTTGATTTGCCTAAATAAGTTATTGTAGCGCCAGAAACTGATAAAACAATAAATAATAATATTAACAACCTAAATACCAATAAAAAAACATTTTTCTGAATAAACTGACCTCCACTTACTCTTGAAATTGCCTCGAAATTTGCAAATTTTAAAGCCTTTTTTTTAGTTGCCTTAAAGTTTACTGAATTTGATATAATCAGAACAGGCAAGCTAAGCAAAAACCACAAATAAACTGGGTTTGTAAAACTTATCTCGACCATTTCTGCCTCTTTTTAAAAAAATTTAATACTGGGATAAGGAACTGCTGATTTGTATCTAATTTTAGAAATGATGCTCTTGAGCCTGAAAATGCAGTTTCAATATAATTTTCCTGTTTTTCTGAAAACAGCCTATATTTTTCTCTTATTAATGGACTTGGGTCGAGAATTATTTGTTCATCTGTAAACGGGTCTGCTATTAAAACCATATCTGAATCTTCTGGTATTTCCCTATCCCTCGGGTCTCTTACCATAACACCAATTATATCCAATTTGTAGGCAGCTTTTTTCAGCTGATCCTGCCAATTGCCTTTTAAACCAATAAAATCCGAAACAATAATAAGAATTGAGTTTTTCTTTAAAAGTCTGGCTGATTTTTCCAATGCTAATTCTAAATTGTAACTACCGCCGTAATTGTCAGGATTAATCAGGGTTTTCGATAACTGGTAGAAAATATTTTTATTAACTGCTGGCTGAACTATATTAGATATTGTATCTGAAAATAAAGCGTAACCTACGCTGTCTCCAACATTTAAAATTGCGTAGGCAAGTGTACATACTAACTCAGCTACATATTCATTTTTTAATTTTTGTGTAGAACCAAAAACCATTGACGAGCTTACATCAATTAAAAAAAATATTTCCAGATTTCTTTCTTCAACAAACTGCTTTATCATCGGCTTGTTTAATCTTACAGTTGTTTTCCAGTCAATTAATGAAGCATCATCTGCAGGAGTATATTCCCGAAAACTGCTAAATTCAAGTCCTTTAGATTTTACACTTGTCCTGTATTGACCAAGGAATTTTGTGTTTACTATTCTTTTTGAAAATATTTCTAATTTTTTTATTCCCTGAGACAGATCAACATTTAATTTTCGAGTCATTTTACGGTACCGGTATTTTAGCAAGAATTTCAGTTATTATTTCGTCCTTGTTTATTCCTTCAGCTTCTCCTTCATAATTTAAAATTATTCTATGCCTTAAAACTTCATGAGCTATATTTTTTATATGCTGGGGTGTTACAAAATTCTCCCCATTAAGAAGTGCTTCTGCTTTGCCAGAAATATAAAGTGCCAAAGCGCCTCGCGGAGAAGAGCCAGAACTTATATATTTTCCAAAATTCAATTTATATTTGTGGGGGTTTCTTGTAGACTCAATTATATGCAAAAGATAATCCTCGACTTTCGGGCTACAATATACTGACTTAACTGTTTTTTGCAAATCCAGTATTTCTTTTGGATTAAGAATTGGTTTAATATTAAAATCCTCAAATCTGTGCAATGATATGTTTGTTTTTAAAATAAGCCTTTCTTCCTCTATTGTTGGGTATTTTATTATTAATTTAAATAAAAATCTGTCAATCTGGGCTGCAGGAAGATTATATACTCCTTCGCTTTCCAATGGATTTGAACTAGCCATTACAAAAAAAGGCAGGTCCAACTTGTAAGTTTCACGACCTATTGTTACCTGCCTTTCCTGCATTGCTTCCAATAATGCTGACTGGACTTTTGGTGCAGCCCTGTTTATTTCATCTGCAATTATAAAATTTGCAAAAATCGGACCCTTAACTGTATAGAATTCTTTTGTTTTTTCATTATAAGCAGTTATACCAGTAATATCTGCTGGCAATAAATCAGCTAAAAATTGTATTCTTTTTGATGTGCATCCAGTTACAGCTGCAAATGTCCTGATTAAAAGTGTTTTTGCCAGACCAGGAAGACCTTCTACAAGTATATGGCCATCGCATAAAACCCCCCTTAACAGACTCTCTACAATCTTGTGCTGACCAACAACAATTTTTGCTATTTCTGTTTTTACTTTATTTAGTTTTTCCTGATGAAGCTTCACCTCTTCTAATGTTAATGCTGACATAATCACTATAAACCATATAGACTAATTTATATAGTTTATGTGGGTTTTTAGACTTCTTCTAAAATAAAGTTTAAATACAGTATTAATCTAAATTAAATAAATGAAAAGAGGCTATATAATCATATTTTTAGTTTTACTTTTTATAATTAGTGTTAATGCCCAAAATGAAAAAAACTTACGTGTAAGAGTAGACACCAAATTATTAAATGAAACTGGAGTAATAATTAATTTAGTAGAAATTCTTGGTCCAAGCAATGAATACTATGTTATTAATAAAATCAGCAATGTAAGGGTAATAATCGAAAATGGGCTGGGTATTGCCAAAATTATTCCAGTAAAAGGCAAAAATGGCACAGAAACTGTTATTTTTTCTACAAATAAAACAAGTGAACTGCCTTCTGAAAAAAAAGAATATCTAGTTGGTGGCGATATATTCTCTTTTGAAGATAATAAAACTACCAATAATTATCTTTTTGATTCTATAAAGCATCTTGATTTGAAAAAAGAGAAACTTGATTTTGCTTTGGTTAATTTCTCTGAAGGGAGACTTTCTATAAACCTGAATAATATCAGCAACATTCTTCTTAAATTGGAAAGAAATGAAAATAATCTTATATTAAAAAATGTTAACATAAACTTTTCTGAAAGCAGCAATGATGAGAAATATTTATTCTATAAAAAAGAGGAAGCTGATTATATCTCATTTTTATCTCGGATAATAATCCCTTTTTTATCTGCATTACTTCTTGCTGTTCTGATTTTTTTAATTAAAAAATTATTAAAAAGAACTGCTGTAATAAACAAAGATGAATTTAAGAAAGTTTACATAAATAAGCTGCATATTTTGAAAAGAAGCTGCTATCCAAACAATATAGATCATATTTTTGATGAATTTTCAACAAGCATGAGGACTTTTTTATCAAAAATATTGAATATAAAATATCAGTTTACTTATGATGAATTAATAAATGAGTTAATAATTAAACAAGCTGACAAAAACATAAGGAATGACCTAATAAAATTTGCCAAAATCATGCTTGAAAAAAGCTATAAAAAGAAACCACATATTGATGAACTGAAAGAACTTATTGAAAAAGGAATTGACATAATAAAAAATTTTTAAGACAAATGACTTAATACAAAAAAGACATTTGACTAAGAAAAGTTTATAAAGACAAATGACTTAATACAAAAAAGACATTTGACTAAGAAAAGTTTATAAAGAC
>CAZELK010000010.1:14621-27617 GCA_964513145.1 Candidatus Woesearchaeota archaeon
AAATGACTTAATACAAAAAAGACATTTGACTTAAATGAAACAAGAAAAACACTTGGAAATAATAAATGAAGTTCTTGATGAAATAGATTCTTCTTTGAAAGACGTGAGAGGGTTATTATATCATCAGAGAAGACTAGCTTTTTTATTATCCTTGGGAGCACAAAATATTCTCGAATTATTTTTACATAAACATGATTTAATAAAAGAAGGCTCAAAAATAGATCATAGATGGTTTAAAAAGAATAATGAAAATATAAAAGAGCAATTACAAAAGCAGGTAACTTCACCATTAGATTCTATAGAAAACATAACTAAATTAATTGATATTACCTCCAAATTAGAGGAGAAAAGAGATGACTTAGCTTATGGAGCACCAGCTACGGATAAACTGCTTCAAGAAAAGATAAATTTATTCTTTGATTTAAAGAAATTAGCAAAATGTTAAAATCATACGCAAGTTATTTTGTATCATATCTTTTAAATAATTTAAAAAATATCAATAATATTGAAAGAGTAGTACTATTTGGTTCAGTTGCCAGAGATGATGCAACAAAAGACAGTGACATTGATCTATTTGTAGAAAGTAAAAAGGAGTCAGTCAAATTTAAAGATGAAATAAATAAAATTGAAAAAAATTTCTACCATAGCAGAGAAGCTCTTTTATTTAAAGTGAATGGTATTGAAAATAAAATTAATATTAAAATAGGAGTGCTTAAAGATTGGAAAGATCTATACAAAAGTATTGCATCAACAGGAATAATCTTGTATGGTCCTTATGAAGCTAAAGAACTGCCAAAAGAAGTAAATCACAAAATTATTATTTATTGGGATAAAATAGAGAAAAATAGGGGATCTTTCCTGAATAAGATATATGGTTTTAGATTAAAGGAAAAACAATACGCAGGTTTATTATTAAAATTTAATGGAAAAAGAATAGGCAAGAGCTGCATAATTATTCCCTCAATTTATAAGGAAGATATATTAAAACTTTTAAAGGAACATAAAGTACATGGGAAAACCATAGATGTTTTTATTTAGGACAAAATTATATGGTTCTTTGATTATATAGTCTAAATATTTTTTTGGTTGCTAAAGAAACCACATATTGATGAACTGAAAGAACTTATTGAAAAAGGAATTGAAATTGTTAAAAGGTTCTAAAACAAATGACTGGACTCCATAGGTGTTTTTATTTAATCAATAAATATTGAACTTTTGTGATAACTCACTTGTTCCCCATATTTTTATTTTATTTTGTTTTTGAAAATGAGTATCATCTGACCAAATATCAGAATTAGTTGCAAGTGCAGCAGCTATAAAAAGTGCATCATCTTTATCAATTCTATCCATTATTTTCTTTGCCTCTTCTATTTTAGATAAAATTAGTTCTTCTTTAATATTTACTATATTCTCTTTTATTTTTGACAAAACTAAATTAAATTGCTCTTCGTTTAAATTTGTTTTCTTAATTAATTCTTCTTTATGTTCTTCTATTTCCTTATTTGCAAAATCTATTGACATTAGTTCTGCTTCTGCGTGGTTAATTATTTTTCTTGAAATAGAATTCCTTATTAAGGCAGCGATAATTCTATTTGTATTAACTATTAATCTCATTTAAGAAGCCTTTTTCTTATATTGCTTTTAATTTTATGCCCTATTTTTTCAGCATCTTCTTCAGTTAGCTCGCTTTCATTTAATAGGATATCTATCCAATGCAATTCTTTGAGCTTTTTATCGAAAGCTTGCCTAGCTATTTCGCTCCATTTAATTTCCGGGTGCTGATTTAATTCTTTATGCATCTTATCCGGCAATGCTAATGTCATATTTGGCATAAAATTATTATGTGTGTTCACATATTTAAATATTTTGATTCTATTTATTTTTAGTTAAATTTTCTCTTATTAGTTTTATCTGCTTTTCAGTAATCCCAGCCAGTATATCTTTCGTTTTTATGTAAAAATCTTTACAATACTTTTTTGTTTCCTCTATTACCAAACTATCAACAGGCCTATCTGCATAATATTGCAGATCTATCCTTGCCTTAAATGCACCTTGGATCATTTTATTATCTTTCATATCATAAAATTCTTTTAGAAATTGTTTCATAAATTCCAAAGAGCAAGAATGAATTCCTGATTTAATTCCTATTCTAAGCATTAATGCATACAAAGAATAATAAAAAATGTAATAAGTTAAAGATGCAGCCCATATATTTGATTCTTCTATTTTATTTAAAACGTTTATAGATTCTTCAGCCATTTTTATATAGGAATCACAAACATTGCTATTCGGCTCTATTAATTCCAAACCATCTTTTTTGTTTAAACACCATTTAATTGTAACCATAATAATTACCCCAAATAAGTTTTATAAAATCTTCAATCCCAAACAAGAGCACATGATTCTTTATTATCTCTTTTACCAGATTATTTTTATTCTTCATGAGCTCTATAAATTCTCTTTCTGTATAATACTTTATACTTATATTTAAATCCAAAGCAGCTCCCAACTTATTATAGTCATCTTTTAACCGATTGCCTATAATAAAAATGTCAATATCCGAATCTTTTTTTTGGGCTCCTTTTGCATAGCTACCAAATATACCAACAACCCGAGTATCTATTTTAAATAAATTCGCTATTTTTCTTTGTTTTTTAAAAAAGTTAATTTTCTTTAAAGTTTCTAATACAAAGATTATATCTTTTATTTCAGTATTTTCAATATTTAACCTGTAATACTTAATACTACCACTTTTTCTTGACCTTAGAATGCCCTCTTTTTCTAGTTCCCCCAATGTTAAGGATATATTTTTCTGGCTTAAATCAGTTTTAGCTATAATTTCCCGCCCATAAATCTCTTTTTTATAGTCCTCAAGAAACTGGCTTAAAATCTCATAAACTTTATTATGTAACATTTTACTCAGTTAAGTAATATTTTACTTATTTAAATATTTTTTGGTTGCTAAAAAGAATTTTAAATAGCAATGTTATTTAATTATTACATGAAAAGGGGTTTTATTTTATTGTTTATTAGCTTGATCAGCTTAATTAATGTCAATGGACAGAATATAACTATTGCAGGTCAGGACATATCAATTATAGTTCTTGTACCATTAATTTTAATAATTCTTGTGTTAATTATATTCGCCACGACCTTTATTATGGATACAAAGACTTATTCTTTAAAGACCCCAAAAATAGAAAAACCTGCTGGAGATAAAATACTGGAGATAAAAACAGAACAACCAAAGAGACAAATTATCTGGGTAAATTATCTTGATGTTATTGATACTTTTGTCAAAAGACTAGAAGAAAAAGACCCGAAAGATGCATTTAATACAATCATAAGAATTATAAGGGAATTTTTTAAAGAAAGATTTAATTTAGAGTATGAGTTTACTTATGATGAGCTGCAAGAAGAACTTAAAAAAAGAAATTTTGAAAATATTGAATTTATTAAGCATTTAATAGACTTAACTTACAAAGACAACCAAATATCTAAAAAAGATATTTATTATTTATCAGATAAATTTAGAGACTTAATTAAAATAATTGACAGAAACAGACTGGAAGAGTCAAAATTAAATCAAATAAATAAAAATATAAGGTTTGACAAGGCAAGAAAAATGCTACTCAATATACATAATAAAGAGAATAATATTGACAATAAATTAAACAAATTTTTAAATGATGAGACCAAGAAAATATTCCAGCATGCCAAGAAAAGCGATGTAAAAAAAGACTTTGATGATTTTGACAGGGACAAGCTTGAACAAATCAACTTTTTAATAATAAATGGCAGAAAAAGCCTGTATAAAAATGATTTAGATAATCTAAAGGAAATTTACGGTGATTTATGCTATTTATTCCCTTTTTTATCAGACAAGAGCAAAAAAACCGCTTATTTAGAAATCTTGGAATTTTATGAAGAAATTAATAAAAAATTATTTCCAGAATTGTTTAAGAAAAATTGATTCTGTAATTCAATTACTATTTTTTTCTTTCGACATGACTATGACTTTTTCATCTGGTTTTAATTTTAAATTATCTGCGATTTCTTTTGGGAATGGATATTCTATATTCTGCATTTTTACCCCCTAATCAATAACAGTTATTGGATAGATTTTTCTTATTTCATTTAATTTAAATTCTCTATAAATTACCCTAAAACATCGAAATTCTGCTACAATTGAATTATCTTTTCTTAAAGTTTTGGCACCTTTTTGTACTGCTTCTTTAATATTATCTTTAGTTATTCCCCGCAATCGCATTCTATCAAAAATGTGTTCAGATCTGTTTTCTTTATTTTAAAGTTTAATAAGTTTTCTGGAAAAAATAAATCTCCCCGCTGGCAGAACAGAACAAAAGTGTTCGGATCCCTAAGCTTATTTGTAGTTGTTAATTCTTGAAATATTGAAAATAAATAGTCATTCCTGATAGGAATATAGTAGCTATTGCTAAAAACCAAGTGGCCCAGACTAATTTTTTGTTTGTTTCTATTGTTTGATAAACCCACCAAGCATCAACAATTCTTCTTTCTGCCTCTAAAGTTTTACTTGATTCAAGGGAAGTATCATACGCCTCTTTTTTGAATTTTTTGTAAAACTTTGGGAATTTCATTTTCTTTTTACTCTTTATGTCTTGAATATAATCTATCCATAAATTCCTTAACTTCTTTTTTAATTGGTCTGTTCAGCTTAGAAAACACTTTCTCTGCTTCTTTCATTAGTTTGTGTTATTATTTAAAAAATTTTTTAATCCATTTTTCATGTCTATTAGAAATTGATTTAAAGTATTCCAATTCTTTTTTTGTTGCCCAAGGATGATGAAACAAAGGATCAGTGAATTTATTAACCCAAAATGAAAAATCATTATAATTTGTTATATTCCATTCAGAAACAAATCTAGATAAATAAATTTTTTGCATATCATCTTTATGAAGAATTTGTTCTCTTTCTAATCTCTTAAAAAGATTATCATATTTTACACCTATTCCAAGTAAACTCCCATCAAAATTGCTCATAGAAAATCTACTCTCAGAAAATTTATCCGTAATCCCTAGGATTAAATTTTCTATTTCTCTAAAAGCATTATATAAAATCTCTTTTGGTAAATTCATATTGTTAAATAAATTTACATAGTCATTTTTTTTCCAATCATAATAATATTTTAATGTTGAACTAAAAGCCTCACTTTTAGCTTCTTCTTCTATTCCTAATTTTTTTAATTCTTTAGCTTTTTGAAGACCATATTGTTCTAAAAAATCCCATTTTGTAAATCTCATAAAAAATGGTGGGGGGTCATCTGTTAAAGAATCGTCAGTAAATTTTTTATATTCTTCTTTTATCATTTCTTTTATAATTATTTCAGCATGATCAAAACCCCTAGCTGCCTCTTCCAATTCTGAATAATCTGGACAAAATTCAGCTGGTAAACCAATTCCGGAAATTCTTTCTTTTAATTCTTGTTCTAAGTTTTTTAGATTTTTATTATCTTTTCCTTCATTTGCTATTATGTAAGCAGCCTTACTACCTATATAATACTGAGATTTTAATTCTTTAATAGTTTCTAATTTATCTTTTAATTGTTTTTTTCTTGATTCTTCCATATTATTTATGTGCTGCAATTCTTTTGCATTTTTCTTTAATTTCTATTTTTTTAAAAAAATCAGGTAAATTTTCAGATAATCTCTCTATTTCAGGTAGGATATATAGTCCAAAATCTGTTTTTATAAAATCTTTTTCAAGTAACATATCTATTAATTTAGGTAATCTTTGATCTTCTTTAAACCAGTTCGCAGTTTCTATTGCAGATCGTGTTCTTCTGTAGTCTTCACTAAGAAGATCAATTGATATATCTTTAAATATCATTTCATCAATTTCATCTTGAGATTTTGTTGATGCAATCTCTAAAACTGATACTGCTTCTAATGGATTCAGTCTATAAATAGTCTCCTTGCCTTCAAAAAAATGATGATCAGAAATTAAATGTGGAAGTAAACTAGAAAATTCAATTCCTCTATTTTTACGAATATTTTTTATATGTATATCTGCTGAACCATATCCACAACTTTTTGAATCAGTCCCTGGTTTAAATGGACAATCCTGATACCCTTTATAGATAGTTGCAGAAACTTCTAAAAAATCATCAACTAAAACCTCCTTATAAGGTCTTGCTAAGCCAATGTTTTTAGATCTTATACTCCCTACATATTCATCTATTAAATAATTTAATTTATTACCAATTTGATCATGAGTTACGCCCAATTTTTTTAATGTTTCTGTATCTTCCTTAATTATTTCAATTAAACTTTCTTTTGGTCCTAAAAAACCGCTTTCTGAGATACCAATATTTTCCGAAGCATTGGGGTTTAAAAGTGCAGAAAGTCTATCAAATATACCTTTTGGTCTCATTCTTCTTTCTATAATTTTTAATTTTTCTGAATTTAATTCTTCAATAAAGACTCTTTTTGATTCTATTTCCATAATTTAATAAAATTATATCTATTTATATATCTTCCTATTTTAACTACTTATAAGAAATAACATATTATAATATTATTGCGTTCCAATTTAAAGAACACAAAGTATATAAATATGTTCTTATTTCTAGAACACATGGAGAAGATTAAAGAAGATTTAATTTTAGGGTATTTAACAAATCAATTAGCTCTGCTACCTTCTTTATCTAAACAGTATACTTCTGGAAAATTAACAAGAATAAGCTTTCTAAAATTAAAATCAATTACTGAAAAATTTTTACAAACTGACTCAGGAGAAAGACTTATTTTAATGCCTGGGCTAAGGGGAGTAGGTAAGACGACTTTACTATTTCAAACATATGAGAATATAAAACGCCTTAGAAATGAAACTGAAATAATATATCTTTCTTGTGATAATCTTGTAAAGCAATTAAATTCAAATCTTCTAGAAACAATCGAGATTTATGAGAAAAAGATTATATCAGAAGCCTTTGAAACAATTAAAAGAAAAATTATTTTGCTTATTGATGAAGCACATTATGATGAAAACTGGCAAATAGCAGTCAAGAACATATTTGATAGGGCCAAAAACGTTTTAATAATTGTTTCTGGTTCATGTTCTATAGCTATGGAAACAAGTACTGATTTATCTCGAAGAATGTATTTAGAGAGAATTTATCCATTAAATTTTCCAGAATACCTTTTGTTAAGTAAAAATACATATCCTTTAAAAGGTGCTGCAACAGAGTTGAAAGAAGCTTTATTTGAAAGCGAAAATTTAGAAGAGGCTTATAATAAAATTTTAATTATCCATAATAATTTATTAAAAAATATTTATATAAAAATACCAAATATGGACTTAGAGTTAGAAGAGTTTTTATCCAAAGGAGGAATTACCTCAACATTAGAAATAAAAAAAACTGAAGATGTTTTTAGAAAAATAATTAATGTTATAGATAAAGTAGTTTATCAAGACATAATAACATTTTATCCTTCTTGTAAAAGATGTGTTAATCGTATTTTTCCAGTATTACATGTTTTAGCAGAAGTTTCAGACAGGATAAGCTATGATAAACTAAACCAAATAATTCAAGAAACAAATTCAAAATCAGTAATATTTGATATTTTAAAGGCACTTGAAAAAGCAGGAGTAATACATAATCTTATGATTGAAGGCTCACAAATAAAAATGGAAAGAAACAGCTCTAAATATTATTTTGCAAGTCCATCAATAAGAGCCGCTTTACTATGGTCAGCTGGTAAATTTAACAAAAACTCTGACATTATGGGGTTGCTTTTAGAAAATGCAGTCTATAATACACTTCATAAAATTAAAATTTATCATCCTAACCTAATTCAGTCAATAAGTTATGGGGATATTCCAGGTGATCCAGATTTTAAAATTATTACTTCGAAAGGAAAAATGCTGATTGAATGTGGTTGGGGAAGAAAAACTTCTAAACAGGTTAAAGATAAAAATAATGAAAGGTTTTCTTTAATCATATCAGAAACAAAATCTCCTAATTTAGATAAAGAAAATAATGTTTTATTTGTACCAAAGGAATTATTTTTGTTGATGGGATAATTAAATCTAATTATTTCTCATTTCTTTTTTAAAAAGTAAGTTTGTGGAGAGCCAGAATTAAAAAAAGAGTCCCCGCCGGCAGGACAGAACAAATGTGTTCAGCCCCTATGTTTTTATTTAATTATCCTAAATCTTAGAACCTAACAATTTAATTCTCTCATGTCTAGGCTCAATACATTTAAATAGTTAAAGTAGTATAATTTACCAAATGGTAAGAAAAATTACTAATACAGAAATAATAGGTTTATTTTTAACAGATTATAGTAAAAGGTATTATCTTAGGGAAATGGCTGATTTATTAAAAAAACCACATCAGACAATAAAACCCTACCTATGGTCATTAGTTAAAGAAAGTATCCTATTAAAAAACGAAAGAAAGAACATTACAGAATATAGTCTTAATTTTAATAACACAAGGATTTATGATTATTTAACAATAGCAGAAAAAGATAAGTTTTTTAGAAAAATTAATGAAGATACTTTAATAAGAATATTATTTGAGAAATTTGCTGTTTTCTTTAGAAGTAATACATTTATTATTTTTGGCTCTGCTGTCAATAAAATCCAGCCAAATTCAGATATAGATTTATTGGTTGTTGGTAAGCAAAAGATTACTAAGTACATTGATGATTTTGAATCTATATACAACAAGAAAATTCATAAAATACAAATAAACAAATTAAATGATTTAACTTTAACTTTAGCCAAAGAGATATATAAGAAACATCTTATTTTAAATAATACAGAGGAAGTAATAAGATTTTTTGGAGAATTATATGAGAAAAATAAGCTGGTGTAAAAATCAAGATAAAGGAATAAAATTAATTGAACCAAGTGATAATCTAAGTAAAGAGTACTATGAAACTGCTGAAGAAAGCTTGAAAGTTTTAAAAAGTATACAAAATACCCAATCAAATATTTGGTTAGCTACAACAAAGTATTATATTGAATATTTTGCCTTTTATTCTATTTTAATGAAGATAGGAATTAAATGTGAAATTCACGATTGCACAATATCCTTAGCGGATTTTTTAGAAAAAGAAAAAATAATTCCGAAAGGAATAACAAAAACTTTAGAAATAGATAAGGGATTAAGAATAGATAATCAATATTATCTTAAAAATAAACCAGTTAATATTGATTTTAATAAAATATCAGAATTTATAATATCCATAAAAGAGATTTTGGATAATCTAAACAAAGAAAAAATAGAAGAATTAAGATTAAAACTATTTCCTAAAGAAGGCAAATAATATTTTTATTAAAGTAAAAATAATTTAATCAGTTGCAGATAACTTTTGTTTAATAAGAGAATTCAGAAAGCTTTATTGAGTATAAAATGAATCAGATTCAAATAACTTTTATTAATGGAGAATTATTTGTTTGGGGTATCTCATCAGACCATAAATTAGTTTTTACACCAACGGATATGCTTGAAATCTTTTTAAAAAGGTAATTATGCAAAGTTCTCTATAATTCAATTACTATTTTTTTCTTCCCTTCAGCATAGACTATGACTCTTTCATCTGGTTTTAATTTTAAATTATCTGTAATTTCTTTTGGGATTCTTAATAATACTGAATTTCCTGAACGCCAAAGATTCGCTTCTTTTCTTTGAATACCCCACAAACCTTCTTTTTTTAGCTTTTGCTCGACAATTTCCATTGTTTCCTCAGGAAAGTATTCTTCCCCACAATTTTCACAATATTCTATATCTAAAATTCCGCATTCAACACCTTCTATAACTACATTTTCTTTTTTCCATTTTACTTTTCCACCGCATGGACATGGATATTCTATATTTTGCATTTTTGCCCCCTAATCAATAACAGTTATTGGGTAGATTTTTCTTATTTCATTTAATTTAAATTCTCTATAAATTACCCTAAACCAGCGAAACTCTGCTACAATTGAATTATCTTTTCTTAAAGTTTTGGCACCTTTTTGTACTGCTTCTTTAATATTATCTTTAGTTATTCCCCGCAATCGCATTCTATCAAAAATGTGTTCAGATCTGTTTTCTGTGTCTTTATGCTGATTAATGCTTTTAAAATTAATATTAATTTTTATTTCACCCATTATTATATAAAAATGTATTAATGTATATAAATTTATCTATTTCTATTACAAATAATTATTTTAAAAACTTATACCTTTATTTCTTCTGCGCCTTAGATATACTATAAATGAGGTTACTATCAGACCCAATGATATTATTTCTGTTAATAAGATTAAATTTTGATTTGATTTCTTAACTGGAGTTTCTACTTTAGTTGGTCTGAATTCCAACAATGAACTGCAGGCTTTGATTGCATTTTCTATTAATGATTCTGCTTTTGCAAACTGCTTATCTTTAATTGTCTGTTCTGCCTGGTTTAATAATTCACTTAATTCCAAACATTGTGGGTTGGTCTTAAATAATTCCCTTGCTATCTGCAATCTTGGAACTAATTCAGACCTATTTGCTGCTCCGAAATCTTCTACATTTACAAAGAATTCTGCTGAGTCTGATGCACCTTCCTGCGAGTAAGCTGAAATCAATAATGAGTATTTATTTTCTGAAATAGTTGATGATGATTTAATTTCCAATTCAGCTATTTCCTGTGTTCCAGGATCTAATCTTGCTATTATAGGACGATTAAAAACAGCATTTAATTCTTTTGAAGAAGGTTGGGCTTGCAATATTATGTTTGTCAATGGCAAGCTTTCGCTGTTTCTTATTATGATAGGCATTATCACTTTATCATTAAAGTACATAGATACTGGAGAAGGAACTACTATGTTTATACCAATTAATTTTCTAGAACGGCCAGAAACTGCAGTTACTGGGGCGCTAAAATCATTGATATTATTTACTGTTACAGTAATTGTATTTGAATTTACACTACTTAAACCATCACTTGCAACTATCTTTATATTCTCTACTCCAAACCAATTGCTAATTGCTGAATAGCTAATATTATTTAATTCGTCTACTGATACAGTAATTGCTGCATTTCCTGTTGAAGAGTATGTCAGGTTATCTGAGTCTATATCAAAGAATAATGGATCCAAGTCAGTGACATTTATTAATTGAGTATCTTCATTGAATGTTGAATTCCCTATAGTCCCGTTAAATACTGGGCGAGTATTATTTATTATTATACTTGTATTTACCCAATCTGATGATAAACTTGAATTATCTGTTACTTTGAATGAAACTGTCCAGTTTTGGTTCTTTGTAAAGTTATTAGTTAAATTGTATAATAAAGTATATGAGATATTACTTGCATTGCCCAAATTTGTTATGTTTGTTCTGAAATGCTCCCTACTTCCATTCCAGAAGACAATTTCTACTGTCAGATTGTCTCCGTCTGAATCTGATACAAAACTTGATGCATTTAATGAACTATTTTTGTATGCTGGATTAGGCAATACTAATGGTGTTGCATTATTTGGCTGGATGTTTTGTATTGTTACAGATGCATTTATCCAGTTTGTATATGTATCATTGTTGTCTGTTTCTCTTGCTGCACATGTCCATGTCTCACTTCTTATGAATGCATTTGTTGTGTTTCTTGTTAATGTATAAGATACTATTGTGTTGTTTGAATTATTTGCTATTGATACATTTGTTCTGTAATGTTCTAAACTGTTATTGTACCAGATGATTGTTGCTGTAGATGCATCATTGTTTGTGTCTATGTAAGTGAAGGAACAGTTTAATGAATCTGTCTTAATAGGTGGACTTGGACGGAGAGTTGTGTTTGGATTTTCTGGTATGGTGTTACTTATTAATATACTTGCATTTACCCAATCTGATGAACCATTAACATCATTAACCCTGAATGCTGCAGTCCAGTTTTCTCCTTTTGTGAATTTATTTGTCTGGTTTTCTGTTAAAGTATACGAGACGTTACTTGCGTTTCCTTGATTTGTTCTATTTATTCTGAAGTGCTCTTGGGAGCCGTTCCAGAAGACTATTTCTACAGTTAAATTATCCATATCTACATCTTGAACAAATGAAGATGCATTTAGTGAGTTGTTTGTTCTTATTACATTATTTGATGCAAATGGTTGAGCAAATATGTATGGTGTTGCATTATTTGGTATAGTATTTTTTATTGATATTGTATCATTTATCCAATTTGTATATGTATCATTGTTGTCTGTTATCCTTGCTGCACATGTCCATCTCTGGGCTTCTTGGAAGATATTTGTATTATTTCTTATTAATGTGTAAGATACTATTGTGTTGTTTGAGTTGTTTGCTATTGAGATATTTGTTCTGTAATGTTCTAAACTGTTGTTGTACCAGATAATTGTTGCTGTACCTGCATCATTGTTTGTGTCTATGTAAGTGAAAGAACAATTTAGATTTTCTGATTGTATTGGCTGATCAGGATTTATAGTTGTGTTTGGATTTTCTGGTATTGTATTTGAAATTATGATAGATGCGTTTGACCAGTCACTACTTGAATTTCCATCATTTACCCTAAATGCTGCAGTCCAGTTTTCTCCTTTAGTGAATTTATTTGTCAAATTTTCTGTTAATGTGTAAGATACATTACTTGCGTTTCCTATATTTGTCCTGTTAATTCTGAAGTGTTCTCTTGAGCCATTCCAGAAGACTATTTCTACTGTCATTGAGTCTGCATCCGGATCTGTTACTAAAGATGATGCATTTAGTGAGTTGTTCGTTCTTATTACTGTGTTGTTTGTGAATGGTTGAGCGAGTATATATGGTGTTGTGTTAAATGGTGTAGATGTTCCTACTACTACTGATGCATTTATCCAGTTGGTATATGTATCATTGTTGTCTGTTTCTCTTGCTGCACATGTCCAATTTTGGTTGGCAAAGAATCCATTAGTATTATTTCTTGTTAATGTGTATGAGACTATTGTGTTGTTGGAATTGTTTGCTATGCTGATGTTTGTTCTGTAATGTTCTA
>CAZELK010000011.1:0-26922 GCA_964513145.1 Candidatus Woesearchaeota archaeon
TATTTATTGGAAGTCCTTTTTTCAAAATCATGTAAACATCATAATGGTCTCTCGGCTTATTTCTTCCAATTGTTGCAGCTGTTTTTTCAGCAATCAATTCTTCTTCTGCAACAGTCTTTATAGAAAATTCTGGTATAAATGGAACATAAAAATGATTTATTTTATGAAGTTCAGATGGCAATGATAGTTTTGCTCTTTGGTTTAGGTCAATAAACACATTATCTTTTCCACCATCAAAACTTACATATTCAACAACAATTCTAAGAAAACCTTCTACGTTTTTATCTTCAGTAATCTCCCCAAATAATCCTGATTTTTTAATGATATCAATTATTTCTTTTTGGACATCAGCTACCTTCGCTGTTAATGAAAAATCAATATCTTCAGATAGTCTTGCATGATCTAGAAATATTTTATTTAGAGCAGTTCCGCCTTTAAAATAAATTCCATTAACATCTTTTATTAAATAAAGAAGCAAGGTAAGGAAATAATCTTTTGTTAGTTTTCCCCTGTTGAATTTAGTTTTTGCTAAAATATCTTCAAATTCTATATTATTGATTCTCTTAATCTCAGCCATTTTTTTGATTCCTTTTTATTTAGTATTTTAAATTCATGATTCGCTATTTTTTTGATAATGTATTTATTTTTATCAATTCTCCTGATTCTATGAAAATATATTTTAGTATTAAGCAAATTTATTTTACCCTGTTTTTTAGTTATGAATACTTCTAGCGTAAATGGAACTTGATTAGTAAGTCTCCAATAATTTGCAGAAGTCCAGCCACCGATATAATATTCTCCTGAATTACATATTTCATCTACAATAACAAATTCATGAGGAATCCATGCACCAGATTTTGCTTTTATTGGAACAAGATAATACTTGTTTTTATTAAGTTTTATTATTCTTTTCTTTTTTACAAGACGTTTAATTGTGTTATATCTCTGAGATTTATTTTCGAAAAATTGTTCTATTTCTTTTATTGTAAAAAAATACTTTTGGTAAAATTCAAGCCATGCTATTATTTTTACTTCTAGTTTAGAGAGACCTTTTATCTCAATTTCACTGTTTTTTATGCCTTTTTCAAATTTTTGCTTTTTCATTTTTATCTCAGTTACATTGATTAGTCATATTTTAACTAATTCATGTACCTTATAAACTTGCTGTTTTAGACTAAAAACAAAGATTAAACGGGCCCGCACGGATTTGAACCGTGGACCCTCTGCTTAGAAGGCAGATGCGCTATTTACCCGAATAAATCAATTTTCACCAGGCTGCGCTACGAGCCCTTATTAAAGTAATGATAAAAATCAGCTTTTAAATTTTGGGTTTTTGTTTTTTAAAAAAATTTATAAATTCTTTAAAACAACAGAATTTTAAAACAAGGTGTTTAAAGTGACTAAACCTATTGACGATGGATGGGAATTTCCTGATGCTGGAATTTTATTAGATGAACTTGAAACTAAATTTTTTTTACAAGTTTATAAAAAATCAAATTATCCCACTGGAAAAGAATTAAGAAAAATTGCTGAAGATTTAGGCGGTTATGTTGATTATGAATGCCAGACTATGGAAAGATATGATGCAATAAATATTCAGTTCAGTGACGGATTATTAAGAATTGAAAGACCATGGGTTAATCTAGAAGAATGCAATCATAATGGCCACAAAATTATTTTTTATGGGGAAGGAAACTTAGCTGATTTAGAAACAGAAATCTGCAGCTATTTAGTTGATCTGCATATTACTGAAAGAAAAATGTCAAAAAAAGATTTTTTAGAATATGATGTTGATGAGACTGATAATAAAGACTGGGTTAAAGAAGTCAGCAGCTTGTTTTAGTTAATTATTTAAATGTTTGAAGTCTAGTAAATTTATGGAAGTGGTGATAGGCTTTATTTTAGTTGGCTCTTTAGGCGGATTAGTAAGATCTTTATATGGCTTAATGAAGGCAGTAAACAAGGAGAAAAAAATAAGCTTAAATTATTTTGTTATTACAATAGTTACTGCAGGCATTATAGGCGGGATTTTAGGAAGTGTCTTTACAACTGATTATAGAATTACAGCATTGGCTGGATATGCTGGGACTGATGTTTTAGAGAATATTTTCAAGGGGGCAATTGGAGAAACCATAGTTTTACAAAAATGACAGATATTTTTGTTTCAATTGGCTTTGGAATTTTAGGCGGATTAATAAGATTGCTAGTAAGCTTGCTAAAAAGCTATCAGAATTCTGAAAAAATTAAATTTGGAAGATTGTGGTTCTTTTTTATTTTGATAATTAGTGTTGGTGCTTTTTCAGGAATAATCTTGGGAATTAACAAACAATTAAGTTTACTTGGCGGATATGCTGGAATAGACTTAATTGACGGTTATTTTAAAGCATTCAAAAGAAAGAAAATAAAATTAAAGTAATTTATCTGGGTAACTTTTGGCTTTTAGCCTATAACATTTTATCTTTAGTTTGTAAAATTTTAATTTTATATTAAAATTTATCTTGTTTTTTCTTTATTTCTTCTTCAGTTACATCTATAATATCAATTCCTTCTTCATCTATAATTTGCTGCATTTCCCAGTATTCTACACCCAAAATCTCAGCAGCTTCCCTAATGGTTAGTTTTTTTTCCTTTAGTGATTCAATTACTTTTATTTTAAGCTCTTTTTTTAATCCTTCTGCTATTAACTGTCTTATTGCAGTAGATCTATCTTCTAGTTTTTGTTCTGCATAAAAATCTATTCTTTTTAAAAGATTAGGATATAATGTTGTATTAACTCTAACTACCTTTTCCATTTTTATAAACCTCCGACTTTCTCATATAATTTTTTTGCCTTTATAGACAATCTTTTTTGCTGCACTAATTTTTGGAGTAATTCACCGAGTTCTTCTTTTGTTATTCTTTTTGTGTTAGCTAAATTCAATAAAATATCAGGAGTATTTCTAATTTCAATTTGCTCTGCTTTTGCCCTTCTTCCTAACTTAACATCGTCAACAAAGAGATAATCTTTTTTCTCCTTTGCGAAACTTATTACTTTTGAATCTATTTCACTAACTCCTGAAAATCTTTCTGGTTTTTTTAAATTATTAACAAGTATTATTTTTTCATCAAACATTTTCTTAATTTTTATGGCGTCAGCATATCCTAAATCAATGCCTTTTTCTACGCATTCTTCATATACTTCTTGTATGGTTACAATTTCTGTTTTCAGTAATTTGAGTAAATCTAATCCCTGTATTTTTGCAAAGCTAATAATAGTTGAGGAATCAATTGACGCCATACTTAGTATGTCGTAAGCATACAAAGTATTTAAATATATTGGTTACTAATTATTATTCATTAGTGGTAAATAGATAGATTTATAAATTATTTATTTTCTTTAAGATTATGGCAAATCTATTAAATTATAAAAGCTCTAACTTAGATATGGAGGTTAAAGAAGAAAAAATTCCTTTAATTATAAAACAAAGAAGATTTTTAGAACAATTAATAGAAGGCAATTTAGATAAAGTAAAAGAATTAGCAAGTTTGCCTGAGGAAGAAAGAGCTAAAATAGTTAGAGGTTATTGGAAAGGCATAGATTTTGATACTTATTTAGAATTCTTAGGACTTACTCCAGCTTGGGAATTAAAAGACGAACCAAAATATATTAGAGAAAGAATAATTTACCTTAGCTTAAGAGGCATAAGGGAAGGAGTATTACAAATAGCTGAAATAGATCGAATCACAGATCCGGAGAAAATAGCTAGACAAGGAAGTACTTATTTTAGACGAAAGCTTTTAGATCCTTTAGATAGAGAACCAGCAGATATCAATGAAGAAATTAGAAGAAAAATTGGTATAAATCCAATTAGAGAAGAACTTAAAAAAAGATTAGTAAATGACCCAGTTTTAAATGAATATTTTAATAACAAAGGGTATACTTTATTATTTGATGCTTTTTGTGCTGGCATTTCATTAGGCATATCAAGGCAATATGACGGAAACTTCTCAGAAGAATAATCTTTTCTTTTTAATTATAACATCAGTATGCTCAATAACCCAGATTTTCTCAAAAAAATACGTCCCAAACTCAGTAAAAGAAGATTTAAATTCAGTTTCTAATTTGTTATATTGCTCTTCTGTTAAAATTTCTTTTTCTTTTAATTCTCTTAATCTAATTTTTGGAAAATCAAGATTAATATCACGAAATCTAAAAGATCCATTTAATTGATCAGATAGAAATTTATTATTATAAAATATTCTAACCCAATAATCTCTATTATTAAATATATCTGCAATAATTGTATTATTTTTAGTTTTAAATCCAATTTTTAATAATTCTTCTAATAATCTTCTTACCTCTCCTCTAGTTGGTATATTTTCCTTTCCTTTTACCAAAACAGTAAATTTATTTTCATCATTTGGAATTCTGGCACAATGCTTTCTGTAAAAATCATTAAAATCAATTTCAGAATAAATTATTATTTCAGCTTCTGTTCTTTGTTGAGCCTTATTTTGCTTTAATAATTCCAAAACTTCTAACTTGTCTTTTATTATAGAAAAATCCTTTAATCGAACAAAAACTTGCTCTGGTTTTTCTTTTATCACAAATCCCATAAAATTCAGATCTGAATAAAATATATGATATTTTTGATAAAAATTACTTAGAAATCTGAGAATTCTTTCACACAGGGCTACCAGCTACTCGCTCAGTAAATGTATCGGGCCTACGAGGATTCGTTTCTTCAGTTTTTAGAATTTAGCAGTTCTTCTGCCTTTGAACAATAGGGACAGCCAGTTAAAGTGTATATTATTACTTCAGCCATAAGCCATAATTTATTTTTAAATATATAATTATTTTGACAGAAAACTATTTAATTATGCGCTTTCTAATAAATTTATGGATTTTGGAAACTTTAATTGCAGACTTTGCGGCGGAAAATTAGTGCCTAAATTAAATGAGTTAGTATGTTCTAACTGCAAATTTATACAACACCCTTTACAAGACATCCAATTAGAAATAAGCCCTGAAAATTTAAAGAAGAAATTTGACAATAAAGAAGATATTTTAATTTTGGATGTAAGGGAAAAATGGGAGCATGAAATGGTTAATATCAAAAATTCCAAATCAATGCCTTTAAGGGAATTAAAAGATGGAATTAAAACTCTTGATAAAAATAAATTTACTGTTGTTTTGTGCCATCATGGAGTGGAGAGAAGCCAATATGCTGCAAGATATTTACTGCAAAATGGTTTTAAGAATGTAAAGTCTCTTGAAGGTGGGATTGAGGCGTGGGCTGCAAAAATTGATAATTCTTTGAAAAGATATTAAGATGGATAAAGTTAAAGTCAGCTGGATATTGTTAATTATTTACATGTTTATCATATTTTATTTATCTTCTCTGCCCAAAATAGAAGCTATAGAAAAAACACCTGAGTTTTATATTAAAGATAAAATGCTGCATTTTCTAGAATATAGTATTTTAGGTTTTTTCAGCTATAATGCTTTTAAGAACCATGAATTTTTAAAAGACAAATTATTCTTTTATGTGATTATGTTTGCAACTATCTATGGTATTACAGATGAATTGCACCAGTTATTTACTCCAAACAGAATTTTTAGTTTTGGCGATATTATAGCTGACTTTTTTGGAAGTTGTTTTATATTAATAAAGAAATTTCTTTAAATTATTTTTTCAATTTTCTTCTTTCATAAGTTAAAAAGAAAACCAGGCCCAACAAAGCAAAAAATATTCCAAAATTTGCACCATAATTAACAGTATTTAATACTGAATAAGAAGTTATTGAATTAGAATTAAATGACAAGGCAACAAATATAAATACCATTAAAACTACAAACGCCATCTTAGATACAGCCGGACTTATGACCAGAGTTTTTGAAAAATCTTTTTGAGTTTTGTTTGGTTTTGATTTTTTGTAAATTTTAGTAATCTGATTTAAAGAACTTTCAAAACTATCTGTAATAGTGCTTAAACTATATGATTGCCTCTTTTTCATACAAACTTATTGGTTATTTACATTTATAAATTTTTTTAAGGAAAATTTTCAAGAAAAATAGAAATGTTTTACATCTTTCGGAAATCTTTCGGATTTTTGTTACTAAATAGTACTTAAGAATATAAATATTTAAAAACGGCTGGCTGAAATTTTCTTTTAAGCTTTTTTCGAAAAAAGAGATTAGAAAATTTTGGGGGTGGTATAATGAAAAAAATTATTTTGTGTTTGCTGCTTTTGTTTTTAGTGAAAGCAGTTTCTGGAGAAATAGTTTTAACAGAGATAATGTATGATCCAACTCAAGGAAGTGACACAGATTTAGAATGGGTTGAAATTTACAATAACGGAAGTTCAAGTGTAAATTTAAGCTTGTGGACAATAGATGACAAGAATTTTGAAGATGTTACAATTAAACCAAACGAATTTGTTGTAATTGCAAGGGAACTTATAGATGGGACAGATGTTGACAATGAAAGCTTTGAAAGCTTTTATGGAAATAATGATGGTGTGTGGAACAATCTTGACGGAAACTTTATTGCTTTAGATGGGGATTTTAGTTTAACTGACATAGATAAAATTAATTTATCTGACGGAGTTTACTTAGAAACTTTAGAGTACAATACTTCCTTTGGCGGCAATGGAAATGGATTTACTATAGAAAAGATTGATGTAAATACAGGAAATTTCTTTGACAACTGGAGACAATCCAAAGTTAGCGGGGGAACTCCTGGTTATGGAAATGTGCAGAAAGACGGATCAAACAATCTTGGTGTTTTAGTTGATGTTGCTGCTTCGACTCCTTTGATAAGCCTTTTCAATATAACTGATGACAATGAAGAAACGAATGTACAGATAAGGCCAAATGTAAAAACTGAAAAAGCTATATTGATGGATGTTATAATTAACAGCTCAGCAGGCTTAGACAATATTGAAAGCGTAAATTCTGAAGTTGGAGGAAGAAAAACAACTTTTTCCAAGAGCTATGGATTAGACCAATTTTCCGGAGTTTATAATGGGAGTGCATTGATGAATTATTTTGATAAGCCAGGAATTTACAAAATAAATCTAAGTGTTTCTGACAAATTCAACAATACCAATAGCTTGCTTGTTGATTTTGAATATCTCGGGTTATTATCCATATCTCTGGATAAAAATGCAGTTAATTTCGGCAGGATGGAACCAGGCAAGTCCAGCTCAGACAAGATTAAAGTAATTAACCAGGGCAATGTTGATATTGATCTCGAGTTATTTGGAAATGACTTGGAAAGCGGCTTGAACAAGATAAATGTCAGCAATCTGGAGCTTAATTATGATGATAAAAACAGGGCTTTGGATTACAGACCAAGTTTAATTGATTTTAATTTAATTAGCGGGCTTGAAGCAAATAAAGATTTACTAGTTAAATTAAACTTGCCAATTACAACTATGCCTAGTGTTTACGCTGGAAATATCAACTTAGTCGGAATTGCAAAATGAAAATTATTTATTTTTTAATTTTTATTTTAATTTCATTTAATGCTTTTGCTTTTGGTGTAAGTCCAAGTAATTTTGAAGTTATGTTAAATAATAATGAAGGCATTGAAAAAGAATTTACTTTAATTAATGATGATTATGAAACTAAAGAGTTTGAAATAAAAAGTTATGGGATTGATTTTATTAATTTTACAGAATTTACCTTTAAAATTGCACCACAAAGCCAGGAAAATATTAAATTTTCAATTAATGTTCCTTATGAAACTAATGAAGGAATTTATGAGGGCAGAATTTATATCAACAAAATAAAGCATGAAGAAGGTGGTGTTAACTTAGATGCTTTACTTGGAATTAAAATTAAAGTAAATGTAATAAGTAATTTTACTGAAAATTATTTTGCTGAAGGAATAAATTCAGAAAATAAATATTTACAAAATAGAAATGATAATTTTTTAGATGAATTTACTGAAAATCCTGAGATTTTTGTATTTTATATTTTGATTGCAGTAATATTATTTGCTTGTATTTTTGTAATATGCAGGAATATATTGAAAAATAATTAAAATGATAATATATGAAAACCATGCAAAAAAGAGAATAATAGAAAGAAAAATAAATGAAATTTGGATATTTGAAACTGTTAAATATCCAGATTCAATAAGAAGATTTGGAAACAAATATATTGTTACAAAAAAAATCAACGGGCACACCCTAGAGTTGGTTTACATTAAACAGCAAAAATATATAAATATTAAAACTCTATACTGGTTATAAAATGAAAATTACATATGATACTAATTCAGATGCAATGTATATATATATTGTAGATAGAGAGGTCTTTAAAACTAAAAAAATAGATGATAATACAATTGTTGACTTAGATAAAGAAGGTAATGTTATAGGGATAGAAGTTCTTTTTATTAAAGAGAGAATGCCTGAATTTCTGGAAGAGATTGAACTTGAGAAACTTGCTTAAAGCTGCTGAAAAATAAGTTTATGCTTGAGAATTTTGCTTTATTTCTTCTAAAAATCTTTTTGCAGTTTTAGGGACAAATTCCAATTGAGTCTTAAATATTGAGGCTGTTTTTTTCAACAATTCTTCGTCTGTGCCTTTTTCTTTTTTATTTGATGATAAAATTAAATCTTCTTTTGCGTACTCTTTCTTTTTAACTACTTTTTTCCATTTTGTAAAAAGCTCTTCTGCTCTTCCTAAAACTTCTTCTTTTGAACAATTTAATAGTCTAGCTGTTTCCTCCAAGATTCTGGATTCTTTATTTGTCTCTGACAATGCTGCCTTGCCTGACTTAAATTCAATTCTTACGATACTATCAGATATTTTATTTGATTTTGTTATTTTTATCAAGCCAGCTTCTTCTGTGTTATCCAAATGTGTACCACCACAAGCTTCAACATCCAAGCCAGAGATATTTACTATTCTGAGATTTTTTCCAATTGGTACTCCGCCCTGATAAATTAACATGCCATATTCTTTTTCAGCTTCAGTTCTTGACATGAACTTTTTTATAATTTTTATTTTCTTTTTAACAATTTCATTTGCAGTATCTTCTATTTTCTTTACTTCTTCTAATGATAATGGCTCATAATGAGTTATGTCTATTCTAGCTTTGTCAACATCCTTAAATGCCCCAGCCTGATTTACATGATTGCCCAGAACTTTTTTAGCAGCAGCATTAATTATATGGGTAGTTGTATGGTGCTGCATTAATTGATATCTTCTTTCCCAGTTAATTTCTCCTTTTATTACATCATTAATTTTTAAATCTGGTTTTTCTTTTAAAACATGAATAATTACGTTATTCTGCTTGAATACTTCAATTACTTCATTATTATCTATATATCCAGTATCGTAAAGCTGGCCACCAGAAGTACCATAGAAACATGTTTTATCCAAAATTACATTGTTATTAATTATTTTAATTATTTTTGCCTTAAATTCTGTTTGCTTTTCATTTTTATAAAATAATAATTCTGTTTCTTGAATATTTTTTAAATCCAATTTTTCTGATTTCCCTGTTGCATGTTTTTGTTCTTGTTTTTCATGCAATTCTGAAACTTTTGCATAAAAATTATCTGGTATTTTTATCTGTTTACCTATGTTTAAAGCTTCTTCTTTAATTATTTCTGGGGGAATTCCATCAGAATCGTATAGTCTCAACAAGTCATTTGCTGTAATGTCTTTTGTAATTAATTTTGAAACAATCTGCTTTGATTTTTGCCTTGTTGCGTCGTATTTTATTTTTTCTACTTTTATTATTTTTTCAACATCACTTAAATTTTCAGATAATTCTGGAAATAAAGGCTTTAAATAAGAAGCGTGAAGTTCGAATAACTTACTTAAATCTATATTCCACTTATATTTTTCAATAAATGCCAATGCTCTTCTTAAAATTATTCTTAAGTTATAACCCCCACCAACATTAGAAGGAAGGGCTGAGTCAGTAATTGCAACTAATAATGACCTAGTATGTTCAGCAACAGAATATAGGGCTTGCAAAGGCAATATCTGTTCTTTTAATTCTTCTGATCTTAAATTTAATTTTTTTGCAATAAATTTCCAGGAATTTTCTATATTTTCAACCTCATCTGCGTTTAAATAAGAAGAATATGGAAGAAAATCCTTCATTAATTTTTGATTTATTTTTATTCCTGTTTGTTTTTTTAAATAATCTATTATTCCTGGAAAAGTTGATTCATAACTTGTTGAAGTACCTTGTGTAAACCAGGCTGCCCTTTCCTGACCTTCACCCATATCAAGAACTTTTATTTTTAATTCTTCTATTTTATCCCCAAAAACTGCATACTGCATATATACTTGGTTACTAATTTCAAGCCCTCTTGAAAAAAACTCCATAGAATTTCCTAAATTGCCACCACCAATCCATGCATCTTCATGAATTGTTAAATCTTTATTATTAATTCCAAGACCTTTATTTAACCAAGTCAAATGGTCACTTAAATATTTATCTTTATTGTAATCTTTTGGGGGAACAAAGGCGTGCTGTCCAAGCATTACAAATCCTGTAAAATGTCCTGTTAACCCAACATTATCAATATCATTAAATCTTAAACAAAATTGTGGAATTACTAACGGGTTTGCCGGTGGTTCAACTTCTCCTGAAACTACAAATGGCTGAAATGCTGCTATAGATGCCAATGTAAACTCTGCTGTTGGATTCCATCTGGCGACTGTTGGGAATCTTTTTATTGGTGTATAACCCAGATCTTTATGTATTTTTGAAAACTTTTTCCAAACATCAATATAATCTAGTTTATTTTTAGCCGGAGAATTACCTATAAATCTAAAACCGCCTGAACAGGAAGGGTCTCCACAAATATCATTTGGCTCTATTGACCAGAAGAAATTACTGCATTTTTTACATTGATATCTTTTGAAGTCTAAACTTTTTAATGTTTTTACTGGAAAATATTTATCCGGGTCTTTTGATATTTCTTTTTTAAAATTTTGCTTTATTTCTTTTTGTGACAGCATTTTTACCTACTTTTACTTAGAAAGATTTATATATTAACCTTTTTGAATTTTTCTTATGATAAATACTTATTTAAGAAAGAATCACGACGGGACTTGGACAGATAAAACACCAGATATTCCAGCATCTATAAATTGCGAAGGCGAGTTTGTAGCTGTTACAAGAAGATACGGTGCTGAAGCTGATTTAGGCCAGGCATTAAATTCAGTAAGAACAAGAAGGGGGGATAAAGTAAATGCTGCTTTAGAGGTTGCGAAACCTTTTGGAATAGAATTTTTAGCAGCAAAATTCGGGCATTTAAATGAAAAATTAGGATTGAATGCTGTTATTGTCCCTAATAGTTATCAATTTGATGGCTGTATTTATTTTGAGTATGATTTAAGAACTAATGGGTGCATATATGTCTGTAATGTGAAGAGCAAAAAAAGCAAGCCAGTAGAAATATCTAAAGTTATTACAGAATTATCAAAAAGAAAAAAGAACTAAAATTTTAAACTGTTTAATTTTCTTTCAATCTCTTCAAGATCCTGGGTTAATTTGTCCTTATGAGAATTTAATTTTTCTTCTTTTTTTGGTTTAACAATTCTTTCCATTTTTTCTTCAGAAGAACCCAACCATGAAATATCCTTAAATTCCAGTGTATTTGCAAGAGATTTAGCTTCTGAAAATAATAACTTTATCTTAAAAACTTCTTTTTTCTTCTGCCTATTAATTTGAATTAATCTTTCATATTTTTTAGACAGGTAAGTTGTAAGTTTTGCAGATTCAAGAATATTTGTTCTAAGATCCACTTTATCCTTAATCATTACAAAAACTTCGCCTTTTGGATCTTGCTGCATTTTAAACTTCGAATAAATCCTTGTCTACTTTCATTAATTTCTGTCTTACTTCGTCCAAACTAGACTGCCATTCTTGAAGTTCTTTTTCTTCCTCTTCTCTTAATCTTGTTAAATTCTTAAGAACAGCGTCTGCTTCTTCTAATTTTGACTTAATTGATTCCACTGTTTTTGCAGATTCCTTATATTTGTCTACTTTCACAAACAATGGCTTATCATCATTCCTTTCAATTGCTGTTAAAGGAGATTTTCTTGGAACAAAATCATCAAAACTAAGATCTTCTTTTTCAAAACTTGGAGCCATCTGCTTTTCAAAACTGAAATTTTCTGTTGGTATTATTTTTTTAAATTCTGGTTTAAATGGTTCTTTTTTATCATTTACTTGTTCATCATAAAACGAAAAATTTGGCTCATTTGGCAGTCTAGGAAATTCAGGCAAAGGCAGAATTCTCTCTTCTTTTTTCTTTTTACTAAATATGCCCATTAACACACCCCCTTAAATAATATAAAAATAGGATTTACTTTATTAAACATTTCTTATTATTTATAAGTAGTTATTGTTCTAGAATACATAAATTATTATCAAGATTAAATAAATTTATCTGAAAATGAATGATTTAAATGAAATTAAGGAAGAAATAAAAGAATTCATGATTGAAAGAGACTGGGATAAGGCACATAATTCAAAAGACCTAATTATTGCTTTAGTAAGTGAGGTTGGCGAATTGGCTGAATGCTATAGGTGGCTTAACAATGAACAGATACAACAAATTAATTCTGAGAAAGACAAGAAAAGAAAAATTGAAGAAGAAATTGCAGACATTCTTATTTACTTGATAATTTTAGGCTATAAAAATGACATTGATTTAATTAAGATTATTAAGGAAAAAATGGAAAAGAACAGGCTTAAATTTCCGGCTGATAAATTTAAGGGAGTAAATACTAATCCAATTATTGGGATTAAAGGAAAAACTTAAATTAATTTATAAAAAAATAAATTAGTAAAACTTTTTATATATAAACAACTTGAATATTTTTATGCAAATTTTAACTGAAAAAGATGCTGAAGATTTTCTTGAGAAAAAAGGGTTTCCAGTTGCAAAAAGAATTGCTGCAAAAAGTTTAGATGAAACAATTAAGGCAGCAAAGAAAATAAAATTTCCGTTAGTTTTAAAAATTATTTCTAAAAGAATAATTCATAAATCTGATGTTCATGGTGTAAAATTAAATATTAAAAATCTTGAAGAACTTGAAAAGGCTTTTAATGAACTTAAAAAAATAAAAAATTTTGAAGGTGTTTTAGTTCAAGAATATTTAGAAGGACAATATTTAATTACTGGATTAAAAAATGACCCTACTTTCGGACATGTTTTGGTTTTTGGGTTAGGAGGCATTTATACTGAAGTTTTGAAAGATGTTTCTTTTCGCGTCTGTCCAATTAATAATAAAGAAGCTATTGAAATGGTAAAAGAAATTAGGGCTTATAAAATTCTGGAAGGAATACGAGGGGATAAGAAAGTTAATTTATATTCTATTTACAGGGTTTTATTGGCTCTTTCAGAATTATCAAAAAGATACAAAGATATCCAGGAATTAGACATTAACCCATTAATTGCAAATGAAAAATCTGCAAAAATAATAGATGCCAGGATTATATTTAATTAATTTCTGTGTAGCCAGACTTTATACAAAGAATTAAAAATACTGCCCTGTTTATTTAATTATGCTAAAAATAGATATGCATACACATTGCAATGAAGACCCTATAGACGGGTTTATTTCACATTCTGCAAAGGAATTGATAGATTATGCAGCAAAATTAAATTTTAATGTTTTATCAATAACATGCCATAATAAGGTTGTTTATTCTAAAGGGCTGCAAGATTATGCTAACCAAAGAAATATTTTGTTAGTGCCCGGGGCTGAAAAGGATATAGAGGGAAGACATGTTCTGCTGTACAATTTTACCCAGAATGAAATAGACTTAATTGAGAATTTTGAAGATTTAAGAAAAATAAAAAAGGAACATCATTTTGTCATTGCACCGCATCCTTTTTATTTTCACCCAAAGAAGATATCCTTATTTTCAAAGCTAGAAAATAATATTGATTTATTTGATGGCATAGAATTTTGTCATCTTTATACAAGGAGGTTAAATTCCGGAAACAAAAAGGCTAAAAATATTGCTTTAAAATACAACCTTCCTTTAGTTGCTGGCTCAGATCTACACAATTTAAAACACATGGACACTAATTTTTCCCTGGTAAACTCCAAAAAAAATATTTCCTCTTTATTCAAGGCTATAAAAAATAACAATATAGAGGTATCATCAAGACCGAGAAATACTTTTGAATTAACCAAGATTTTTGCTTTCTTTGCAACAAGCCCACTAAAACACAAAATATTTAATAGCTTAAAGACGAATTAATCTGAATGGTGTTTATATCAATTATTGAGGTTTTTTATTTAGTAATTTTAACATTTATACTTGGTTATATTTTTTCTGGATTTATAAAAAAACCAAAAACAGAAGTTGATGTAATAGATTATGACAGACATTTTAACTGGGAAGATATTAAATATGCCATTATAGTTGCTGCACCAGCAGTTATCCTGCATGAGCTTGCACATAAATTTGTAGCTATGCTTTTTGGATTAGATGCAGTTTTAAGAATTTTCTGGGAAGGTTTGGGGTTGGCAATATTTTTGAAAATAATAAGTTCGCCTTTTTTAATTGTGGCTCCTGCGTATGTTTCTATTTCCGGGGATGGAACTGCATTTCAAGAAATGCTTACTTCTTTTGCCGGACCTTTGATGAATTTAATCTTATTTTTAGCAGCATACATTATTTTAAACATGGCAAGATTAACAAAAAATCAGGCAACAATACTTTACTTAACAAAGCAGATAAATTTATTCTTGTTTATTTTTAACATGGTGCCTATACCACCTTTAGATGGAAGCAAGGTTTTTTATAATTTATTTAAAATTATTTTTTAGGTTTCTTTTTTGGTTTTTTATTTTTTACTGGTAGTTTTACTATTTTCTTTGCAGTTTTTTTTGGCTTTGATTTTTCTTGTCTCTTTTTCTTTCTTAGTTTTTTTTGTCTTTCTGCTTCTCTTTCCCTTTCTAATTTTCTGTTAAGCAATTTTAATTGCTTGTCTTCAAGATCTTGGAGCTCTTTGAGATCATTTTCTATAGCTGCAATTTCCCTGTTGATTTTATCTATATTTTTTTTATTTTCTTCTCTTACAAGAATTCTACCACATTCAGGGCATTTAAACTGATATTCCATTGCATTTGTTGAGTCAAACCTGACACATTCGCTTGGACATGCATAATAAGTTTCGCTGTTTTCTTTTTCAAGCCTTTTTTTCAACATAGTTATCTTGGTTTTCTTTAAATTTAATGCCAGTTCTTTAGCTAAACTTAAATTAAAAGACCAGAAATAAATATACCATCCCTTGACTTTGTCTTTTTTTCTTGTAAAATCCACCAGATTATGGCTGTTTAACCTATAAAGCATATTTCTTGCCTGATTAACAGTAATGTCTAACTTGGCAGCCAGCTTAAATTCAGAAACATTGCTTTTATTCTTTATTAAATTGACAAGTGGTACAACTTCTTTACCGCCTATTTCAAGAATTAAATCGTCAATAATTTTGTCAAGTATATTCATGGATTATAAATTTATTAAAATTCTTGTTTAAATATGTTGTGGTTTAAGGGCTTTTAAGCAAATAAAAAGGGTTTTATATGGGTTTAATTTAGTTATTTTAGGGGTGAATGGAATCTTTAAAAAACTATTTATAATTTTATTATTACTATTGGCTTGCACAAGTGCCCAGGACTATAGTCAATATAAAGACTTAGACCTGAATTTTTACTTGGGTTCTAATTTAAGCATAATCAGGCTCACTGACAAGGCAAATATTGATTATGCAAGCGTTAATGTTCTTCTCTTGCCAAGAAATGAAAGCAGTCTAAAAATAAAAAACATAGAATTTACTTCAAGCCCGAGTGCATCTGTAAAAGTCAATGATAAGGCTACTTTTACATGGAATGAAATTAATACTGACTTGTTAAAATTTGGGGTAATTTCAAATGTTAAAGTTAATAATGATTTTATAAAAATCAGGAGAAAAATAAATTTTCCTGTGAATTTTTCTGATGAATATAAAGAATTTACTTTGCCTACAAAGTTTATTGACATTGATGAAGTGATAAGTGAAAAAGCACATGAATTAGTTCAGGGAGAAGAGGATCTTTATTTTGCAGTTTTTAATATTGCTGACTGGGTCAGAAATAATGTTAAATATGACTTGAGCACTATAACAGCAAAGGCAGTTCAAAAATCTACCTGGGTTTACTATAATAAAAGGGGGGTTTGTGATGAAATTACTAATTTGTTTATATCAATGTTGAGATCTGTTGGAATACCAGCCAGGTTTGTATCTGGAACTGTTTACAGCAATTTAATAGGCACTTGGGGAAATCATGGATGGGCAGAAGTTTATTTTCCAGATTATGGGTGGGTGCCTTTTGACATTACATTTGGGCAATATGGGTGGGCTGATCCATCTCATTTGAAATTATCTGAAACTGCTGACTCTGGCGAGAACTCTGTGGAATATAGCTGGAGATCAAAAGATGTTGACATAAATATAGATCCTTTAACATTGTCTACTAACCTTGATAAATCTGGAAATAAATTCGGGTCTTTATTTGACTTAAAAATCAGCACAGTAAATGAAAATAAATTTGGATTTGGGAGCTATGTTCCTATTGAAGTAACTGCAACAAACTTAAATGATTATTACCTTGGCACGATCATAAGCATGATAAAGGCACCTGAATTAGTTGATGTTAATTTTAAGAATATTTTATTAAGACCAAGAGAAACAAAGAGTTATTATTTTATAGGGAAATTGCAAAAAAATTTAAGCAGTGATTATGAGTATACTGGTGATATAGAAGCTGTTGAATCTTTTGGCAGACATGCCTTTTATAATATTTTACTAAAGAATGACTATGCCTCTCTTGGATTTTCAGATGTCAAAGACATTATTGACAAATTAAATAAAAGAGAATTGAAAAAGATTTCCTCTTCTTTAACACTAAATTGCAAGCCTGAGAAAATTTCTTATTATTCTGATGAAGAAATAAATATTGAATGCAAAGTAAAGAATAATGGGAATACTTTGCTTAAAGATGTTAATGTCTGCCTTAAAAACCAGTGCAGAAAGATTGAATTAAGAATTAACCAAGAGGAAATAACAAAATTAAAAACTAAAAATGAAAAAAACATATTAATTACAGCTGAAACAAATGAATTTATCTCAAGAAATAATCTAAAAATTGAAATTATAGAAGTTCCAAATATATTTATCAGCGGCATAAGCGATCATGTTGTTGATTATAAGGAAAAGATTAATTTAAGCTTTATTTTCAATACAGATGTAAAAGCCCATAATGTAAGCATTTTAGTCAATGAAAGATTTTTTGAGCTAAATGACCTTGACATGAACAAGGAAGTTAGCCTAACTTTATTTGGAAGAGAACTTTTAGATGGATTAAATATAAGAGCCTGGTATTATGACAAGAAAGGAAATAAATATGTAAAAGACTTTAGTTTTGAAATTAAAGTTAATAATCTCCCATGGTACAGGAGATTTATACAATTTATTACATTCCAGAAATAAAATGTATAAACTAATATTATTTGATTTTGATGGTACAATAGCCGACACTATTGAGCTTGGAATACCAATATTTAATGAACTAGCAAGAAAACATAGGTTCATTGAATTAAAATCAATTGACGAATTAAGGAATGTCAGCTTAAAAGAATTTTTTAAGAACCACAAAATTAAGAGAATAAAATTTCCCATTTATTTCAGGGAGTTTTTAATTAAACTAAATAAAAGCATGGATAATGTCAAACTATATAATGGAATGGACAAAGTCATAAAAAGATTAAATAAAAATTATAAACTTGGGATTGTATCAGCAAATTCAAAAGACAATATCAAAAAATTTCTAAAGGTTAATAATTTAGAATTTTGCTTTGATTTTGTCTATAATTACTCACTGGTTTTCGGGAAGTCAAAGGTATTCAAGAAGATTTTAAAAAAGAAGAAATTAAATGAAAATGAATTAGTTTATATTGGCGACGAATTAAGGGATATTATTGCTGCTAAGAAAGCCAGCATAGATATTATTTCTGTTACATGGGGCTTTAACAATAAATTAATTTTAAAAAGCCAAAAGCCTAATTTTATCGCAGATAAGCCTTCGGATATACTTAAATTTTTAGAAAAATAACCCGAATATTGCTTATAATCTGAAAATACCCTAAAACTCCATTTAAAAAAATAAATATTCTTGGTTTATTTGGGCTTAAAACTACTTTATACAACAATTTCAAGGTTACAAAAAGATTTATATATTAAAAAATGAATGAAATTTTATATGAAAAATTTAAAGGTGATTGTAAGTGCTTTTATAATCTTATTATGGAGTTTTACTTTTGCCAAAGTTGACATAACTGGAAAAGCAGTAAAAGAATATACTGTAGGTGGATTTGGTTTTTTCCCAGTTTTATCTGTTGTTTTTCTGCTTGTTAGTTTTGTTTTAGTATGGTTATATCTGAAGAATGAAGATGAGTATACAACTCATTAAAACTTTTTTTAAAAAGCTTTACCAAAAAAATTATTTAATAATTAATAAGTATTAGCTATATAACCTATTTCATCAGAATTTTCTTTACAAATTACGCATTTACCTTTAACCTGCTTTAAATCTGTTCCAAATAATTCTATTCCTTCAGATATCTCTTTAATTTTAATCCAACATTTTTCTGAGCTGCACCAATTTACTTTAGCAACTTTTTTGTTTTGCATAGATTCACTAATATCTTTTGCATTTGAAACTTCTACTATTATATTTTTATTGAGCTGCTTAGAATTTTCATAGAGCTTGTCCTGAATTTTCTCCAAGATTATTTTTGCTTCTTTTGATATGTCTGATTCTTTTATGATCTTCTTTTCAAATGTCAATCTATTAGTTAAAGTTAATTGCTTATTTTCAATTTCCTTAAGACCTAGCTCAACTCTTAACGGGACTCCTTTTATTTCCCAATCATAAAATTTTCTTCCTATTGTTATTTCTCTGTCATCTAAATGTGTGTTTATTCCAGATTCAGTTAAAGATTTCAAAACTTCTTTTGCTTTTTTTACAACTTTTTCTTTATTTTCTTTATTAAATACTGTTGTTATTACAACTTGAATAGGAGCTATTTTAGGCGGTAAAATTAAACCTTTATCATCACCATGAATTAAAATAACTCCTGCTAATAATCTTGCACCATTTCCTGTACAAACCTGCCAAGCATATTCTTCTTTTCCTTTTTCATCTTTGAATTTGATATTGAATTTTTTAGCATAAGCCTGGCCAAGTTTATTTATAGAACCATTTTCCATAGCTTTTCCATTTGAAATTAAAGAATAATACTCTATGGCACCAACTGCACCAGGAAAGCATTCCCACTTTGGTTTATTAACTCTTAATGGTTCTAATGCCAACTCTTTCCATATTTTATCATTTAACTTAATATGTAATTCTGCTTCTTTTTCAGCTTCTTCTTTTGTTGCATGAACTGTATGTATCTCATGCCATACAGTTATCTCCCTATCTCTTATAATTGGCATTGTATGCTTTGTTTCATATCTAAAACTTGAAACTGTTTCATAGATTCTTATTGGCAAATCTTTTTTAGTTCGTGTCCATAAAGAAAACATTGGGTACATTGCTGGTTCACCTGTTGGCCTTAAAATATAATTTGCTTTTTCTTCATCTATTCCTTTAACCCAGAATGCTTCTTCTTTAAAACCATCGAACCACTGATCATTTTGTTTTGCATATTCAATAGGAACCAATAATGGAAAGTACATTTCTTCAATCCCAGAATCTTGAAATAATTTGTCCCATATATTTTTTATATTCATCATTGCTTTATATCCATATGGGAGCCATACATAGCATCCCTTGACAAGGTATCTCTTATCAATTAATTTGGCAGTTTCAACAATGTTTGTATACCATTTAGAAAGGTCTTCTTTTCTTGCTGGCATTTCTTTTGCCTGCCCTATATCTTCTTTTCTCATAAAATGTACTATTTTAAGACGTTATATAAAGTTTTTGAATAAATTTTTATATTAGTTTGAATTATAATAGTTTAAATGGAATTAATAATCCTTGGCTTAGATCCTGGTTCTACTATAGGTTATGCTGCTTTAAATTTAGATGGGGAATTACTTAAAATAGAATCTTCAAAAAACAGCAATTTAAATCAAACTATATCTAAAGTAAACATGCTGGGAAAGATTGTAGTTGTTGGCACGGATGTAAATCCAGCACCTAAATTTGTTGGAAAGGTTGCTAGCAATTTGGGGGCTGAGATAGTTGAACCTAAGGATGACTTGTTATTAAAATATAAGAAAAAATTAACAAAGGAGTTTTTAAAAGATAAAGAGATCAAGATTAAAAATAAACATGAGCTTGATGCTTTAGCTGCTGCGTTAGCTGCTTTTAAACATTACAAACCCTTATTTAATAAAATCGATAATCATTTAAATCAAATAAATAAACTATATTTAAATAAAAAAATTAAAAATACTGTTTTAGTAAACAAAATGTCAATAAAAAAGGCGTTAGAGAAATATGGTTGTTAATGTTGATTTTAAAAGGGATGCATTCTTATTATTTTGTTCATTATTATTTTATTTAGCTTTTTTATTTTTAAATATAGCGCAAGATAGCGATGCACGAGAAAATCAAAGTTTCAATGACTATGACACACCGCCAGAAATATGCAATAATATATATGAAGACAGAATTTTTAAAGATGAATCTGGACATGAAATATTAAGATGTGTAAAGCTAGGCATACCAGAAATTACTATTTATCCCAAAACTTGCCAGGAATTAAAATTTATATCTGATTATCCTTTAAAGGAATGTTAATTCTTAGTTCTAAAGTATTGTAAGAATATACAAATATTTTTAAATTATAGGTTAATTCTGAAGTAAAATGGTATTGAAATGCAAGGAATGTGGAAAAGAATTAAAAGTAATAGTTGACAATAATCCCTATAATTCTGATGTTTATTATATTGGAAACAAGGTTGTTTGCGGTGAATGCTTTAAAAAACACAAAAACTAAGCTAAGTCTATTATTCTTCCAAGACCATCCCACCTAATCACTTTCTTTTTACCAAATATTTCTTCCTTCGATACTTCTTTTAACGGCTTTTTTATATATTTTAATCCGCTGCTTTTATAATTGAAAAAATCATATATCAACGTAATTTGATTTGTTTCAGAAACTATTATTGTTTTTTCTTCAAAAAAATATATTCCGTCTTCCACTAACAAAAAAGAATTTTAATAATTTATAAATATTTATGTGTGGGTCTACAACGATTCGCTTCTGATTTAGGTTGTAGCTTGTTGCATTTAATATGTAGTAATTTATTTTTTGACATTTTTATCAAATTCTTCATCCTCCTTATTATTCCATAATTATTTCATTTTTCGTTTTTGAATTTCTTTTAAAAAATTATTTTCTTTTCTGTTTTCTTTTGTTTCTTTTCCTATATCATTTTTAGAAATATTTTTCTCTTTAGCTGTTTTCCACATAATTTTAAAAGTATTTTCAAATTCAGTAAAGTCTTTCATTTTTACCTATTTTGTCGGAATTAATTTTATTCCTTTTTCATCTGGAATCAAGACTACTTCTTCTTCATCTTTTAATTTAAATTTTTCTACAATTTCTTTTGGTATTCTTAACCCTAAACTTAAACCCCATCTTGTTAATTTAACGTGGTAGTTTTTCATAACTCTATATTTTTCTGCAATATTATGCAACTGATTCATATTTAGAATTTCTTCTCCACATTTTTGACATTTAAAATAAATATATTCTATTCCTTCTGGGGTTTTGTTAATTAATTCTTTCATTTCTCCATTACATTCAGAGCATTTTTTCATTTTTCCTCCTCAATTGTGAATATTTTTATTTTTGTTCCAATAATTTGACCAACACAAATAATTGTTCTTTTACTTCCTTCACTTATGAACTTGACACCGTGCTTTCCAAATCTTTCTATTTTTCCTTTGATTAAAGTGTCTTCTATTAAATCTGGATTGATTCCTCTTTTCATAGCTTGTATGAAAACGTGATGTTTAATTTCTAAGTCATACTTGCTTATATCCATTTAATATCACTTAATATTATAGAATATTAAATAGTATTTAAATATTTGCATTTGAATTTTATTCAAGAAAAGTTTAAATTCTTAAATAACATAAACTTTATTAGAAAATCTTTCAATAATTATGGTTGATTTAGAATTAAAAGAAAAAGTAGAAGAAATAAGGAGAATTAAAGCTAATCGATATTTAGGTACAAAGGATGCTTTAAATTTAATTAGACTAAAAGAAGAGTTAGAAGATAGACCAACAAAGATTTCTGATTTGATTAATAAAGAATTGGGGTATGCTAAATATAAGGCTACTCCCGAAGGCATAGCTTATATTGATAGGATGGAAAAAGAATTTGGAGGCTCTTTAAGAAGTTCCAATTCTTTTATTCCTACAGAAAATTTAGAAAAAAATATTAGAGAGGTATTTCAAGCTTTAGGACTTGGTTTATGTTCTGTTTTTGTTGAGTATGAAGAAAGAACCGGATTCATTAGAAAAGAGATTGATAAAAATATTGTTAAAAGATTAATAGATTATTATAAAAAAGCTAATGAAATAGGTGTTGATACTGAAGAAAAATTTAAGCAATTTGTAGTGGACCAATATATATTACCCCTATTCGAAGGTAGGGTAAAACCTGTTTATATAGACTTTTTTAAGAGTAATCCAAATATTGTTATTGCTAAAGGTGAAAATCTATCTCTTTCTTATAGAAAAGAAAAATCTCTTAATAACTATTTAATAAAAAAGAAGATTGAAGAAAAAATACCAAAAAGAATTTTAAATGATTTAGTTGGAAGAGAAAAAAAACACGGAAGAGAACTTATTGATATTACTCTTGAAGACCATTTGGAACTTTTTTCTATAAAAAGTATGTTCGGAGATGAAAGAGTAATAGATTCGAAAGTTATCTACGAATATATCATAAATGAAGATCCAGAAGAAGTATATAATTCTATAATATGGGAATTAAATAGTAGAATAACTGGTTGTTCATCTGTTTTGGCAGAAAGCAAAATTCCACAAAGTGCAGATAAAAAGAATTTTCTGAAAGAAGTAAATCAAAATCTTCAGAAACTTAGATTAATTCGAGAGGCTTATGGAAGAGAAAAAAGATATGTTATACTTAAAATAAAGAATTTTATGCCAAGAAATGAATAAATAAAAAGATATGACGCTTTGGAATAGAAACATATCGGGCCTACGAGGATTCGCTTCTGACTTGGGTTGTAGCTTTTGGCTTAGCTGGTAGTTTATTTTTTGACATTTTTATCCTCCTTATTTATTAGCTATTTCTTCTTTAATTTCCAAATTGAAAATAAAGGAACTTTTCTATAAAATTCATATTCTTTTGGGTCAATTTTCTTAGCACTACGTAAAGGTTTTGTATCTTCATAATCAATTACTTCAAAACCATATTTTTATGTAAGATTAATAATTGTTTTCGGTTTTATAATATAATTAAATATGTTTATTTTTTTACCGCTTTTTGTAGTATAAATTATTTCAGTTTTATCTGTTGTAAAATAATTCCTTATTCCAAGAACTTTGTATTTCTTTCCTTTTATTTTCATACCTTCTCCAGCTCTTGCTATTGGATTTCCAGTAGAAAAAATAAAAATTCCATTTGGTTTTAGTACTCTTGCTATTTCTTGAATTGGTTTATCTAACTTTTTTAAATAATGTAGTGACAATGAAGCGAAAACTATATCAAAATTTTCATTAAATGGTATATTTATTCCAGACCCAATTTTTATTTCCGTATTTGGATTATTTCGTTTTGCTATCTCAACCATTTCTGGCGAGATATCAAATCCTTTAATAATTGCTCCTTTAGATTTTAATTTTTTAATATAAATACCTGAACCACAACCCCAATCTAATATTTTTTTATTTTTAACATTTCCAAGCATCTTCATCATTGAAGGCATTTCTGTCATTTCGTTGTAAAAAGATTTTTTTGTTCTTGTTTTATGATATTCTTCTGCAAGACCTGAATACATTTTAATTGCATCTTTTTCGTCTTTGTTCATTTTTTCTTATCCAATTCATTTAATAAAATATTCATCTCAAGCAAAAATTGTTTTGCTCTTTGTAGAGAAGTTTTAGCTTTTGCCTGTTTGTCAATATCTTCGGTCCTGTATTGGATTTTACTTCTCTTTGCTTTCTCTTGGTCAAAGGATTCAATTAAAGAATCAGCTTTTATTCCAGCCAAATTAAGAGCCTCATCTTTGCTGTCTTCATATCCTTCAATTAAAGTCTCTTTTAATTTTCCTCTTGCGTATATTATCAAGGCATCAGCAGTTACTTTATGTGCAATTTTCTCTCCGACTCTATATCCTAATTTGCGAAGAACAGCATTAGCAATATAAAACATTGAATAATAAGAGCAAACAATAACCCATAAGTCAGATATTCTTTCTATACTTAATTTTTTTGCTGAGTCTATACTCTCCTGAGCATTTCTTAACAAAACTCTAAGAGCATCTATGTTTAGAGGTTCTTTTTTTAATAAGCCTTCTTCCAAATAAGATTTAACATTAGTTTCAGCCTCTTTTATTCTATCTTTCGTTAACATTTTTTAATAGCCTATAATACTCCTCTATTCCGATTAATATAAAATTCTTTTTAAGGACTTCGCTTACAACACTAAATTCTTTGCTTGTTGCCATTAGAATAAAACTTTCATAAGTTACAGGTGTTAAGTGGATATCTTGAGGAAATATACTTAGTTTGTCTTGAACTTTTTTAAAGTGTTTCTCATCAGAAATAAGAAGAAAATCTATGTCTGAATGTTTTGTTGCTGTTCCTTTAGCATAGCTTCCAAATAAAAGAATAATAAATGGAAACTCTAATTTTGACAAGCTATCATAAATTACTGGAAATTCCCTTTTCTTGAATAAATTCTCTCTTCTCAAATACTCTGCTTTGAAAACCAAATCATTAAATTTATTATTGAATGAACATAAAGTAGTATTCCCTACTTTCTTTAATTCTACAATATTTTCTTTCTCAAGAACTTTTAAAGCATTATAAGCAGATTTATAATTTATTTTTCTTTGCAAGGCTATTTTTCTTATGCTATAAATTTCTTGTTTATTTTCAATTAATAACTTTAATATTTCTATTTTCTCACTAGGTTTATTGTCCATATTAAACCATAATATTATGGTTAAGAAACATATATAAATCTTTTGATAAAATCTTCGTCGTTTCGTTCCCACTAGCTACCGAGCTACTCGCTAATCGCTCCGTAGAAGTATCGGGCCTACGAGGATTCGAACCTCGACCAGAAGCTATCTCCTAAACTTTTGAAAAAGTTTAATCAAAGATTATCTTTTGCTTAAGCTTTTTCTAAAAGCTTACCGAAGGCTACTGTTCTGTCCATTAAACTATAGGCCCAAAAACTTTTTTTGAAAAGTTTTATCAAAAAGAGTAGAAAGGTATATAAAAAGTTGTTTATTATTCTTAATTTGAAAAGATGAGTGATTTAGAGAAATTTTTTTATCCGAAAAGCATTGCTGTTATTGGCGCATCTAATAATGAAGGAAAGGTTGGCAATGCCTTGATGTGCAATCTAAAAAATTTTGAAGGCAAAGTTTTCCCAATTAATTTAAATGAAAATGAAATTCTTGGTTTTAAAGCACATAAAAGCGTTTTAAATGTTAAGGAAAATATAGATTTGGGAGTAATAGCTGTACCTGAAAAATCTGTTTACAAGGTTTTAGAAGAATGCGGGAAAAAAAGAATCAAGAATGTTATAATAATTACTGCCGGATTTTCTGAAATCGGAAATTTAAATGGACAAGAAGCTTTAAAAAAAATTTCCGATAAATACAAAATAAGAGTTTTAGGTCCAAATAATTTCGGCACTGTAAATCCGTATATAAAATTAGACACATCATTCTCAAAATTAATGCCTGAAAAAGGAAATATTGCATTGATATCGCAATCCGGGGCTTTGTGGGTTTATATATCCCAATTAAGTTTAGAAAAATTTGGGTTTTCTATTTTTGCCAGTTTAGGTAATATGGTTGATGTTGATTTTGCTGATATTATTGAGTATTTAAATGAAGAAAAAAATACAAATATAATTGTTTGCTATATTGAGACTTTGAAAAATGGAAAGAAATTTATGGAAGTTTGCAGAAAAAGCAAGAAGAAAATTATTGCAATTAAAGCTGGCTCCACAGATGCTGGACAAAAAGCAGCCTTAAGCCATACAGGGAGTTTAGCTGGAGAGATTGATATTTATAAAACTGCATTTAAACAAAGCAATGTATTTTTGGCTGAGACTGTTGAGGATGCATTTGACAAGGCTCAATTTTTCTTAAGCCAGGAATTAAAAGGTAAAAAAACAATAATAATTACAAATGGCGGTGGTTTGGGGGTGTTATGTGCTGATTACTGTGCAAAGAATTATTTAGAAATAGTAAAATTACCTGAAAGCTTAATTGAGCATTTAAACTTAAATCATAACTGGAGTAAAAATAATCCTATTGATATTGTGGGCGATGCAGACTATATAAAGTATAAAGAAATATTTTTAAAACTAGAAGAAAATAAGAACTTCTTTGACAATGTAATTGTAATTCTAAGCCAGCAAGAGATGATAAATGTCTTACATGTTGCGAAAGAAATTGTAGAATTTAGAAAAAGAAGCAAAAAGTCTGTTATTTGCTGCTTAGTCGGAATAGGAGAAAATATTGATATGTCCAAAAAATTATTAAATGAAAATGGGATTTTAAGTTTTTTTGAGCCTGAACGATGCGCTAAAGTTTTAAAAAACATCTAGAGCTCTGGTGCATTCCTAATTTTTAAATAGATAGAGGCATAGCCTTCTATTG
>CAZELK010000012.1:0-1479 GCA_964513145.1 Candidatus Woesearchaeota archaeon
CCAAATATGTTTACTTAAGAAATATAATTACTGCTGCGCTATTTGTTTTTCTTCTCTTTCTTCAAAAGTAGGTATTGCTGCTTTGCTTATTATCATTATTCCACCAATTGCCTTTACAAGCTGATGCGGAACTATAACACCTTTTGCGCCACCCAATAGCTGACTTAAAGCAGAATTCTTAGTTGCCTTGACTTTCCAGCCGAAGACTTTGGTATTTGTTATAACACTTTCGTCAATATCCCCAAAATAATCACCCTGGTCTGTAAATACCTTCATATCATAAACATCACTTATTTTTTTAATGCTTAATGCCATTTTTCCTCAATTTTAATTAAAATTAGAGCAAACCTTTTAAGTATTTAAATATTTTTATTCTACTATGATTAAATACAAAAATCTATACTTAATTGGTACTTCACATATATCCAAAGACAGTGTGAAAGAAGTTGAGGACAGAATTACTAAGTTAAACCCAAAAGTCGTAGCATTGGAGTTAGACAGAAGCAGATTTAACTTACTTAACAGTAAAGTTAAAAGAAAATTCAGACTGTCCAGTATTAAATCTCTCGGCCTTAAGGCGTTCTTATTAAATTTAATTGGTGCTTGGTTTGAAAGAAGACTGGGAAAAAAAGTTGGTACAGAACCTGGCTCTGAAATGAAAAAAGCAATAGAACTAGCTAGAAAATTCAAATTTGAAATTTGCCTGATTGATCAAGACATTAAACAAACATTAAACAAATTGTTATCAAGAATATCCAGAAAAGAAAAAATAAATCTCTTAAAAGACCTGCTTTTTGGTGATGGCAGGCATAATTTTAATATAAGTGAAGTACCAACTGAAAAAGAGATAAGTAAAATAATCAATAAATTAAAGATCAAATACCCATCATTTTATTTAACAATTATAAAGGAAAGAAATGAACTGATGGCAAAAAACTTATATAAATTAATGAATTTATATCCCAATAATAAAATAGTCGGGATTGTTGGGGCTGGTCATGAAAAAGCAATTGTTGGTGAGATAAAATTAACAGAAAAAATATTATAATCTTGATTGCAGCATCACTCATAACTGGTTTTGTTTTTTGGTTTGATGACAAGAAACAAGTATTTATTTTATCAGACTGGATTTTAAATTATTTTAAATATGCAATATTTAGTTTTATTTCTCTTTTAATTTACTCCCTTGTACAGACTCATTTAAGCAAACTTTATGGAAGCAGTTTAAACTATAGCATCTGGGGTGTGAAGAGATACTGGTTTGAAAGAAGGGCTCATTTTCCAAAAAGAATTCCTGGTTTTTTTACAATAAAAAAATTTCCATTGGGAGTTTTTGTGCCTTTGCTTGTGTCTTTTTTATCAAGTGGCGGACTTTATTTTGCTGCAGTTCTTTCTTCAGCAGTTACTGTCAACCCAATATACAGGCTTGGAAGATCTTATACTCATTTGGGTGATTTTGAAGTTGCAAAAATTGCTGTT
>CAZELK010000012.1:1579-22399 GCA_964513145.1 Candidatus Woesearchaeota archaeon
TTATAGGCTTGATATTTGGCATAATTGGCATGGCTAATTATTTTTATTTTTACAAAGCTGGAGACAAGTATTAATCACAAATTAAACTAAATAACCCTTTTTGCAATAACCATATAGAGAAAATCCAGGTAAAACTAAAATAGAATCCTAAAGCAGCAAGGCCTAAAAAAATAGCTGTAACCAAATCTAAAATACTTGCTATATCCTTAATAAAAATCAGACTTTTAATGCCCAAGAAAATTGATAAAAATAGACCAATTTCTGTAAATGTTCCAAATCTAAGAATAATGATTACTAAACCAGACAATATATCCAATAATCCCAATAATTGTATTAAAACCATTTGCTTGCATTTTGATTTTTATTTATAAATTTTACTAGAAAGAACTATATGTTATTCAAAGATTTATAATTTTCCCTTTTTTGCCAACATTTATAACTCTTGTTTTTCCAACTAACTCTTCTATTCCTTCTGCTTCATGTACATGACCGCAGATTAAAATGTCTGGTTTAAAAGCGTCTATGGCTTTTTTAAGACCTGCACTTCCTTTTACAAATTTAGAAAAATTTTCCATTAAAGTGCCTGAAGGGTGAATATGGGTAACCATAATTTTTTTCGGAAGGTCTTTTACTTTTTCAAAACCTTTTTTCAAAGTTTCATAAATTTCATCTTCAGATAATTGCGACAGACCAATATTTGCACCGCCGCAACCAAATAAACCAATGTCATTAAATTTTATATAATAACCATGCAAATTTGTCACATTATAAAGCTCTGCCAAGAAATCTGTTGTTGCAATAGTTTCATGATTACCCGGAAGAATTATAACTTTCTTTTTCTTATTAATGAATGGGCCGATTATTCCAGATGTATCTTCTTCTTCAACCAAGTCTCCGTTTAATATAACCAAATCTACTTTTTCTTTTTCAGCCAAGTCAGCCAGCTTTCTTGCTGCGCTTTTATCGCCGTGAAAATCTCCTGCAGCCAATAATTTGAATTTTTTCATTTTTTGAGTTTAGGTGGAAATCTTTTTGCATTTTTTTCCATCTTCAATGCAAAAGCCTTTTCTAAGTCAACATTACACTCGTTAGACATTTTTAACAGCAAGTATAACAAATCTGCTAGTTCTTCATCCATATTAATATCTTTTTCTGACGTGTGCTGCCCCCCCATAATTTTTCATATGTAAAACATTTCTTGCTACTTCTCCTAGCTCCTCAACTATATGAGTTAAAATATCACTTGGTGGTGTTTGCCATTCTCTCTCCCTTACAAAATTATTAACATAATCTTGCATTTTTCTTATTGTCTTATCTTCCATTTACTACTTCTTTTTTATAAGTTACATTATTTAATTTCCTTATAAAATTCTAGGATTGGCTCTGTATGGTGTCTGGGAATTATTTAACTTTTTTAATATTTTTTATTTCTTTAAAACCAGTATATTTTTGCAAAACTTTTGGAATTTTTACAGAACCATCTTTTTGCTGATAATTTTCCAATATGCAGGCTAAAGTTCTCTGTGTAGCAATGGCAGTATTATTTAATGTATAAACAAAATTTGACTCATTATTTTTTTTATATTTTGTATTAGTTCTTCTGGCTTGATAATCTTTACAATTTGAACAAGAAGCTAACTCCCTATAAACGCCCTGGCTTGGAAACCAAGCCTCCAGATCTATTGTTTTTGCAGGAACATTTCCTGTATCTGCTGAACATAATAAAACCAACCTATATGGGATTTTAAGAGCTTTAAAAATTTCTTCCAAATTTTTTAAAATAAGACCATACTGTTTTTCTGCCTGATCTGGAGTACAAAAAACAAATTGTTCTATTTTTTCAAATTGATGAACCCGAAAAATTCCTTTTGTGTCCTTGCCGTGCGCTCCGGCTTCTTTTCTAAAGCATGGCGAGATACCTGCAAACTGCAAAGGCAATTGTGATTCATCAAGGGTTTCATTAAAATAAAGTGCGTTTAAGGCGTGCTCTGCAGTACCAATTAAATATAAATCTTCATTCTCAATTTTATAGATTGTATCTTCAAAAGACGCAAAAGTAATTGCTCCTGAAATAATATCTTTTCTTAACATATATGGTGGCTGAATTAAATTGAATTTTTTCTTCTTTAAAAAATCTATAGCAAAATTAATTAATGCCAAATTTAATTTTACTAATTCATTTTTCAAATAATAAAATCTTGCACCAGCAACTTTAGCAGCCTTATCTAAATCCAGAATGTCAAGATCAAGGCATAAATCAGTATGGTCTTTTAACTTGAATTTGAATTTTGGAATTTTTCCAGCTGATTTTAAAACCTTATTGTCTTTTTCATCTTTTCCTATTGGGACTGATTTATCAAGAATATTTGGAATATTCATTAATTTTTCTTTTACATTGTGCTGCAACTGCCAGTAATTTTCTTCCAATTGCTTTATTTTATTGGGCAACTCTTTTATTTCCTGAACTTTTTTAGAAATATCCTTATTTTCTTTTTTTAAAAAATTAATCTCTTCCGAAATTGTATTTCTTTTATGTCTTAAGTCATCTAAGTCTTTTTTAATTTTTAATGACAGGTCATAATCCCTTATTATTTCATCAACCCATTTTATCTTGTCAATTTGATTTCTGTTTTTTAGATTTAACTTTACGACTTCAGAGTTACTTTTGACAAACTTTATATCTAACATGACTTAGAAATCTTATTTATACTTTTAAAAGTTTTGGTAGAATAATTTAATCATGATTATTTCAATATATATTTGAAAAAGAAACATTTAAATATAGATTGAAACTTACCACCATCAAATTGGTAAAAAAAGAGGTACTACAGGGAGGGGATATATTTGACTAAAGTACCAAAAGATATTTTTGAAGTTTTTTTTAGAAAAAAACCAGCTATGATTTTAGTAGCTTTAAGAAAGGGTGGCAGAAACAGATATGGCTCGATTTTAGCTAAAGAGGTTGATTGCACTTATTCTCATGCTGTAAAGATACTGCAAGAAATGGAAAAGGCAAAGTTAGTTGACTTTGAAAAACAAGGACGAATTAAGACTATTAAGTTAACAACTAATGGTGACAGAATTGCAGACCACATAGAAAAAATAAAAAATATTCTTTTTTAATTTATATTTAATTAAATATTATAAAAATTATCCAAGATAAGTTAATTCTTTATTTTCCTTAGCTGCTGAAACTTTCTCTTTATTTTCCATTATTGTTTTTATCTTGCTTTCAAATTTTGCGGCTTTTTCCAGCAAAGGCTTGTAATCAATTTTTAAGTTTAAATATTTGTCAAGAATTTCAATTATTTTTGCAGCTGCCCGTGAATCTGGCAAAGCTGAATGTGTTTCTGCAAATAAAGCAAGAAGATTATCTCTATTCTTTAATAATAAAGATCCTGTGACACCTATAACTATTCCTTCTTTTAATGGCTGCATATTTAATTTTTTAATATCGTCTCTCCCTTTATTTAAATAATAAACATTTGGATTTGTTGATTCTGGATTTCCTATGCCTTCAATAGTAACTATTTGTTTAGCTTTTAATTCATTGATTAAGTTAGATATTTGTACTTCTAATTGCCATTCTATATTATTTATTGATGTTAAAGCATGCAGGATAACTAAATTATATTTTTTATCATAAAAAATTCCTAATGGCTCTATAACTTTGCCTTGGTGAACAGCAACTACTGGTGGCAATTCCTCCATTCTTATTCTCCCTATCTGAACTGCACTCAAATGCTCAATTAAAAATTCAGTAGTTATTGTACCTACTAAACCGAAACCAGGAAAACCAGCAATTATTCTTACCCCTTTTGGCTTTTTATCTAATTCTAAAATCATTTAAAATGCTTTAGTCAAATTAATTTATATACCTTTGCATGACATCCTCCCAGCCATGAATGGTGCTCGCTTACGCTCGCACTCCTCGCTTCGCTCGGAGCTGGGTTTCCAACAGAAGCATTAATCACTTCTGTATATAGTTCCTGATTCAATGACACGCGCCTTAATAGTTTTTGGTGAAACCTTTTTCCAAAAATGTTCTTTATTGTTTTTTGGTGAAGATTTTTTCCAAAAATGTTCAGGTCTTACAGTATCTCCACAGGCGTTAAGTTCGGCATAGTCCATGCCTACTCTTCGTATATTAATTGAAGCATTTAAATCCCTATGACAAGCAAAACCACATTTGAAACATTGAAATTGTCTTTCACTAAGAGGCATTTCTTTAATTGCCCCGCAGTTGCTGCATGTCTTGCTTGTGTTTCTTGGATTGACTTTAACAAATTGTCCACCGCTTCTTACAGCTTTGTAAGACAGCATTCGTATAAAAGAATTCCAGGAAGCATCATTTATGTGTTTTGCTAGTTTATGATTTTTAACCATATTATTTATTCTCAGGTCTTCAACTACAATAGTGTTATATCCATTTGCCAAATCAGTGCTTGTTTTATGAAGAAAATCTGTTCTTTGATCAGTTATTTTAATGTACTGCCTTGACAAACGAAGTTTGGCTTTAAACCTGTTTTTACTTCCTTTCTTTTTTCTGCTTAATTTTTTATGTAATTTTTTTAATTTGTTTTCAGATTTGGCTAAATATCTTGGGTTCTTTATTATTTTGCCATCTGACAGAACAGCAAAATTTTCTAATCCAACATCAATGCCAACAGATTCCCTGGAAGAATGAACTATTCTGGGAATTTCTACTTCACAGCTGAATATGGCAAACCACTGGTCTGCCTGATTTCTTTTTATTGTCATTGTTTTTATATTTCCTTTTGGGATTCTGTCTAAGACTATTTGTATGTTTCCTATTTTAGAAACACATAATCTTTTTTCATTAATGAATTTAAATCCTGATTGTGGGTATGTTATGCTTTTTATAGAAGACTTAAACCTGGGAAATCCTTTCTTTTTTGAATTGGTTTTTATTCTCATGAAGAAATTATTGAAAGATTTATTTACCCTATCAGATACATTCTGCTTTACCTGAGAGTGTAGGTTTTGATATTTATTGGTTAAAAATTTATTGAAATCATATTTAAACAATCCTTTTCCAGTTTCCTTGTAATTGTTTATTTATAAATTAAGAAGCTCATTATATATTGTTTTGCAGGTCTTGAAACAATCAAGAACTCTTATTTTCTGTTTTCTTGATGGATAGATTCTGTACTTGAACATTCTTAATTCCATTTTATGCTTAAATTATTTTTTTGATATTTAAGCTTTATTCTGATTTAGTGTTATTCAAGAAGTATTTTCGGAAGATTTTCGGTTTCTTCGGAAGACTTACGGGATTTATGAAAAGTTTCCGACATGAGATTAACTGCAGAAATGTTTAAGAATAAAAAAGATACTCCAATTCATCCATGTTCTGAAGAACATGGCTTTCTATATAACAAATAAATTTTTAAATAACAAGTGGCGTATTTTTTATTTTATGGGCTCGTAGCTTAACCTGGCTATAAAAAGTATGAAAACTTTTAGTTTGCATTCGGCTCTTAACCGAAAGATTGAGGGTTCAAATCCCTCCGGGCCCGTCTATTTTAAAAGAATGGTTAGCGAGCAGCCTGAAGCTTGCAGGGTGCGAAACGGTGGATATCAAAAATTGTTTTGAAATATCTGGAAAATTAGTTGCCAAATACCACTTTTTTTATCACTTTTTTCTTTCTATTATAAACTGATATAGTAGAAACAGGAAAACACGCAGGAATATTTTTTTCTTTTATATAGTTCAACAAAAATTTTATTGTTATTGCAAAAGCTCTTGCTGTAGGTATATTTTGTATTTTTTCTGGTTTTGGATTTCTATGTAAATCCATAAGAAGATTATATTTTTCTTTTTGTTTTTTTCCTAAAAGTTTCAAATTAATTGCTTTATCATATAGATGTAATAAAACAGAACAAGGCGTATATTCATACCAATTGCCAAAACCATAACCACCACCCAAAATATCCATTTCCTTGAATTTAAATTTATCAGAATCTTCTATGTCTCTAATCACTTCAATAAGATTTCCTTTTAAAGAAATGGAATAGGTATCAAAATAAGAACCAAAAATCCCAAATTTATCAAGTTCTTCATTAGGACATTTCTCAATTTTTTTTAGATATTCGTCTAAATTCATAAAAAATAATCTCTTTATATGGGTATATAAAATTCGTTTAAAAATAAAGAAGATAAAATAAAACAAACATTTAAATATTAGTTGGTAATATATGTTACCATATGGTAGAACTTATTAACAATATCAATTTAGAAATTATTGGTCTTTACAGGACTAGCTATTTCAATCAATTTCATATAAGAGAAATGGCTAAACTAATTAGAAAAAGCCACGTTGGGCTATTACCAAATCTGAAAAAATTAGAAGATGAGAAAATTCTTTTATCAAAACAAGTCGGTAAAAGTAAAGTTTTTTCTTTAAATTTAAATAATAATCAAACAAAAGAATTAATATTATTAGCTGAAAAGAAAAAAACATTAGAATTATTGAATAAGGAATTTTTTATTAAAAAAATTTATGATGAATATATAAAAACTAATCTTAATGGGTGCTTAATCTTATTTGGAAGTTATGCTTCAGGAATAAACACAAAGAAATCTGATATTGATTTAATATATATTGGAGAAATAAACAATAATGAAGAGAGAAAAATTAAGGATCTGGGAAATATTTACAATAAAGAGATACATTTAACAAAAATGAGTTTGAAAGAATTAAAAGAACAATTGCAAAAACAAAACGCTTTAATTAAGGAAGTAATAAAAAATCATATTATTTTATCCAATCACGATTTTTTAATAAATGAATTATGGAGATATTATAATGAAAAAAGAGAAAAATAATTTATCATTTTGCTTTAAACAATCAAAGGGATTAAAACTTATTAATCCAAATGAAAATCTTGTAGAAGTTTATAAGAAAAAATCAAAATTAGCATTGAATATGCTTAGTTCAGCTATAGAAAAAGAAGAATTTGATTGGATACTTGATATTTCTTATTATGCGAAATATTTTATTGTTTACGCTTTATTTATGAAAACAGGAATTAAATCAGAAATTCACGATTGTACAATATCTGCATTGAAGCATTTATTTGTTGATGAAAAAATAATTTCTCAAAATATATATAATGAACTTGAAAAATCTAAAGAATTAAGAGTTGGTGCTTTATATTACGATAAAGATTTTGGCAAAGGAGAAATATTAGAAAGAGCAAATAAATCATCAGAATTTTGTTTGGAAGTTGAGCAATTTTTAGATAAAATTTCAGAAGAGATAATAAATCAAGTAAGAAATAAATTTAATTTGTTAAAAATGAAGGAGGCAAAAAATGTCAAAAAATATTAAACTACAAAAAGAAAAGTTGCTACAGGCTAATAGCCAAAAGCCACAAGCTAATAATGGGGTTCAAATCTCCCCAGGCTCGTAACATTATTTTAGAACTTCTACAAAAATTCTTGAGTTTACGGAATCAAATTTTGAATAAGGATGAAAACCATAAATACCAACTTCACTAACTTCACCCTCAGTAAAAACTTCTAAATTTTCTGTTTTGAGGTTTAATTTTTTTAATAGGGTATCTATATTTTCTTTAGTGAAAAATACTTTGTCTCCGCTTTTTTGATTATCTAAAAGAAAATGATCTTCTTTTTGTATAAACTCTTTTTCTGGGTTATACATTTCTGCTATATCTATATGTGAAAATGTCAGGATTAATTTATCCTTTGCCACTCTTCTCATTTCCTCAAGAGCTTGCAAAAAACTAGAACCAAATAAAGTAATTGTTTCAATTGCTACAACTAAATCAAATGAATTATTTTTAAATGGTAATTCTTCAGCATAAGCATTTACTATTCCAGGAGTTTTAGATAAATTATTTACATTATCCAACTTATCTTTGGCTTTTTTGGCTGCTGAAAAAGATAAGTCTACGCCGACAAAATAATCTGCGTCTAATGGCAATGTAGAAAAAGTCAGATCACCACAACCAATTTCCAGCACTTTTCCAGTTATTTTTGGCAATATTTTGTAGCCCCAACTGGTGCTTATGCTGCTTAAATCTTCTGACCAAATTTTCTCCCAAAAAGCCCTATTGCTCATTAAATTTTCTAGTAAAAACAATCTTTTTAAATTTAACTAACATTTAATAATTATTTATGATAAACGACATTGAAGAATGGAAAATGAAATTACAAACTACAGAAAAATTAATTGTTGTAGAGGGCAAAAAAGATTTTAATGCTTTAACTTCTTTGGGTGTAAAAAATATTGTTTCTTTGAAAAATAAACCTTTGTATAAATTTGTAGAGGAAATTGCTGAAATTACAAAGGAAGCCATTATTCTGACAGATTTAGACAGTGAGGGAAGGAAATTATATTCTATATTAAGAGAAGACTTAGAAAAGAATGGTGTTAAAATTGACAAACAATTCAGGGAATTCTTATTAAACAATACAAAATTAGTCTGTATTGAAAGTATAGAAAACTTCTTCTAACTTTTTTAGGAAAAAGCTTAACCAAAGAACCCTTTTTACGAAAAGCGTTCACGGAAAAACGAAAAAGCTTAACAAAAGAGAAGCCTTAAGGAAAAAGCATTAAGGGAAAAATGATAAAATAGTTTTATAAAAAATAGATTAATATTCTTGTCTTTTCTTTTTAATTTTAATATGTGGGACTTCTTTTACTGCTGTTAAAACTTTTTCTAATTCGTCAATTCGCTTACTGTGCTCTTTTAAAGTCTGATCATAATTATTATGCTTTAATTTTACACGAGAAAAACTTTCCTTAGTTAGAATTTTATGATCCCTGAATTTTATCATTAATACTTTAAAAGCTTCACTTCTTGCCAAAAACCAATCACCAATTGCTATTTGATATCACCCCTATTACTTTAACATAAAATTAATATATAAATATTTGGATTTAATTTTATAACTTGCTAGAGAGAATAAAAGTATATATACTAATTTTGATTGTTAATTTATATCATATTCATGAGTCACATAACTCAGAAAATCAGGGGGTTGTTCTTACAAAATTTCGTACAGGGACTTAGCTCAATTTTTAGTTCTTTTATAATCTTGTTAAAATATTCTGGGGTTGGAACATGACTCTTTACTTTGGAATAGATGAAAGCATAGTCCAATTAAAAAAAAGACAACAAGCATTTATTTATGTTGGCACATTTACCAAAAATTATTTTCAAGCAGAAGAACAAAAAAAGACAAGCAGAAAAATAAGAGACTTAAGTGAAAATACTTGTTTTGATTTTAGTGGTTTAGCTGGATTTTTATTTGGTGTTTTTCTATTTAATAATTCAGCAAAAAGAGGAGAAAATAAAAAACCCGAGAAAAAATATAAACAATTTTTAAGTGTTTACACTTTAATTACTGAAGGCCTTGATGGTGCAGAATGTTTAGGAATTTTAGATGAAAATGAAGATGTTAAAATTGAAATTGATGGTCATGATACTTATAGATTGGGTGAGCCACTTTCAAATGAACTATCACAAACAAAATACAAAGGGGCTGAAATTAAATTTATTGCACATGGAGACCAGAAAGTTAAAATAATTAATCAGGCAGACATGATTGCTTATGTACTAAGGGGGTTAAGAAATATTGGTTATGCAATTGAAGATAATTTAAGTGAGAAAGGAATTGACGCATTATTAAAAGATGATAATCCAAGGATTAAAAAAATTACTCCTTTTCATTTAGGGTATGATCTTGAAAGAAGGGTTGCTTGAAATTATTTTGTATAAAAATTATGATTACATATTTTAATCTTTAATTATAATCTATTAGCTCATTATATGATAAAATGTTTTAATCTTTGATTAAAATTATTAGATTCAAATTTATTCTACAAAATTATAAAATTCATCTAAAAATATTGCTTTTTTCTTATTTCCATTATATTGTTCAAAAAGATCTCTGTCTCCAGTTATTAAAATTAGTTCAGGAATTTTATCTTTAGCTTTTAAAACCCCAATATCTGTAATACCCAACCAACTTAAACTGTATAGTTCATCGATTATTTTCTCTTTCTCAATGTAAATTTCAAAACTTTCCTTTAAGAAAGGTATTGAATATGTTAAGATTTCTTCTCGCTCTCTTGAAGAGTTACCATAGTTTTTTTCCAGTGAATTAAATTCTGCTAAAATTTGAGGAGTAATATACTTTTTACGTTTGTCTAAAAAAGGCTCTAAATTCTTAAAAATTATTAAATCCTTAGGGTCCAATAAGTCTTTTTTGTACTTTCCTACTAAATAAATTATTAGAACAGAATTATCAACCAAAATAGGATTAGAGGGGTTTTTCATTCGTATTTATTTTTCTTCAATATTTTCAATAACTTTAGTTCCTTCATTATAAGTGATTATGTATCTTGTAGTTTCACTACCCATTCCAAGCCCCTTAACATTTATATCTATTTTATAGGTATCATATTTTGTAGGGTCTTGTTTTACTTCATTTATTTTAATAGAAAACGCACTTGTACCCTTTAAATTATAAAGAAGTTCTTTTATTATTTTTATAGCTTGATTTAAATCTAAAACCACCTACATATTTCTTTTTAATAATTATAAAAATGTTTCTAAATCTCTATAATCTATTTATTACAAGCTATAATGCATTTATACGGCTTATAAACACATTCCATAAAGGTTATATATTTGATTGCATAATAGAAGTAGTATTATGCAATGTGGTGCAATAATGTGAAAAAAGAGGAAATTTCTAGATTTGAAGCTTTTCTTAATGGGTTTACTAAGAAAAATGGAAAAAAATTAGGGGAAAAAACAATTCACAATATTTTGGTATTATCTAAATTTATAGAATATACTAAAGAAAATGAAACTATTGAAAATTTAATTTCTAAACATAAAAAATTCTTAGAAAATAGAAATTACCCAATGGGAAAATATAGTCTCTGGCTTTATTTGAAATTTTTGAATTATGATGAAAAAATTATAAAAGAGGTTGCAAGTTTTAGGAAAAAGAATCTAACTGCTTTAACAGATGAAGAAAAACTTGCGGCTTCTGTGTTATCTAAAAAAGAGCTTACTTTTTTAGTAGATTGTATTTCTAATTTAAGAGATAAAGTTTTATTAAGAATTCTTTATGATACTGGAGCTAGAATATCTGAAATCCTTAATTTAACATTAAAAGATATAGATTTTGATATAAAAGAAGTAAGTGTTATGGGCAAGGGCAGAAAACCTAGGACAATTTTCATTCAAAATAGTACAATTGAGCTATTAAAACTTTTAATCAAAAGCAAAAATATAGTTTCTCCAAATAATTTGATTTTTCCAATAAAAGCAAACACAGCCTGGTATCATTTAAAGAAATATGGTAGAAAATTCTTAAATAGAGATCTACATCCACACATGCTCAGGCATACCCGTTTGCAACATATGGCAGACGAAGGTGTAGATGCTTTTGAAATTAAAGCTTATGCGGGACATTCTTCAGTTTCAATAACAGAAACTTATGTTAAATCTTCAAAATATCAAAGAAAGTTAGCTTTTGAAAAGGCTGGGGATATATGGAAAAAGGAAAAATGACTCCTGAAGAAATTGAAGATATTTTTCTACAAGGAGATGCAAGATATGAAACTTTTGCATCCGCAGATGTAGCTGAATTTTTTAATGATAATGCTTTGGAAATTATTAAAGAAGACATTTCTAATGTTGAAGCTGATGATGAAAATAAAATATATGGGCCACAAAAATTACAAAAAGCAGTAGCTAAAAAATTAATTTTAGCTCGAAATTTAATTTTAATAGGTTATGAAAGAGATATTGGTTGGGGTAGAGTAGATGTTTTGGCCCAAACTAAAGACAATAAATTTATTGCTGTTGAATGCGGTCCATGTAGATTAACAAAAGTGATTGATTATTTTAAATGGAATGAATTGGAAGAATTATGGTTAATTTCTATTTATTATAAAGATGAAAAGTTATACATAATAAGAAGAGGTTTAAATTGGGAAAAGAAAATTGAAGAATATAATCATATAAAAATGAAAGAGCTTGAAAAATGTCGGAAAACTATTGACTCTTTATTTAAAATTAACAATAAATAATCAAAATATTTAATTACGCTTTCTATTTGATAATGGTGTCTCAAAAGCCAAGAATTTAGGCACTACAAAAAATTATAGACTTCAAGTTTTATAACCATATAACAGTAAAATTTAATGATTTCTTTGGGATAACTTAAAAATACCTTCTTTTATTTGAAAGTGTACTTAACTTATTCTTTATGCTTCTTTATTACTTCCAAAAGTTTTTTTCGTTTAGTTTTATCGTAATATATTAGCCCTTTTTCAGTTATAGAAATGAAAATTTGACGCCCTTTCCGGGTTTTTTTAATTAACCCATATTCGTTCAACAGGTTAATGTAGTCTGAAATCATAGACCTTACATCATTATATTCTTTTTCTGGATATAACTCCTCAGCCAAATGCTTCATAGCTATTCTTCTTTGAGAAGATTCTATCTGTAACAGACCAAGTCTTAAAAAAATGTTTTGCTGAATATTTGTTAGGTCTTCCCATTTAACTAATAAATTTGGCTTTTTATCTGTGTCTTTAGAAAACTCGATGTCATTGTAAGAAGGAGGTTCATTTTTTGGTATTTCCGCGACTATTTTCTCATGATATTTATGATTATTTAATTCACTTAATCTTGCTTCAAGAAAAAGTATTCTTTCTTTTAAATGTGCCAGGCTATTATCGTGGTGATACAAGAATGTATTTATTTTAGCAATATCTTTTTTAACATTAAAAAAAGAATTTTTTAAACTATCTTCTATATTTTTTAATTTTCTATGTAGATGAAAGTCTAAATTAAAAGTATTTCCTCTTTTTTTATTTGAAAATAACCACCACATAAACTAATATTTTTAAAACTCCAATTTTTATAAAGGTTTTTATTTTTATGACGCGTCACTGGAACTTCCTGTGACGTCAGTGACGCGTCACTGACGTCAGTGACGTCTTATTTTATTATTAAAGAGTAATTATTTGCTTAAATAAAAGCAGAAATTAACTATTTTAACTGTTTTATGAGAGGGTTGTTTGATTTGGATCTGTTTTTGATAAAAGTGAGGCTAATCGAGATTTCAAACCCAAAGACCTAAATTCCTTGTCTATTACAAGAAGCGTGAGTTTGTTATTTAACCTTATTTTTTGTAATGGAATACCCTTTTTTAACATTTGTGAGACATAAGTTCTTATACACCCTTCAGACAAAGATATGTTTCGTGAGAGTTCAAGATAAGATGGACCTCGTTTTATGTCCTCTTCGAGCTGATAAACCACCATGAATGTGAAAAATTCTTGTTTTGTGAGAGTTAAAAATAAAGAATCAATTTGTTTTATGTTGGATAAAGTCCAAGAAACTTTATTTTTGGAATTGATTTGTTGATTTTGTTGGTTTGGTGAGAATACTGGGTGAATGTTTGTCTGTTGAATGTCTGTTGAATGTCTGTTGAATGAATGAATGAATGAATGAATGTCTGCATAGACCCCTTCATTTCCTGTGGAAAATGTTTCCTCTGGAACATTTGGAACTTTAGTATCTTCTTTTTGAGAAATTTCAGAAAAATCGTCTTTTTTTGAGATGCCTTCAATAAGGCTTTTAAGCTCATTTATTTGCACTTTTAAGGATTCTATATCTTCTTTAACTTTAAAAAAAGATTTTTTGAGTTTATCTTCGTCTAACTCCATTCAAAGAAATCTTATTTTTTTACTTATATGGATTATGATTGTTGAATGAATGTTTAGATGTGTTTAGGATGTGCACAGGCTTTGTTGAATGAATGTTTAGATTATTTTATTAAAAATACCTATAAATATGTCTTTTTTTGGGCTAATTCCAGCATCTAAAAGCAGTTTAATAAGTTTAGCTCCTTCTCTTTTATCTTTATTCTTTGGTTTAAAACTAAATAAAGAATTTATTGTATAATTGCATAAATAACCATCATTTATGCCCAAACAAACCTTTTTATTGGTATTTTTATCTATCACTTTTCTTTGTTTTAAATTGATTATAAAATTTGAGTAAATAAAATTATCTTTGTTTTTTTCTTCAAACCCATGATTTAGGAGTTCTTGCTTCAATAAATAGTAAAAAAGGTCTTTTTTAAGTGTTTTGAAAGGGTCTACAATTGTTTCAAATTTTATTCTATCTAATTTAATATATTTGCCTAAGTATAACCTGACTTTTTGTTTGGGTGCATATTTAACCCAAGAATTGTCAACTAAATAGGCATAAAAATTTTCATTACCCCTTTTTTTTAGTCTTATAAAAGACATAATATATTGGGCACTATGAAAGTTTATATATTTATTGAGTTAAACAAGAATTAACCTATATAACTTTCTGGACTAGACTTGGGATTAACTGATGGCAATGGCAAATGTGGTGGTAAATTTACTTCCTGGGATAAAGAAAGGGCTTTTATAGTTCCTTTAAATAAAATTGTATTAACTAAATGAATTGTTAATTCTTTTGATATTTTTTTGTCTTTTTTCCAGGTTTTAAATATATTTTTTATTGTCTCTTGTTCATCTAAATAATAAATAAATCCAAGTAATTCTATTTCACCCACATTAGGTTCATATTGTAAAGAAAATTTAAAATCAAATCTTAAACCATCTGATTTAGCTTTGCCTGTAGGCAACTTTTCTTCTTGAACATCAGTTATTACTGCACTATTTTTTATTTGAATATTTGGTGTATTGTCTATTTTTGTCTTCTTTTCTACATATACTTTGCTAAAATTAAATCCCACGATTGGCATGAGGTTAACTACCAATAGTTATTATTTAAATCTTTTTATTTTGTTTAAAATTTCTTCTTTACCCTTCCAATCTAAAGCTTCTTCGAGAACTTCTTGAATTGTAGACACGGAAATTATTTTTATTTTATTTTTATTTTCCTGTGATAAAATAATATCCTTCTCATTTGTTTTTGGAACTATTACTTTTTTGATACCTGCTTCTATTGCTGCTTCTACTTTGGCTGAAACCCCACCAATTGCCATAACTTCTCCTCTGACTGACAAAGAGCCTGTCATTGCAACATCTTGCTTAATGGGGACTTTTTCTAATGCTGAAATAATTGCTGTTGCAACTGCTATTGATGCTGAATCTCCTTCAACACCTTCATATGTTTGAATAAATTGGACAAAAATATCATATTTTTCTTTAATATCTTCACCAAAATATTTTAGAATAATTGCTGAAACATTTTGTACTGCTTCTTTAGCTATTTTTCCTAATTTCCCAGTTGCTATAATTTCGGATTTTTTTCCACCTGGAGTAACTGCTGATTCTATTGGCAAAACTATTCCAGACATTGAAGAGTCTGAACCAATAACTGCTAAACCATTTACTTTACCTATTTGAGTACCTGTAATTTTTATAATTTCATATTTTTTCTTGTTTTCAATATATTTGTCAGTAATTTGGTTTTCTAATGTTTTAGATAATTTCTTTGCTTTAATGATGTGCGACACATTAACTAAGTCTGCTTTTTCCTCTAATGCAACATCACCAGATGCTCTTATTAAACCACCCAAGTCTCTTAATCTTAGAGTTAGTTTACCATATCTTCCAGTTCTTCTCCTAGCCTCTTCTATTATTACATCTACTGCTTCTTGATTGAAATGTGGAATTTTTCCATCTTTTCTTACTTCCTGCGCAATAAACTGAACTATTTTTTCCCTATTTTCTTTATTATCATCCATTTCATTGTTCATAAAAACTTCATATCCATAACCCCTTATTCTTGATCTCAGGGCTGGATGAATATGCTTAATTGTTTCAATATTTCCGGCTGCTACTAAGATAAAGTCACAAGGCACAGGATCACTTTTTACCATTGCACCACTAGATCGTTCAGACTGACCTGTAATAGAATATTTTTTTTCTTGTATAGCTGTTAATAGTTCTTGTTGTGATTCTGGTTTTAAATTTGAGATTTCATCTATATACAAAACACCTTTATTAGCTTTATGAATTATTCCTGGAATTAATCTTTCATATGCTGGTGTTCCTAGACCACCTGAGTTTTTTACTAGAATTTTATTTGCAAACAAATTACCTGTGGTAGTTGTAAGATTATATAAATAACCACTATAATGTACTTTTTCTATTTTTTTTATTTTTTCAAATTTTAAACTCATCAACATATATAAGAGAAGAAATTTTATAAATTTAACCTTTTGCTTTTATGTGTGTAGGTTCATGACATTTTGCTTTTATGAGAAATTTGATCAAAGATATAATTTCTTGATTGATTTATATTGAATAAAATTAAAAAGACTTATTATTGTAATAAATTCACTTAAAAATATGGACAAACAAGTTTTAGATCACTATCTTGAATTTAGCAGAGAAACTTAAAATCCTAGTCCCTAATAGGCTGGGAATTTAGAAATTTATTCAGATTTAATTATAAATTTCATCAAAATTTTCTTGATTTTCTATCATGTATAATGCTGCGGGAGTTAATTTTAATAAATTCATAATATTCTTCTGCGAATTGTTGGATTTTAGTAGAGAAATTTTCTGCCTTTTTATTTCTGAAAATTCATTCATTGTGTTAATCAATTTTTCTTTTTTATGAAAACAATAATTTATTTTTATTAAGGTCATAAAATTAACTACGTTTTCAAATTCTGTGGAAATTAATAATTTGTAAGTTTTTGTTGGTATCCCTTTTCTGTTTTTATGGTCTTGATCACTTAATGAAATTTTTCCAGTTTTAATAAAATTTTCATTTAAATATAATGCAATAGAATTTAAAAAATCTAATCTATTTTGAGCTAAATCATCTTTTCCCGTAATTCCTAAAGATAGTGTATCCAGTCTGTTTTTCTTAATATGGACTTTAGGTACTCCTATCTCATTACCAAATATTGTTCCAAAAAATTCACTTTTTATTATTTTGGTACTTTTCGAAATCCATTCTGGGACAATTAATTTTATTTGGCCTTTATCTCCTATTGGCGCACCTAAAGCTTGAAAAAATCTTATTATGTTTCTGTTAGTATTTTGATAGCACCAAGAATGACCCCATTCACCATCTTGTTTTATGATATGGTTGGTTCAAAAGTGTGGCAATTCTTTTATGGCCAAACTCAGGGTTTTCTTGCTTTATTTTTTTATAATTATAATATAACTGAGATTGTTCTTGTTGCCATACTTGATAAGTATTTATTATATCTTGCTCTGAAATTATGTTCTCTTTCGCGTTACATCACCCCTGACTATATGAGATGATTTATTATATAAAGGCTAGGCGGGTCTTTGTCTTGTCCAGTGGTATTTATAAATAGAAGAAGTTACAACTTAAAGTAGTAAATAATTTTTAGAGAAATTAATCTAGAGTTATTACTTTGTGCCAAGGTTTTAAATTTTCTGCAGCAATATATTTTATTTTATTAAAAAAATCTTTTACTGCAACTTTATGTTCTGGAGTTACAATTAATTCTTTTCCAGTTTCTGTTATTAATTTTATTAAGAATTTGTGCTTATTTTTATGTTTATTTACTGATAATACTTCAGCTTGTTCTATAGAGTTATTTTTTTCTCCAAGTACATTTAATTCCTCTTTCTCTAAATAAGAGGCTAAGTAATTTTCTTGTTTAATTAATTTATTTTTGTGCTTCTTTAATATGTTATGTACTTGTTCTTCAATTTGCTTCTCTTGTAATTGTAGTAAATTATTATTAGTTTTAGTTGTTGTAATTATTTTTACTACTGAAGAGTGACATTGGAGAGGATCGTGCAAACAATCACCGAGTAGTGCTCCTGCGTGCGCTCCAGAAGCATCTAAAAAAGGAGATTTTCGTATTTGTGAATTATCAATTAATAATTTTGGAACTCTTGATGTTGATTTTAATTTTCTATTTATATTTAAAAATAAAATGAAGGCTCCTAAAAAGATCATAGAACCTATTAAAGATGCTGCAGCCATTATATCCCCATATTGTCTTCTTATTAACCACGGGGTTATCATTGAAACTATAACTAAAACAAACAAAAAAGTACTTTGTTTTTTGAAAGATGTCAGGGCTTGAATTTTTGCTTTTGTTACTATTTCTTTACCTTCTCCTTTTGGTACTGTTTTTATTATTGGTGTGTTCTCGTCTAATGGATTATCAAATGAGAGAATATCTACTAATTTTTCTGCAGGAAGCAATTCTGCCAGAGCTTGCCCTAATAAGGAATTATGCACTATTAATCCCCCATTAACAACAAAGTTATGATTTGTTTCGACTTCAAAATCATATACTTCTTCTTTTACATGACTAATTTCTTTTATAGTATCAAAAAATATATCTGAGTTGGCAATTAAATTAAGTTTAGCAGTGAGATCTTCTAATTTTTGAATATTAAGATTTAATTTATTTCGGGTTTCCTTATATATATTTACTAATTTTTTTGTATTATTTAATAATAAATTTCCATTTTCATAGATTGTCAGTGATTTTATTTTTGGAATTAATTCAGAAATTCCAGCAATATTTCGATTTATTTCAATAGATTTATTTGGCATTTCATTTAGAGAACAAATTGTATTTAATGATGGCTCAGAAATATTATTTTTATAAAGATAAAACATTTTTTTTGATATAATTTCTTTCTTTTTGTTTATATCTGTATTAAAATTATTAATCTTTAATTCTAATAGGTTTATATAATTCAAATGTGAAGTAAATAAATTGCGTTGTAATTTAATAAAATTTAAATCTGATTCTAAATTAGTAATAAATCTTTTAATATATTTTCTACTTGGTTTTCTTTCGCCACGAATTATCCTGTTTATAGTCTGATTCCTTGTATTATATTTGTTGTAATTTATTTTAATTATATCTTTTATCTCTTTTAAAATTTCTTCAATACCATAAATTAAATCAACATTTGTATGACTTTTTTTTAAAATTAAACTTTCTAGTTTTTGTTTTTTATAATCTATTAATAAATTAAGATTTTCATTTAATTTTTTTAAATTTTCATTGCCTGTTATAGTAAGAAAATAATATATTTCTTTTTTCTTTTCTTTTGTATTTGAAGCATATTTTAATTTTTTAGTTGTTCTTGATAAAATATTTAATTTTAACAAAATAAGTCTTAAGTTTTCTATTAATTCTTTACTTGCTGAACTTACTTCCAACCCCTCTTTATCAAAATGCCCATCACCATCAATATATCCTGTTAAAAAGGACTTTATAATTTCTTCATTAGAATTAATGATTAAAGCAGGTATATTTTTGAACCTCGCTTGTTTTGATAAAATCTTCCTTTTTTCGTAGTCCCAAAGTTTCTGGTCAAAATATGACTCCAATATATACACAAGAGACCTGGATTTCTTAAAAACAACTCCTTCTCTTTCAATTTCTATTAGTTCTTGTGGATAATTTAGATTCTCAATAGCTATCTTCTTTATAGTGCTTTTTATTTTTTCATTGTAATTAGATATTCGTAAACCCCTACTATAATCTCCTTCAGCTACAAACAAACCTAAAAAATAAGCTATTTCTTTATTTAATTTTTGAGGCATGCTCAATTTAATAGAAGATCTGCCGTTTACTCCTTTATAAGAAAAAGAAATTCGCTCATTATCTTGAATATTATTATTGTTTATAAGTAACTTTCTTGTTGAACATATAATCATTCCTTCTTTTAATAAAGAAGCATTTTTAAAGAAAAAGGATCCTTTTTCTAAGGATAATGTTGGGTGTTCGCCAGATATGACTAGTTCTGAACCAGATCTGGATTTAATGTTTAAACAAAGTTTTTGCTTATTTGATTTATATATTCTTTTTATTTTGGATTTAGTAATTTTACCTTCTTTAGTTATAGAAAATAATAAAATTTCTTCTTTTGGCTCAATGTAAGTACCATCTTGCCTAATTTGCATTTTTTTAGGGTCTTTTGATAATAGATAATATAGGTCTTTTGCTTTTAGATTTCCTAATTCTGTTGGGATTAGCGTTTCTTTTCCAACACACTTTCCTGTGCCAGGGTCTCCTATTAAGAGAACATTTCTTCTTTGAGTAGCTGCTTTTTTTACAATTTCTAAGGCTTTATCCTGACCTATTACTTGTTCATAAGTTTTATTAGAAACTTTAATTTCTTTAGTTGATTTCATTTGTAAGAATAATATAACTAGATTTAAAAGATTTTTGTTTATAATATGTCTTCTTCTGATATTACTACGAAGTCACCTACAGCTATAACTGATGAGAAAGGTATTAGAAAACTGCCTGTTTTGTCTTTTTCTAGTGTAAGGTTTTCTATATATTGTGTTGTATTTTTTAAGATTAAATGTATTAATTCTCCAGTTCTTGTTTCAAATGTTAGATTGCCTATTTCACCAAATTTTTTGCCTGATTTAGTAACTACTGTCTTTCCTAATAGTTGTCTAGAAAATTTTTTATCTTCGTCAGCCATTTTAATGTTAGAAACTTAAACTTCTATATAAAACTTTCGAGAAAACAAATTTTTAGTAAAAATTAACACCCACCCCATTGTTTCCCATGGAAATTTTAGTATTTTTTAGGTTATTTTATTAATTTTTATTGATTATTACTCTTTTTTAGTTATTTCGGCGTGGTTAATTTATATTTTATATTTTATATTTAAATTTTTTGATATCATTATATAATAATAAATATTTTTTCGGAAACTTTTCACATTCTATAGGAAATCAAAGGGTCTGGGGTTTGAGAATAGAGCTCTGGTGCATTCCTAATTTTTAAATAGATAGAGGCATAGCCTTCTATTG
>CAZELK010000013.1:0-14025 GCA_964513145.1 Candidatus Woesearchaeota archaeon
TCTTTTTATATTTACTTAAAAATAGCTAATTTATCATATAAAACTATGTTGCAGTGTTCCAGACAATTAAACTACTGTTTCTTTATAAAGAAAAATAAGCCTATTTTTATTACTTATAAAAATAAAGAATTAATATTAATTTAATATACTCTTGTTTGAAGATAAAATCCAGTACTAGATGAGGCTTGACAACAGACTTCTAATGGATCTGTGCCTGAATTTGTTGAACCGAAACTTGTACATGTGTTTGCAGAGAAATCCCTACATCTTTGTCTATTACTATCCCATCTTTCTCCACTTGGACAACAGCCAGCATCTGGTGATCTTGTATTTGGGGGCCAGAAGTTACAATTTGTACCAAATGTACACTGGTCAAGACCTTTGCTGCAAAATGAATTTGCATTAGCCTCATTAGGATCGCAGGAATTAGAATTGCAAACTCCTGAATCACTTAAAAGATAAGTTAATATGGCTTGAGAACCAGATGTACTATCTAATCTAACTCTTATGTCTTTAATATTGTCTGCTGGAGAACTTAAATCTATATCCAAGAAATTGTTTTTAGCCAGGTTTGAAGTTGTTGATGAAACTGTGATGCTTACTGTATTTGAATCTGGAACATTATTTAATCTTAATAAAAGAACCTGGTTATTCCAAATGAATTTTGAGCTTGAACCAGAATTTAATGTAACTGTAATTAAACTGTATTCACATTTGTTTGATATTGAATCCCATTTTTTTCCAGGAGAACAGCATTTAGAATTTTCACTGTCCCAGCTGCATTCATTGGATGTACAAGCATTTTGTGAATTGCATACATTATTCTGGCAGGAATTAATTGAACATGAAGTAGGTTCTGAACTTTTACAGCATAGTTTAGTATTATAACCACCAATACAATCACCAACATGTGCATTTGTATCACCTGAAATTGAGACTACACATTGTTCATCTGCATTGCAATTTCCAGATCTGTAATTACAAGTTAAATCACCTGAACATACTTTTTGATTGTAATTTGTACCAGTATTTTTTTCAACATGTGCATTTGTAACAGAACTTAATTTTATTATTACATCACTGTTATCTGAATTACATGTCCTGTCTGTAATAACCAAGCCATTTGTACAAGCCCTGAAAGTATATGTAGTATCTGAAAATAATGCTGCATGTGCATTTGTTGAAGAACTTAATTTAAAAAGAGTGTTTGCATCAATGCATGTAGTTAATACACTTCTGCCTGTAATCAGATTAACTCCCCTGCTGTAGAATTCATTACTTAATTCCTTAAAATTGGGATTAAAATTACCCAATATATTTATTCCAAAGAACGAAACTATGATGATTGATATAATAACTGTTAAATAAATTACATGTTTATCATTTATTGTAATTTTCATTTACTACCTCTTTTTTATAATTTATATTTATTCAATTTCCTTATAAAATTTTCTAAAGTCGACTCTGGTGCAACCCTAGAACTATTTTTTATATACTTCAATTTTAAAATCCCTGCTTAGAACTTTGCTTAAGTTATCTTTTACAGAATCATATTCATTTGATGGTATTCTTGCTATAACAATCAGGTAATCCCCCTCTTGATCAATAGAAAGAAAGTCGCCTTTTTTGCCCTGGATTACACTGGATATGTTGCCCATATCATCCATGTCTGCTTTTATTTTTATTTCACAAGTGTCCATTTTTTAAAATCAAGAATAATATATTTTAAATCTTTCTAGAATTATTTTTGAAGTCCTGTAGCAACATAACTTGTTCTTTTAAACATTTTTAGTATTACTGAACTGCATGTCCTGAAATAATACTTCATATAATTTATTGCCCTGTGCTCTCTTGTGATTATTACAAGTCCAACTTCTGCTAATGTGATTAAACTGTTAGGTATTAAATAGAAGTGTTTCCATAGTCCTGTTTTTACAAATAATCTTGAAATCGGTCTGGGAATAAAAGTAACCATAGACAATAAATGACTAAAACTTCTTGCTTGTCTTTGTTTTTTAACTTCCCTTATAGAGCCACCGTCAAAATACATATTTTCTCCGCCAGAATTTATGCTTTTTAAAATTTCTTTGTCAATCTGACCCCTTTCTAATGAAATATCGACAATTTCTGTAGCTGGAAAATAAGCTAATGTGTAGCACTCTATCCTGGTTGGCTTTAATTCTATATAAAAATTAGCAGCTTCAATTAAATCTTGCTCTGTTTCATCTGGCAATCCCACAATATGCTGCAATATTACTGATACCTTGGCTTTTTTTAATGCAATTGTTGCTTCTTTTACTTTTTCATTGCTTTCATATCTTTTCAAGACTTTCATTTTATAGCTTTCATTTGTACTTTGAACACCCAAAGCAACTGCATAACAGCCAGCTGTCTTTAATTGGACAGCTATTTCATCACTCATAAAATGCGGGTGTGTAATACATTTAAACGGCAGATTTATTTCTTTTTTATAAGCCTCTAAAAATTCTTTTAACCAGTCCCTATGGCATGTAAAAATATCATCAACAAAATCAACTTTGTCAAAATTGTATTTTGCTTTCATATCTTTTAATTCAGCAATAATGTTTTGCGTTGACCTTCTTCTTAACCATTTGCCATTGCCTTTGTAGATTTTATTATACAAATTATTGCTGCAGAATGTGCATGAATAAGGACAGCCCCTTGAAGCTGCAATCATGTAACCATTTTTAATTGGCAAATGTGGATTAAACATTTCTTTATCTGGAAAAGGAATAGCATCAATATTATCTGACAAAACCCTTATTGGATTTTTAAAAATTAAACCTGTGTTTTTATCTTTTGCCCAGATACCTGGTATGTGCCTTACATCTTCGCTTTTTTCTAATTTTGTTACAAACTCAAGCAAGGAATCCTCACCTTCACCAACACCAACATAATCAACAAAATCCTCCATAATAACTTCTTCTGGTACTGATGTTGGATGTATGCCTCCAAAGATAGTAGGCACATTTGGCAACTTTTGTTTAACACCTTTTGCAATATATGAAGCCCATTTATAACAATCTGTGAATACAGATAAAGCAACTAAGTCAGGCTTCAAATTTACGACTTTATCTATGACTTCTTTTTTTTGATCAAAAAATTTACTTAAAGAATTAACAGTCAGCCAGTATTTATCATTAAATAAGGCTGGATCAAATACCATGAATGTTTCATGTCCATGTTTTTTTAGTACTGATGATAGATACTGAACTCCTAAATTTTCAGCACCCATGTATAAAAAGACGACTCGCATTAAAAGCACCCCACATAAACTAAATTAACTATAATTAACTATATAAAGTTTTGGTTACTTTTTTTGACTTTTCGGAAGATTTAAAACTTAGATGTTTTCAAATTAGAATATGCCTGAAATTAAAATAAGAAATGCAAATCAAGAAGACCTTGACTATATTGTTATGGTAGAAGAAGAGGCCTGGCCAATTGAGTCAAGGGCGCCGAGATCTAAATTTGAAGAAAGATTGCATGTTTTTTCAAAGGGATTTTTTGTGGCTTTATTGAATGATAAAATTGTCGGAGTTACAACCTCACAAATAATTAACTATGATCCTGAAAATCCGCCATCATCATGGACAGAAATAACAGCTGACGGGCATATTTCTGAATCTCATAATTCTAAAGGAAACGCACTTTACGTTGTATCCTTGGGAGTTTCACCAAGAGGCAGACCAGAAGGCAAAGGAATAGGTGTCGGAAGTTCCTTGCTAGAAAGACAAAAGCAATTAACAAAACAACTTGGACTAAAATATTTAGTTTTAAGTGCAAGAACACCAGGCTATGATAATTTCTGCAAAACACACGGCGGAATTGATATTGAAACCTATGTAAATTTAAGAAGAGAAGATCATTTGCCTGAAGACATTGAACTTAGATTTTATGAAAGAGCTGGTTTGAGAAAAGTAAAAATATGCCCAAATACAATGGATGACAGAGAAAGCAGAAATTATGGTGTAATGATGGAATTGAAAGTTCAATAGAAATGTATATATATTTGGCTTAGTGAAGAAATTTATTTATGAAATTATCAATAATTATTCCAGTTTTTAATGAAAAAGAAACTATTCTTCAAGTTCTAAATAAAATTGAAAATATTAAATTAAATAATATAAAAAAAGAAATAATTATTGTTGACGATTTTTCAAGTGATGGTACAAGAGATATCCTGAAAAAATTAAACAAATACAGCTTGTATTTTCATGAATATAATCAGGGCAAGGGTGCTGCAATAAGAACTGGCTTAAAAAATGTTACTGGTGATTTAATTTTAATACAGGATGCTGATCTTGAATATGACCCAAAAGAGTATAATAAATTATTAGAACCAATTTTAAAAAATGAGACTAAAGTTGTTTACGGCTCAAGAATGCTTGGCAAGCATAAAGACATGTATTCTTTGCATTTTTTTGGAAATAAATTTCTAACTTTTGCAACGAATCTGATTTATCACTGTAAAATTACTGACATGGAGACTGGGTACAAACTTTTTGCAAAAGAAGTTGTTGATGGGATGAACTTGAAAGCGAGAAGATTTGACTTTGAACCTGAAATAACTGCAAAAATTTTGAAAAGGGGTTATAAAATAAAAGAAGTTCCGATTGATTTTGTTAATCCAAGGGGGTTTAATGAAGGCAAGAAGATTACTTGGAAAGATGGAATAAAACATTTTTTATATTTGCTTAAATATAGGCTTTTTGATTAAAATGAGGAAAAAACTTACAAAAGACCAAGAACATGTATTGAAAGAAAAGGGAACAGAAGCGCCTTTCTCAGGAAAATATTTGGATAACAAAGAAGAGGGAACCTATGTCTGTGCAAGCTGTGGTATGGATTTATTTTCTTCAGAAACTAAATTCAATTCTGGAACTGGCTGGCCTAGCTTTTCTGCCCCTAAATCAGAAAAGAATCTTGATTTAAAAGAAGATAATGATCATGGCATAAATAGAACAGAGGTTTTGTGCAAAAAATGTAAGGGGCATTTGGGGCATGTTTTTGATGATGGACCAAAACCAACAGGCAAACGCTTTTGCATAAATTCCTTGGCTCTTGATTTTAAAAAAGAAAAAATTAAGAAAAGTATATAAATTAAAAATATATTTCTAATTTAAATGGTGTTAGAGAATTTAATCAGACCAAAAAAAGCTGAAAAAAAACCTTTTGATTTGTTTTTTGTCGGATTTCTTTATGCATCTGTTGCAATGTTTTTAAGTTTGTGGATTTTTAGAGATCAAACAAGCTTAGTCATGGTTTTTTTAACTGTTATGGCTGCTCTGCCTTTGGTTTATGATACTACAAAATATGAAGAAAGGAAAGATGAAAGTAAACTGTCTGAATCAAGATTGTTGAAAGAGCATAGCAAGGCCTTGTCTTTTTTTGTTTTTTTGTTTTTGGGAGCAGTAGTTTCATATTCATTATGGTATATTTTGCTGCCTGAGAAATTAACTGACTCTATTTTCAACACGCAAATTAGCACAATTAAAAATATCAACACCAATATTTTCGGTATTGATGTTATTACTTCTAAATATATTACTGGATCTAGTTTATTTGGACAAATATTTGCAAATAACTTAAAAGTTTTGGTTTTTTCAATATTCTTTTCATTTTTCTTTGGTGCTGGTGCATTATTTATTCTAATATGGAATGCCTCTGTCATAAGCACAGCAATAGGAAATTTTTTCAGGGTAAATATCAGTCAATATGCAGATATTTTTGGCATGGTAAAAGTTGCCGGATATTTTCATATTTTTTCTTTGGGATTATTGAGATATTTTATTCACGGTATACCAGAAATACTGGCCTATTTTGTTGGGGGATTAGCCGGGGGTATTATTTCAATAGCAGTTACAAGGCATGAGATAGGAACAAAAGAATTTAAAAAAGTTTTAGTAGATTCTTTAGATTTAATAATTATAGCTGTTGCCTTATTATTTTTAGCTGGTTTGTTAGAAGTTTATATAACCCCTTTATTTTTTTAATTGTTATTCTTTGCACAATAACCTGGTTTGGGCTGAATATGCTTCAAATTCCTCTGCAAACATATCAATATCTTTTCTCATTTTTAAATTATCGCGTAATAATTTGGCTGATGCCAGAAATGAAATGCCGCAATGAACTTTTGTAGCAATTTCTTCTTCATGATTATTTATTAGAAAACATAAATTATTCATTTCCATGAAAGCTAATTCATATTGTTCATTTTGAATTAAAGGTTTTATACTATTTTTGTAAACTTCAATTATTTTAGTAACTCTCTCTTTTATATTCATATTATCTTTTCTCCAGTATCCATATCATATATGTGGATAACATTAACTGGACATACTCTTGCTGATTCCAGCATATTTTCAAATTCTTCTTCATCAATAATCTTTTCTTGTATTTCATTTTCTTTTAAACTGCTGGAACCGATTAAATCTGCTTTTCCGTCACCACCTTCTTTAATAATCCAAAACTTGCTTACTGCTGTACAAGCTGCAGCACCAATGCATTCTTTTCTTTCATATACTATTTTATATTTTTTCATCATTTTTTTGAAATCTGGTTTGTATTTATAATTTTCTATTTAACTGGAATACAAAAGCTTAAAAATAAACTATTATATTTTAAGAGAAATGTCGGAGCAAGATATTTTAAAAATCAGGAAAGACAAACTCTTTAAGTTTTTAAAAGAACATAAGGAAATATTTGGTGTACTGGGTTTAATTATTTTAATGTTCATTAGTTTTAATATCAGAATTAGCAATCTGCCTTTATTGCATGATACTACAACTGGGCTTTATATTCCAGGCGATCCTGATGCTGCTGAATTTCTAAGATATGCAAAATATGTAAATGAAAATGGGTCTTTAATGGAGAAAGATACATTTAGATATTATCCCCTCGGTTATACTAATTTGGATGAGTTTAGGTTCTTATCATATTTCATAGTTTATTTATTCAAATTTTTATCATTGTTTAATGCTTCAATTAATCTGAATTATGTTGCTGTAATTTTTCCGGCAATAACATTTGCAATAGCCTTAATTCCATTTTATTTTTTAGTAAGAAAACTGTTTGATTTTAGGGTGGCTCTTTTAGCTTCATCTTTTTTAGCTTTAATGCCGCCATTTTTGTACAGAACTATAGCTGGAGTCGGGGATAAAGAAGCTTTGGCTATAATTTTCTTTTTCAGTGCATTTTGTTTTTTTATACATGCTTTAAAGTCCACAGCTAAAATAAAATACGCTCATGCTGTTCTTGCTGGTATTTCAACTGCCTTGCTTGGCATAACATGGGGGGGAGTAAATTTTGTTTTCTTAATAATTGGGTTAACAATTTTGTCCAAAATAATATTAGATAATTTTAGCAAGGAAGACTATTATATCTATTTAATCTGGTGGATAATTACTTTTGTTTTATTAAATAAATTTTATAATTATTATTATGGTTTTGGGTCTATTTTGATTGCTTTAACTTCGCAATTGACATTGCTTGCGTTAGTTTCAGGAACAATTCATTATTTAATAAAGGAGATTAATTTATTTAAGATAAAAGAAAAATTAAATCTGGAAAAATACCCCATAGGAGTTTTGAGTTTTGGAATTACTGCTGTTATAGGGCTTATTTTTATAATTGGTTATTATGGATTGGGGTTTATTACAGACAGAATATTAAATACATATATAGATTTAACTCGACCATTTAGCAGAAATAGGTGGGCTTTAACTGTTGCAGAAAGCCAGCAGCCATTTGTCAGTTCTTGGTTTGGTGATTTTGGAAAGACTTTTATGTATCTATTCTTAATATCCACAGTTTTATTATTTTATGAGTGCTTTAAAAATTTAAAGAAACACAGGATTATTTTAACTTCAGCTTATGCATTATTTTTATTGGCATTTATATTTAACAGATATTCTAGTGATTCTATATTAAATGGAAAAACAACATTTTCATTAGTTTTATACATAGGTTCAATAATAATTTTTACATTAACAATTATTGGTTATTTTATTTATTCTTTTTTTAAAAATAAAGATTTGTACAGCACATTTTCAAAAATTGACAATTCGCATATATTTGTTTTAATCTGGTTTTTATTTACAGCTATTGGTGCAAGAAGCGCAGTAAGATTAACATTTATTTTTGTTCCAGTTACTACTGTCTTAACTTCATATTTATTATTTAGGATTTTGGACTACGGTTTATATTCTAATAATAATCTGAAAAAAATTGGGTCTGTTTTATTAGTTGGAATTTTAGTTTTCGCCCCTTTTGTTAGTGGTAGTTTAATTGAAAGAGGAAAAATAACAATCGACATAGCTAAAAGAACAGGGCCTAGTTTTGACCAGCAATGGCAGCAAGGGATGTCATGGGTAAGAGGGAATACACCCAAAGATAGCGTGTTTGCACATTGGTGGGATTATGGTTATTGGGTTCAGGCTTTTGGAGAAAGGGCAACTTTAAGTGATGGCGGTAATGCAAGGGGTGCAATAAATCACTTTATTGGAAGACATTTATTAACAGGAAGAAATAGGACTGAAGCCTTAGAATTATTAAAAACCCATAATGCAACTCATCTTTTAATTGTTTCAGAAGAAATAGGAAAATATACTGCTTTTTCCAGTATTGGTGCTGATGAAAATTATGATAGATATTCATATTTACCAACATTTTTTATGAATCCGGCAGAAGTTCAGGAAGGCAGGGATGAAAATTGGGTGGAAACAAGTTCTTATTTATATCGTGGTAGTTTTGTTTTGGATGAGGATTTTATTTATGGTGGAAAATTATTTCCAAAATCAAATTCCGAGATAGCTGGAGTAATTTTAAAAACAAGAAACAATAATTCCACAACTTCAATGGAGATTGCACAGCCAACAGTAATCTTGTTTTATCAGGGCCAGAGATCAGATGTTCCATTAAATTGTCTTTGGGTAAATGGTTTTGAATATTCCTTTAATATTCCAGACGGATACAATGGATGCTTAAGATTAATGCCCACAGTAGATGAAAATGGACAGGTAAATCCAATAATGGGTGGGGTATTTTTATCTCCAAATACTAAAAATACTTTATTTTCACAATTATATTTATTTGACAAAAATACAGGAAACAATAAAGACTGGGAAGGCTTTGAAAAAATATATGATGATTCTGACAAGGGATATGGTCTTGCTTATTATATTAAATATGGAAGACTTATAGGTCCAATGAAAATTTGGAAATTAAGCTATAGCCCGGATATAAAAACAAACCCAATATATTTGAAAACAGAAGTACCAAATCCAGATGTTGAAAAAGTCAGTAATTATTAAATAAATAGGTTTTTAAATTTTAATTATTAGCACAAATTCATGAGATGGCTTTTATATTTTAGTTTATTATTAAGTTTTTTAGTTACATTTATTATAACGCCTTATCTAATTAGATATCTAAGAAAAATAGATCTTGTTGTTAAAGATGTTCACAAGGAAAACAAGCCCTTAATTCCTGTTTCAGGTGGTTTAGCTGTTCTCGGTGGCTTGATGGCTGGATTGATGCTGTATATTTTTATTCAAACATTTTATTATGAAAGTCCCCAGACTTTGCTTTTTTTATTTAGCGGAATAACAACAATTTTGCTTATAACTTTTATAGGGTTTATAGATGACTTAATTATTGAAAGAAATAAAGACGAAACATCAGGTTTAAGACAATGGCAAAAACCAATTCTTACTTTATTGGCTGCTGTTCCTTTAATGGTTGTTCAGGCAGGAACTTCTACAATGCTAATACCTTTTTTAGGCAGGATAGATATAGGGTTACTTTATCCATTGTTTTTTGTTCCTCTCGGTATTCTCGGGGCTTCGAATATGGTAAATATATTAGCTGGTTTTAATGGAAGCGAAACTGGAATGGCGATAATTTACTTGGGCTCTTTGGGATTATACGCTTATGTAAATGAAAGATATAGCGCCGCTGCAATTGCTGGAATTACTGTTTGTGCCTTGATTGCGTTTTATTATTATAATAAGGTTCCTGCAAAGATTTTGGCTGGTGATAGTTTAACTTATCTTTTGGGTGGGGTTTTAGTTACAGTTGCTGTACTCGGTAATATTGAAAAAGCAGCAGTAATAATTTCAATTCCCTTTATTATTGAATTCATGTTAAAAGCAAGGGGAAGATTCAAGAAAAAATCAATAGGTTCTCTTGAAAATGGAAAAATTAAATCATTGTATGGCAAAGAAATTTATTCAATACCCCATATTTTAACAAGAACAGGAAGATTTACAGAAAAACAGGTTGTTTATTTTATGATATTTGTACAAATAATATTTTCAAGTTTAATTTGGATAATAAAATGACTGATTTTTCTATAATAATACCAGCTAAAAACGAAGAAAAGCGAATTAAAAAAACCCTTATTGATTATACTGAGTTTTTTAGAAAAAAGAAAACTAATTTTGAAATTCTTGTTATTATAAATAATTCAAATGATAAAACAGAGGATATTGTAAGAGAAGTGCAGTATAAATCTAAAGAAATTAATTATGTAAACTTTAATGAGGCAATTGGAAAGGGTGGGGCTTTAATTGAAGGGTTTAAACTGGCAAAGGGCAATTTAATCACATACACTGATGCTGACGGGGCAACATCCCCGGAAACATTATATTCATTAAGCAATAAAATAGAAAATTATGATGGGATAATAGGGTCAAGATGGATAAATGGTGCAGTGATTTTGAAAAAACAGCCATTAAAGAGAAGAATTGCAAGTCGGGGATTTAATTTGCTTACGCGAATTATCCTTGGGCTTGAATATAAAGATACACAATGTCCAGCAAAAATATTTAAGAAATATGTAATTGATGCAATTAAATACAAAGTTGAACCAACAAATTTTGCTATAGATGCTATTTTATTATACCATGTAAAAAGAAATAATTTTAAAATAAAAGAAGAGCCAATAACTTGGGAGGACAAAGAATTTTCAACTTTAAAAATGAGAAAGGCAATACCAAATATGCTATTGGCTATAATAAAAACAAGATTAAAATGCTGAAGAAATTATTGCATGTAATTGGAATTATTTTGTTTATTTACATAATTATTAAAATAGGACCTTTGCAATTATTTGATACAATTAAAAATGCTGACAAAATTTATTTAATTATTGGATTAATATTAACGCCAATTTTCATTCTGCCTTTGGCATTCAAATGGTATATTATTTTAAAAAAGCAAAATATTAACTTGAATTTTCTTTATGTTCTTAAGATATATTATATTGGTGCTTTTTATGGTTTTATAACCCCTGCAAGGGCAGGCAGCATAATACGCGCGAATTATATAAAACAGAAAATAAAAAAAGGTTTTGTGGAATGTGCTTCAAGCATTGTTATAGAAAGGATTTTGGATGTCTTGGCAATATTCAGCTTTGCTTTTATTGGCAGTCTTCTTTTTGTTAAATCAAATACAAGTTTATCAGCAGCTTTAATTATTTCTTTTTTAGTGTTTTTAGTATGTATTTTATTATTTATGAGAAAAAAAAGGGGCATGTTTATTCTTAGCCTAATATACAACCACATATTGCCGCAAAGTATAAAAGAAAAAACAAATGGTTCATTGAATACATTTTATAACAGCTTGCCAAGATTAAGGAACTTGGTTGTTGTATTTTTTTTGACTATTTTTACATGGCTGGTTTTGTATTATCAAACATTTATATTCGCCAAGGCTTTTTATATAACTACGATTCCGTTTTATATTTTTGTAAGTTTTGTTTCTATTGGCACAGTCATATCATTAATTCCAATATCTGTCTCTGGTTTGGGAACAAGAGAATTAACTTTAATAACTTTATTTTCATTGTACAACATTAAACCTGAAGCTATAGTCTCAACTTCATTGGTGTCTTTTTTTGGCGTTGGATTAATAGAGGGGTTAATAGGCTTATTTTTTGCAGTAAAGGAAGATAAAAATGAAAAAATTCTCAATTATAATACCCCTGGCTCCTGAAAGAGACTGTGAGGTTAAGGAGACTGTATCTAATCTAGATTTTGATAAAAAAAATTATGAAGTTATTATTAAAGTTGGAAAAAATCCATCTTTAAACAGAAATAACGGTGCAAAAGAAGCAAAAGGGGAAATATTATGTTTTCTTGATGATGATGCAAAAATAGAGAAGAATATTTTAAAAAAAGCTGAAGAATTTTTTAATAAGTATAATATTGACATTTTGGGCGGACCACAATTAACTCCTATTGATGATAAATATTTTGCAAAAACTTCTGGCTATGCAATGGCTGATTTTTTTTGTACTGTGAATATGAGTAACAGGTACAAAAAAGGAAAATTAAATTTAAATGCTGATGAAAACAGCTTAACATCTGCAATTTGTTTTGTTAAAAAAAATGTTTTTGATAAATTAAAAGGGTTTAACTTGAATTTATTTCCTGGAGAAGACCCGGAATTTTTCTTCAGAGCAAAAAAATATGGATATAAAATTGCTTATTCTCCAGATATATTTATTTATCATAGAAGACGACCGACATTAAATGGGCTATGGAAACAGTTTTCAAATTACGGATTTACAAGAGTTAAAAAAGAAAGATCATTGAATGAAAAAATTAATTTTCTTTATTTATTGCCTTCTATTTTTTTAATTTATATTTTATTACTGATCCCACTTTTATTTATTTCTTTAGTATTTATAATGCCTTTATTATTTTATATTTTAATTATTATTATTTCAGGTTTAAAACAGATAATAGCATATAATGATTTAAAAGCAATATTTTTATTGCCTTTTATTTATCCTTTAATACATATTAGTTACGGTTATGGATTATTAAGAGGATTAATGAGAAAATAATGGAAACCAAATTTATAACAGACAAATATATGCTGAGAAGGTTTTTGAGAAGTTTTGATTTAGATAATAGTAGCGAATTAGAAAAAAAAGCTGAAGAGATTATTGACGTAATTACTCTTGTTGCGAATAAAGAAAAAGACAATTTATACGAGTATAATTGCGTTTTGGATGAATTAAGATTGGCTATAAGTGACAAAAATTCCAATGGGAAATTTGCTGATTTAATTGATCATTTTATTAATAAGTTATATGGACTAAATAGTAAATAGATTATAATAAACAGAACAAATGTGTTCGACCCCCCAAACTTGCTTAAAACTTAGAATCTATTTAAGCGTGGCTTTTTTTAATTTTCTCCAAAATATGAGTTTTTCAAAAAAACGTCCAAATTTAGTTTTATATTTTATTTCTTTATACTTTATTTTTCTTTTTAAACTCTCTATTTTTATTCTTCTAATTTCTTCTCTATGTTTCTTTTTCAAGCTCAAACTAATTGCAACTGACCTTGGGACTTTGATATTGTATCTTATTAAAGCAAAAATTATTGATATTAAAACTAAAATAAAAATTGAAGCAAATAAGGTTATTAAATCTAGATTAATATTTCCCATTATTAATATAACTAATAATATTGATGTTACATAAGTTGGAATTGACGAATAAATCAAAAAATCGATTTTTTTAGGTAATATATGATAAAATTGAAAAGTTACAGAAACTAGAGCCCATAATGCCAAAATAGAAACTAAGATTATTTTGCTTTTATTTAAAAAAAGAGCATTGATTATATTTCCATTGTTTGTCTCATAAATAAATCTGAATAATGTTGTTGTCACCCATATCAAAGATACTGAGTTACTAAAAGCAGTATTCCATCCTATTTCTTCATTTTTATATCTTCCAAAATAAAGCTGAATAAAAATTAAAGTTAGAAATAAAGGTGCAATAACCCATAATAAATTTTTATAATATGCTGGTTTGGATATTATCTCCATAGTTCTTGGTAATACTAAATCAATAAAATAATCAAAATAAAATTGATAATCAACCATCTTTTTAATTAAGAAAAGCATTTTATATATAAAGATTTTTAAAATAGGCTCTGGTGCAATCCTCTGATAATTATAATAAGATAATTTAGCTTTCTGTCT
>CAZELK010000014.1:0-12882 GCA_964513145.1 Candidatus Woesearchaeota archaeon
TCTTTTGTTATTCTTGCAAGTTCCTTGATATTTGTAGTCAAAGGCGTAATTATTTTTTGGAAAACCTGTTCAAGAACTTTCATTTCATTTCCAATATTAACTATATTTTTGTCATATTGGCTGATTTTTCCTAAAATTGCTTTCTCAATATTGTCAAACCTATGTTCAAGCCTTATTAGTTCCTGTTTAACAGAAGCAACATCAGTTTTCATTTTTTCTTTCCATATATCCAAATTCCCAAATCTTTGCATGGAGTTCTTCCATTTTTCTTCTATAATAGATTCTATCAAGGCTTCAACTTCATCCAGCCCACCCCTCGGATTTTGAGAACTGGTATTGTCTTGTAATTCTTGTCCAAAACTTGAATAATTTCTAAATTGTGTGCTTGTAAAATTCCCAGAATTTTGCGGGTTATTTAATAATGAAGGTCTTAGTCCGGGTTCTGGAGCTTCTTCAATCTCAGCCTCTTGTGGCGGACTGCCTAATTTAGATTGGTTTATAGCATCATCAATTTGAACACTTGTAAATCCATCTTTTTTTAAAGATTCATAAATTTGAGCATCAGAAAAACCCTGATTTTGTAATTCTCCTGCTTTTTCAACTGCTTCATTTATTTCTGCCAGATTTATCACCTTTTTTTGATTTCATTTTATTTAATTTTTCTTCTATAATTTTTTCTATATCATCTTCCCTTACAAATTCTAAGGGGTTCCACAAATTAATATACTTTTCCAAGAGTTTAATGTCATTTTTCCTGGCAAAAAAGTCCACTTCATTTAAAAAGCCATTTATTGTTTGTTTCAAGTTAAACAAATCATTTTTTAAGGTTTTAATATCAGCATTAATAATTTCAATTTCCTTGTTTATTCTTTTATATTCTTCTATTGTATTTTGGTTTACTGCAAGGAGATTTTCAGCAAGAAGGTTGTTTTTGCTTTCTAAATTTCTTAATTTATTATAGACATCAGAAAATACATTATTTGGGTCTTGTTCTATTAAAACCATTTTAAGCAAAAATTATATATTGTTATTTCATTAAATATATTAATATTACTTGTTAAAGGTAATGTAATTATCTAAAAGAGGTAAAATGAGTACAGTACAGCCAGTTAAAAAAGAATATGACATTGTTAAGCAGGGTCAGGAAGAAATTTTAAAAATTGATGCTTCTATATGGCCTTATTCGCCGTCTATAGAAGATAATCCAGTAGTTATGTCTAAAATAATTGAAAGGCTTTCTGAGTTTCCATCAACTGCCAGAATAATATTAATACAAAAGAAAAATTATGAATATGATTATGAACAAACACAGTCATTAATTGAAATATCTAATTTATACAAGCATCTCATAAAACAAAAGAAAATACTGGCTATAAAAACAAGGGATATTTCTTCAGAGGATTTTAAAAATAAAGCTTCTTTATTGCAGTATTTAGTTTATACATTGTTAAAAACAGATCCATTGGGCTGTTATATAGAAACAAAAAGAATATCAAGGGGAGCAAAAATATCTATAGAAAAATTAGACAGGGATTCTGTTATAGAAGAGCAGGAATTTCTTTCCAAATTAGATTACATATTAAATGCGCTTGAAGAAACAAAATTACTGAAAATATTCAAGGAAGAATTAAGTGGTTATCAGATAGGTAATCGATATCTGTATAGGCAATTTTTCAAGCCAAACATAACCCCGATTTTTTTATTTACTAAGATTTACACGCAAATACCAGAAAATTCAAAACAGCTCAATGCCTATAATGTAAAAGGTACAGATATTTCTGTTTTTAAATTAAAGGAAGATGTAAAAAATTTTTATAGGATAATCCCGCCAGAATTAAAATTAACAGAAGATCAATATGAAATTTTAAATGTAGCAAGAAAAGTCCTTTCAGAACACAAGCCTAAAGATGAAGAATTTCTGGAACCGCAAAAACTGCGAAGAACTTTTTTCAATATTGGCAGGGATTTAATTTTAGATCTCTTGAATAATAAAAATATTGAAATGTCAATAGAAGATATAAATGAACTTGCTAAAGTAATAGTAAGATACACAATTGGTTTCGGTACAATAGAATTGTTATTGCAAGATCAAAAAATACAGGATATAGTAGTAAACAGCCCGATTGGGCAGACACCAATTTTTGTAGTTCACGAAGATTTTGATGAATGTGTAACAAATATAATTCCAAGCAGCGAAGATGCGGAAGGATGGGGAACAAAATTCAGGTTATTGTCTGGCAGGCCATTAGATGAAGCAAACCCAATTTTGGATACAGAACTTTCAATTCCTGGCGCAAGAGCAAGGGTAGCAGTAATTTCAGAACCATTAAGTAAACTAGGCTTGGCATATGCATTTAGAAGACACAGAGACTCCCCATGGACATTTCCATTATTTATAAAAAACAGGACTATGAATTCTTTGGCTGCTGGATTATTAAGTTTTTTAATAAACGGTAATAAGTCGATTTTATTTGCAGGTACGAGAGGAAGTGGAAAAACCTCGATTTTAGGAGCATCATTATTGGATATTATGAAGAAATACAGAATTTTAATTATTGAAGATACAGAGGAACTTAATACAGAAGTAATGAGAAAAATAGGTTACAATATTCAGTCAATGAAAGTTCGCTCAGCTTTGTCAAAGTCTTCTTCAGAAGTTTCAGCTGATGAAGGAATAAGAACTGCCTTAAGATTGGGTGATTCTGCCTTAATTGTAGGAGAAGTGAGAAGTTCAATAAGAGGTAATGAAGAAGTTTTAATTGTGGAAAATGGGATGACAAAAAGGGTACTAATTAACGATTTGGAAAATAAAGATATTTCAAATATTTTTATACCATCAATGGACTTTGATTTAAAATTTAAATTAAAAAAGTTAAAAGCCTTTGTTAAACATCCAAAAAGAACAAAATTATTGGAAGTTATAACAAAAACAGGAAGAAAAATAACAGTTACTCCAGACCACAGTTTATTTACTAATAAAAATTTTCAAATCTCACCTATAGAATGTCAATCTCTTAAAATAAAAGATAAGATAATAATTCCAGAAAAACTACCCATAGGCTACAATAATATTTCTTCAATTAATTTATTTGATTTATTGGGGGAGGAAGATTGCAAAGCTACAGGTTATGAAGAAGATTTGAAGAAAATAATTAAAAAAATAGGGTGGAAAAAAGCCAGTGAAATTAGTAATTGTAGTAATGATATTTATCAGTATTTAAGAAAAGGAATGCAGCACACAAATTTACCTATAAAAAATTATAAGGAATTGGCACAAGAAGCTAACTACTCAATAAATTTAGAAAATATTCAAATCAAAAAAGGAACTAGCGGGACTTTATCTGCTAATATTGAGATAAGTAATGAATTTTGTAGATTTTTAGGATATTATGTTTCTGAAGGGTATACTCAAGAAACACAAGGAAATGTAATTATCTCAAATTCAAATGAAATAATAATAAATGATATTGTAAATATTTCAAAGAATATTTTTAATATTGAACCAAATATGCGAAAAACATATGGGTTGGGAGTATCAACCCAAATTATATTGGGAAATAAAATCTTGGCTTTATTATTAAGTAAAATGGGCTGTGGTCGAATCGCTTTAGAAAAAAGAGTGCCTGAAATAATATTTAGTTTATCAGAAGATAAAATATGTGAATTCTTAAAAGCTTATTTTGATGGGGATGGCTGTCAGACCTCAGTCATTTCATCAGGAAATAGAATTGCTTGTAGCACAATATCTGGGGGTTTAGCAAACGACTTAATGTATTTATTTTTACAATTGGGTATTGTTGCACGAATTTATGAAAGAGAACTGGTGGATTTGGGACAACATAAACAATATGTTGTTGAGTTCAAACAAAGAAAGTATGTTGAATTATTTTTAGAAAAAGTAGGCTTTACAAAATATCAAAAAAATATAATTAAAAGGGGTTTTTCACATTCTAAAGAAAATGTTGTTGAATTTGATATTAAAGTTTTAGAAGATAATTTAAAAATTAAAAGAAAATTTAGGCACTTAAGAAAAACAAAATGTTGTGGAAAAGAATATTTAAAAAAAGTAGTAAATGAATGTGATAATTCGTCAGAATTAATAAAAACATTTGCTAATGGTAATTTTTACATTGATGAAGTTAAGGAAATTAAAGAAATTAATTTAGAGGAAGGCGAATATGTTTATGATCTGTCAGTAGAACCTTGTCAGAATTTTATAGGTGGTTTTGGCGGTATAATGTTGCATAATACCGAAGCTTTAGCTTTGTACGAGGCTATGCGTGTTGGAGCTATGGCAAATAGCGTAATGGGGACATTGCATGGTGATAGTCCTTATGGTGTTTTTGACAGGGTTGTAAATGATTTAAAAGTCCCGAGAACTTCTTTCAAGGCAACAGACATTATTGTAATTTCAAATCCAGTTAAAAGCCCGGATGGTTTGCATAAATTCCGTCGCATTTTATCTATAACTGAAGTTCGAAAGCATTGGGAAAAAGACCCGTTAAGAGAAAAAGGATTTGTTGATTTAATGAAATATAATCCAAAAACAGATGAATTAGAGCCTACAGATGATTTAATTAATGGGGATTCTGAAATTTTAAAAGCAATCGCAAGCACAACCAAAGAATGGACAAGCGACTGGACAGCACTTTGGGAAAATATAATTCTTAGATCAAAAATTAATCAAGCCCTTGTTGATTATTCCACGCAATTTAACAATCAAAATATTTTAGAAGCTGATTTTATTGTAAAATCAAATGATGCCTTGCATAAGATAATGGAAACCCTGAGCCATGAAGATAAAATAAACAATGATAAAATTTACTTGTTATGGGAAGACTGGTTAAAAAAACAGGTAAACTATGGTTAATGAATCTACAGATGAAATATTAAGAAAATATAAGGAAGAAATATCTAAAAAAGTTCTTTTTGATGATAAGGAATATTTTCCAGATGAAACTTTTTCAATAGAATATAAAGTTTTTAGAAAAGAAAATCTTGAAAAGAATATCTCAAGATATGAAAACTTATGTAATTTTTCTGAAAAAATATTGAAAGTCTCGCCAAATAAAAATCAAGCACCAGTAATTAATGAAGCAATTAACAGAATACACTTGGAGATGACTCCAGAAGGAGCAATGAGTTTTGCAGTCTTGGTTGGCTTATCAGTTATTAGTGCGGGCATTTTAATTTTGTTGATTTCATTATTCCTTAAGCAGCTTTCAGTTTTCCTTCCAATGTTAATCATGCTTTCTGGTTTGTTATTAATAAGTCCGTTAAGCAAATATCCGTTAAAACTGGCTAATGATTATAGATTAAAAGCAAGTAATCAAATGGTTCTTTGTATTTTGTATATAGTTACTTACATGCGCCATACATCAAATCTTGAAAATGCAATAAAATTTGCAGGCGAACATTTGTCATCACCACTTTCATTAGACTTAAGAAAAGTTCTGTGGGATGTTGAAACAGGAAAATTTGTGACTATAAAAGACAGCATTGATGATTATCTTGCTTATTGGAGAAAATATAACCTTGAATTTATAGAATCATTTCATTTGATTCAAGGCTCTTTGTATGAGCCTGATGAAGCAAGAAGAGTTAAACTATTGGATAAATCATTGGAAACTATTCTAGAATCAGTTTATGAAAGAATGTTGCATTATGCCCAGGAAATTAAAACCCCGATTACTATGCTCCATATGTTGGGCGTAATACTTCCTATTTTGGGTCTGGTAATATTTCCATTGATGGGTAGTTTTATTGGTGGGTTGATAAAATGGTACCACATTGCATTTATTTACAATTTAGTCTTGCCAATAATTTTAATGACAACAGGAAATAATATTTTAGCCAAAAGACCCACAGGTTATTCAGAATCAGAGTTTTTTTCAAAGAAATTCTCCCTGGATAATTATAAGAAAACAAAATTTCTTGGTAAGGAGTTCAGTCTAAAATTCTTATGTATTTTAATTGGATCAATTTTTGTTTTTCTGGGTGTTTCACCATTATTGTTGCATTTTTATGACTCTTCATTTGATCAATTAGAATTATTTAGTATTAGAATTTTGGATTTTAAATGCGACAATAATGTTTGCTTGGGTCCTTACAGCACATTTTCATTATTAATCAGCTTGCTTGTTCCTTTGGGAATTTCATTAGCCATAGGGTTATATTATTATTTAACAACAAAAGAAATAATAAAAATAAGACAGGAGACATTAGACCTAGAAAAGGAATTTACAGCAGCCTTATTTCAGCTTGGTAATCGCGTAGGTGACGGCATACCTGTTGAAAGTGCATTTAGCCAGGTAGCTGAAAATATGAAAAATACTCCGACAGGAAATCTGCTTAGAATAATAGATTTTAACATAAGAAAAATCGGTCTTGGAGTAAAAGATGCAATTTTTGATAAGGAAAAAGGAGCACTGCAATATTATCCAAGTGCCTTAATTGAAAGCTCAATGAAAGTAATGATCCAGGCAGCAAAAAAAAGCCCGACAACAGTTTCAAAGTCTTTAATAACAATCTCTAATTATGTAAAAAGAATTCATAGGGTGGATGAAAGGCTGAAAGACTTGTTAGCAGACATAATCTCATCTATGAAATCACAAATTTCTTTTTTAACACCAATGATTGCTGGAATAGTAATCGCTGTAGGTTCAATGATAGTTACAGTCATAAATAATTTAGGAGAGCAATTTGCAAAAGCAACAACATTTAGCCAGGATACTCAGGTTAGCGGCCTGGTGGCATTGGAGAAAATAATTAATATAAAAGATGTAATACCTGGATTTTATTTGCAAATAGTAGTCGGAATTTATGTTATACAAATTGGAATTATTCTGACTATTTTATCAAGCGGCATTGAAAAAGGAATAGATAGATTAACAGAAAAAAACCAGATAGGAAAAAATGTTTTAATTTCAACATTACTTTATGTTGCTATTTCATTGATAGGAGTTCTGGTATTTTCATTGTTATCTAAAGGAATATCAACTATTGGTTCTGCCTAGCAAAGATTTATACATGTGTATGCGCATGCATATAGTATGACAAAAGTAATATCATTATCAAACGAAGCGTATGAGAGAATTAAGTCTATAAAAAGATCAGGAGAATCTTTTTCTGATATAGTTATAAAATTAATTCCAAGACCGAAGAAAAAATCATTATTAGATTTTTTTGGTAAATGGCCTGGTTCAGAAGAAGAAATTGAAAATATCAAAAAAATTATAGAGAAAGGAAGAAAAAATTTTAAAATAAGAGAGGTCGTTTTAGATTAATTTATTGTCTAGATACAAATATAGTCGTTGATATTCTATGAGGGAATAAAGATTTGTTTTCTAAATTGGAAAACGCAGTAAAAGAAAAAAATCAGTTTAATATAACTATATTAACGCTGGCTGAATTGCTAAAAAGGGCATTTTTATCAAATAGAAAAGAAGAATCATTAAATTTAATTGAAAATTTTGTTAAAAATATAAATGTTTTCTCATTGGATAAAGAATCTTGCAAAATCTATGGAGAAAAGCAGAACTTCAAAAAAAAGGACAAAAAACGCAAGAAATAGATCTGCTTATTGGCTCAATTGTACTTGCAAATGATTTTACTTTAATAACAAAAAATAAAAAAGATTTTCAAAATATTTCTAGAATAAAATTAATTGAATGGTAAGGTAGTATAACCAATTGTAAATAATTAAACTGGTAAAAAAGATAGATTTTGTTCTAATAAGGGTTTAATCAAAGGCCATGCAAATGGTGCTGCTTGTATTAAAGCAGTAATTATCAAAGCATGAGCCCATGTTTCTCCTATGCTTCCCATGCCACCAGCTCCCCTTGCAACAACACCAGCACCATGAACTTTAAGAATTGTTATTAATGCAACAATAACTCTTAAAACAATTTCATTTCCTATAAAAGGTATATTTGCTAAAGCAGGTATTGATTCTAAAACAAAACTAATATTCATTAATGCAAAAATAAAAACCATGGTAACAATTAAAGAATGCCAGAAATGTTTTAAAAAATGGCTTCCTCTAAAAGCCAGATCCTTGTGAATAGCAAAAAACTCATATAAGCCAATAACAAAACCCATATAAACTGCTGGTAAAATTAACACCTCTGCCATAACCAATTAAACTATTGCTTATTATTTAAATATTTATCTTTATTTTTCTCCAGCACTAGAAACCAGCTCTTTTTCTTCTTCAGCAACTTCGTCAACAGATTTTTCTTCTTTAGCTTTCTTTGTATTTTCTACAAATCTTTTGACAGCAGTTTTTAAAGTATATTTTTCAGCTTGCTTCAGGTAACGGTTTGTTAGATCTAATAAACTGCCCGGTAAAAAGAAAGACAATCCTTCATAAATTATATTTCCTAAAAACCCAATTAAATCTTTAGTCTTTCCTAAGTAATATGAGCTATAAACTAGTTTAACAGGAGCCTCTATTAATTCTTTTCCAGCTGATATTCCATAGCCAACCCCACCCATTATTTTCATATAATCTGCAACTACATCAACAGGAACAAGTGCCTTGTCAAAAGTATCTACTAAAGCTGCAAAAGTATACAAATTAGAATTTTCATCATTAACTCCAGAAATATGATCCTTTAATTTTCTTTCAAGAAACCCATATTCTCTTTCATCCTTTGCATTTGATAAAATTTCTTTTATTTCATCATATTCCTTTGCTTTTTTTAATTGTTCTTCTAAATCAGGTCTCTTAAATACTGGAACAGTCCACTTTGCAGCGTCCTCAATCTTTTTAATCAAGCTCATTTATTTGTGTTTTGTGAAAATTGTAATACTCCTATTAACTTTTCGTTTTTAGTTATAGGTATTGAAAATGTGTTTTTTTGTATCATTATTAAAAAAGCCTTTTCCAAAGGAGTTTCAACATCAACTGTTGTGATTGGGCTCGTCATGATCTCCCTAGCTTTCAATTTCTCTGGATCTTTTTTTAAAGCTACAACCCTTGTTGCTATATCAGTTGCTGAAATTAGTCCGACTGGTTTTTCATTGTCTAAAACTATTATTTGTCTTGATCCTGCTTTTAAAATTATCTGTGCAACTTCTGTAACACTAATATTGGCTAAACAAGTTACTGGCTTTGTTAATTTATTTTCATCAATTTGCATTTTTTCCCTCTGCTCTCAATATTCTCATCTCTAATTCTTTTATTTCATCTCTTAAATTTTTTGTTTCATTAATAAGTTCTCTTTGTCTTTTTGAATCATTATATCTGCGAAATCCCTTGATAAGTCCATAAATTGCTCCCAATATCAAAGTTGTTGGCAATACAAAGTCAGCAGTCTCCTTAAACTCTTTTTTATAGTTATAAGGTTGCTGTATAACTTGTGCACTAGTTGTTATATTTTCTAAGTTTTCAATAGTAACCTTAGTCGTGCTTGGCAAATAACCAGATTCCTGGATTCCGTGTTTTTCTCTCCATTTTTTTTGTTCTTCAGGTGTTTGCCCAAATACCTTGCTCCAAAAATCACCCTGCACTTTGTCAACTTTAATTATAGCTTCTCCAATAACAGGCACATTTTCAACTATAACCTTGCCTACTTTTTGGTCTGTCCTGCTTACAGAAGGGATAAATTCTTTATGGAATCTGTCCAAGATAGTTCCAACACAATTTAGCGCCCCATTTAATCCATACCCAATAATGCCTCCGGCACAAGCAGGTATCAAAATATCTAAACCATAATTCATTTTTTCTCTTATGAAATATTCCTTTTTTCCTTTTGTCATGAGAAATTAAGCTTTTAATAAGTATTTAAGATTTTCTAGTTTGATTACTTCAAAGTAATTACTCATTGCATAACAAATTTTATATAGTTAATTATACCGTATATACCTATGATAGAATTAAAATCTAAAATTAGGAAGTGGGGAAATTCCTTTGGCATAGTTATACCAATAAAAGCAATAGAAAAAGAGAAAGCCAAAGAGGGAGATGAAGTACGTATTCTAATAAAAAAAGATCTGGATAATACATTAAAAGAAACCTTCGGAACATTCAGATTTAAGAAATCAGTAGATCAAATAATGAAGGAAGCAAATAAAGAGTTGTACAATGAATAATACTTTTGTTTTTGATACTTACGCCATAATTGAGATAATAAATGGTAATGAAAATTATAAACCCTATTTAGATAAAAATATAATTATTAATGATTTCATTTATGCTGAATTGTGTTTTATTTTAACAAGAAATAACTATCCGGAAAAAAATACACAATTAGCTAAATATGTAAAATTTATTTCACATGCAGATCCCGAGATAATTTTGTTGGCAATGGAGTTTAAATTAAAAAATATAAAAAAAGACATGTCTATGACTGATTGTATATCATATTTTATGGCCAAAGAGCTAGATATAAAGTTTTTAACTGGCGATAAAGAATTTGAAAATTTAGAAAGCGTTGAATTTATAAAAAAATAAGCGCTTATAATCCAAAAGTTTAGTTATTAAGAAAATTAGTTAAGCTACCCAAAGTACTCAGTTTATTAATAATTTAACGGATCAACTCTTTTTATAAAATCAACTTTGTCAAGTTCTTGATCAGCAGAAATTATTTGAGTTACTGAATTTATTTCCATCGAAGCCATATGTAGATAATCAACACCAATTATATTATATTTATATTCAGATGCCCTTTTAATAATAAAAAAATCCAGATTAAACCAAATTATTGGTAAGGATAAAATTGAATCTATATTCTTTTTAATATCGAGTTCTTTTTTATTATCTCTTTTCAAAATTTTATTTAAATTCTTCAAAACATTAATTACCTCAACTAATACTAAGGTAGAAGCACATACCTCTATTTTCTTAGATTCTATGTCAAGAAGGATATTTTTACAAGATTTCCCATATTTTTCATCATTCGCAATAGCATATATTATTACATTTGTATCTAGATATATCATCTGAACTCTTCTCTAGTCTCCCTAACAAGTTTAGTAGCATCAACATTTAGTTTAATTTGAGAAGTTAGGAATTTCACAGGGTTTTCTATTTTTTTAGTTGTATCAACTATAACCATCTCTTTTACAACATGCCATTCAACCTCTCCACCTGCTTTTACCCCCAGAATTTTTCTAATTTTGCTTGGTATAGTGGTTTGAAATTTTGATGTAATTTTTGTTTCTTCCATAAGATAGTATTACGCGTAATACTTTATATATTTTTCGATAATTGTTTTTAATAAGTATAAAACTGAAGAAAATGAATAAACTTATTCTGACCAATAACCTTTAAATATAAACTCCAATTATATATTATAATGTTTTTGAAAAAAGTGGTGCTTTTATGTAGTTTAGTCCTTATTCTAATGAATTTAGCTAGTGCCCAATATTATTTTGACCAAAGTTTTAGCGGATTCGGTTTTTTCTCTGGTGGGGGATTTGATGATATTTTAATAATCTATGAAAATAACTCTACTTGGTTTGACTTTTTTATATTCTTGTTAATATTTTTGGGTTTAACACAAGCAGTTTTTGGAGAAGGTCATTTTAAAAAACAAAGCAAAACAATTTCAATAGGTCTTTCTCTTGCCTTGTCTTTTGGTTTGGTTTTTTGGGAAAGAAACACAGGAGTTAATCTGTTAACTTTGGGGCCTTTTGCTTTCTTGATTTTGCTATTGCTAATTTTTTACATTATTTATTCAATATTAAAAAAAATGGGTACAGAATGGTGGGTTGCTGGTGCTTGGGCCTATGTTGGCTTTTTTGCATTGCTTATGATATTGGGTCCGGCAGTTTTTAATTGGTCATGGCTAAATGAAAATTTAATAGGAACTTTAAACTTTTTTTTCTATTTATGTTTAATCCTGGGTTTGATTGGGTTGTGGTATACAGAACCTTTGCATCCTAGAACACCGCCAACTGGGGGTGGACACCATGATTAAAGATTTTTTAAATTACATAAATTCGCAGGAGGAACAGGAAGTTAAGCAAACACCAGAAAATGAATTAACAATTCTTTCTTCTAGTTTAGATGAATTTTATAGCTTATTAAAAAAATCTTCAAATAAAAGTTTGATTTTAAAAAATTATGATTCTTTGGATTTAAGCTTAATTGAATTTATCAATAAACATGGAAGGTCTTCTATAGCAGGTCAAAAAGCAGTAGACCTATCAAAGAAATTAAGTCAGTATTATAATTTGTTTAAAGAGAATATTAATTTATATTTAGATGAACCAGTCACGCAAATTACCAAAGAAGATATAGAGAACGAGATTGTAGAACCGCCAAAAATTGATTTTTCGGCATTCTATAATGATCTTACTTTAAGATTAAATAATTTCAAAAATGAGATAAAACAGCGTAATTTAACAGAAAAAGAGATAGAAAATAAAATATTTTTATTTAATTCTGAATTTAAAGATTTAATAAAAAATAGTGATGAATCTTTTAAATTAAAATTCATAGCTTTAAAAAATAGGTTAGTTAAATTTTACAAGGAAGTTAAAAAAGAAAACGAGGTTGCAAAGATATACTCCTGGTTGGAAAGTTTTAATTCATGTTCTAAAGAGATCATTTCATTAATAAATTCAGAAAATAAATCTGAAAGCACAATTTTAAAAATAAACAATAAAATTTCTGAGTCAAAAGACAAATATGAGAAATTTAAGTTATTTATAAATTCCAAGCAACTGAAAGAAAATAAAACAAAACTTCTTTTTGATTTAGATTCAATTTATACAAATTTAATAACTGCTTACAATAATCACCTGGAATCAATATCAAAAGAAAAAATAGAAAAACCATCTTTAATGGACTATCTGCCTTCATTTAATGTCAGTCAAATAATTAAATTAAAGCCAAAGCATATAAGAATAAAAGAAAAACAAAACCAAAAAGCA
>CAZELK010000015.1:0-6947 GCA_964513145.1 Candidatus Woesearchaeota archaeon
ACAATAGAAGGCTATGCCTCTATCTATTTAAAAATTAGGAATGCACCAGAGCTTTTTAATCTTCTTTTATTTATGGACTATACTAGAGAGGCTAAGAAGAATTATAATTTGCTTGCGGAAAGTTATCATAAAACTAGAACTAATAAGAAAACAAAAGGTTGGTTCTATAATGAATGGCTTGAGATGCCTACTACCTTAAAGCTCTTAGGTAATGTAAAAAATAAAAATATTTTAGATATGGGTTGTGGAACTGGATTATATACTCGAATTCTTAAAAAAAGAGGGGCAAAAATCTATGGTATTGATGTTTCAGATAATATGCTGACTATAGCAAAACATGAGGTTCCTAATGTTGTATTTGTTAAGGGAACTGCAGAACATCTGCCTTATAAAAATAATTCTTTTGATATTGTTTTGGCTGCTTTAATGATGGAATACTTTGCCTCTTGGGATATTATATTGAAGGAAGTATCTCGTGTCTTAAAACCCAAAGGTATTTTTGTTTTTTCTACTGGAAATCCTGTAATGAATGCAAGTGTTAGTATTATGCATAAAGGCAAAAAAATTCGTGATGTGCAACACTATTTCAAGGAAGGGATGCATATTAGTTATTGGGATGCAGATGATAAGAAAGTTCCGATGAAGTGGCATCATAAAACATATAGCACCATCATAAAATCCTTAGTAAGAAGTGGATTTATGATTCTTGATTATGAAGATGCAAAACCTTTACAGCAAGCAAAAAAGTATTTTCCAGAGGCTTATGAAAAATGCATAAATAAACCTATTTTTTGTACGTGGAAAGTGATGAAGATATAAATTTCAAATTATTGAGTATAACTTGTGGTTTTGTTTTAATTATCTTCTTCCAGTCAATTTCTTCTTGGTTTTTAAGATAGTCTTCTACAATATAATAACCTATTGTATAGCCAGCCCATAATGGATATTTACCAGTCCCATAAAATATTTCACGATATAATTTGTCATTTTTAGAATTTAGTTTGCTTTTTAATTTTTTAAATAATTTTATGGCTTTTTTCTTTGCAAATGCTTTTGTCCAAAGTGCTCTTTTGCCACCAACAAAATATTCTCTAAAATGTTCTGCTATTCCATCAAAAACAAACATACTTCCAAGAGAATTATCTTTCGGGTAATAAGGAGATAATGCATGTGCTAATTCATGTGTTATTGTTTCTTTTACTGCTTTTTTCCATTTCTTAGTTGGAAAAATAGAAATTGATATTGTATTATACCAAGGTACATCCCCATTAACACCATCCATCTTTTTTATTACGAAATTACTAAAACTAGGAAAAATAAAAATATAAATCTTTTTTGAATTTATTACATATTTACAATTATTTAATACTTCTTTTATTGTTTTTATTAATCCCTTTTCATTTATTTTTATACTGGGTTTTTTAATATTTTTATTAGAATCAAAATTAAACCAGAATAATGATTTTTCAAGATATTTCTTTTTTTTATAGCCTCCGTATTCAATATTTTTTATAAATTGGGTTTCTTTTACAATATTTTTTATATATTCTTCTTTGGTTTCATATTTATTAAAGCTCTCTAAATAATAAAATACTTCAGCAATTACTTTTCCTTTTTTGTTTTTTATATTATATCTTTTCATGAGCTTTAATTTTTTTACCTATACCAACGACATAAAGCGGAATTTCGTTTTCTGTAAGATCAAGTATTTCTGCAATAGAATCATTCACAAAACCACTAACTGGACAGGAACCAACCCCCAACTCTGTACAAACTAAATGAATATTCTGAGCCATATGTCCTGCTTCAATTAATGAAAGCTGATACGCTTTAACCCCATATTTTGCTTCTGAACGTGAAATAACTGAAGTGAAAATAATTGCTGCAGCAGGATTATCTAGATATATAGAAACTATTTCTTTTTTTCTTAGTTTTAAATTTTCTTTTAAAAGAAGCTCTAATTTCTCTTTTTTAATATTGTAGTGATAAGCTCCGTCTTCAAGACCATCAATATTTAATGAAGTTAAATAAAGCTCTACTGGAAATCTAGCCCCCCCAGAAGGGTAGGTTCTTCTTTCAGGTGCTCTTTCTGGATCTACAATTCTACAACTTCCTAAAATTCTTGCTAGCTCTTCTAATTTTAGAGGAGAATCAGAAAAAACCCTGGTCGATTCCCTTAATTCTAATAGACTTTCTAATTCGCTGTCAATTGTAGTTTTCGGTAATTTAACAGCAGGTAATCTTGGGTATTCTTTATAAAAAACGTGTTTCCATGTAAAAGGTAGCTCTTCCTCATTTTTATATTCTATATCTTCACTTTTTAATTTTGTTTTATCGTAAAACTTTTTAATTTCTTCTTTCATTTTATATAAATGGGTGTGGTTTTAAGGTTTTATTATCTCTTATTGCACCATGGTGAATACTGTAAAGGGCTTTTGCATCTTCATTAATATATAAAGGATGCAGTTCTGGTATAATAACTTTTACTACTTCAAAGCCATTTGCTCTTATTTGGGGAATAGTTATATCAGCAACAAAAATATTATATTTTTTTAATGTTAAGGTCTCTAATACTTTCTCTGTTGTTGTATTATATTCTAATAAATCTTCATAATTTACTGTTCTAGGACTTTTAAACCAAAAATCTAAATCTTTAATTCTTTCTGTAGAAGACCAATATAAAAGACGTTCGTCGATAGAATTAATTTTTACTGGTTCAATTTGTTTAGGTTTTTTTTCTATCCTAAATGTGCGTCTGCATTGAATTGACTCTAAAAGAGCGCATTTTATAGCGTTAAAATATTCCATATCTGCTCTTGCTCCAACGTTAATTGCTGAACCTATCTCAGTTTTATCAAGTGTTATTACAAGAACTGTTGGAACATTTAAGTCATTCCTTATGTCAAAAACATATGGTTCAAGCTGGTAGCGCTTTAAATAGTTTATTAATTTACTAAGTTCATCTGGAAGATTTACTATACGAGCAATGTTTTTCTTAGTAATATATGCAGAAATAAAAGCGTCACGTTCCATAGTTTCTAGAAGTCCTGCTTGGAATGCATATTGGTTATCAATAGATCCCAAAGCAGAGCCAGTACTAATTCTCTCTTTTCTAATAGGAAACTCATTATCAAAATCTTTAGATATAAAAACAAGTTGAGCAGGTATTAAAAAAGTTTTACCTAATAAATCTTTGATAGGCCACCAAATATATTTTTCTTTTCTTACATCTTCAATAAAAGTGAGCTTATTTATTTGTTCTTCGGAATAACAACAAAATAATGCGGGATCTATAAATTCTTCTCCGAATCTATACTCTCCTACAAAAATATTATCTTCAAATGGTTTTTCTAAGCATAATCTTTCTAAGCATTCTGCAGTAGCCTTAATTTTTGCCTTTGTATTATCTAAATCAGATCCTTGACCAAAAATGTCTATTACCTTAAGAGAGATTTGTGTATCTTTTTTTAAAAAACAAAAATAATTAGGTATTTTAGGCTCGTCTGTTATTAAAACTATTTCTTGTGGTTGGATAGTTAAACCTATATTATTTAAAGAGTGTAAAGTTTTTTCTAACATAATACTTTGGTTTTAAACCTTTTTTTCTAGACCTAGTGCTACATTACTTGGTGATTTACATTTACAATTACATCTGCATGTTCCTTTACCAGTCCCACCAAATATATGACTACTTTCTTTTTCAAATAAAAGTGGTGCATCTTCTATAATTGAACTAATCTCAAGAAGCTCTTTCTGCGCAGCATTGTCTTGAGAACTAATATAGTCTGTTTTTAATTCGTATTCTTTCTCCATTTTTTCCTCCAAACAAATTAATTGGTCTTTTTTTCCTTTTTTTAGGATCTAGTACTGAATCGTTTATTTGATTATTAAATCTTATTTTTGGAACAGATAAGTTTAAATTTAAATGAAGCATATTACCTAAAACATTTACAATTATATATAAATTAGCTTTACACTTTTGTAAACTACACAAAATGTTTATATACGGAGAATAAATTGAGCATAATTTATACTAATACAGTACCTTTAGCTTTAGTTTATCCTAACTTTCATCATTTGCTTTTAGCTTCTGAAACAAAACCTAGCAAGCTCTATGTCAATTTTTGGGACAACTATGCTCTAGAACATTTTATTTCTGATAAATTATATGGGCAAAACAAGTCTAAAGAAATAACTCGAAATATAAGTGTTTTTGAGAAGCTAATCAGTTCAACTAAAATTCCTTTTAGGTCTTTTATTTACACTGAAGCAAACAAGAGATTTCTTAGAGACAAAGAATATTATGATATTTTTGTACAAATTTTATCGAGCATCACAATGAATGACTTAGAAGATGGTCATAAGATCAATGAACTTATTTATGGGGAGATGACTTTATCTAATATTTTTAATATAATTATTGATTATTTGATAGCAACATTTCTTGATAATTTATATCCAGAATTTAATTTAGAAAAACCAGACATATATTTTACTTCTTCAAGATTTAAATTGTTTTATCCAGCAATTGAAAAAGTTTTAAAGAAAGAGTACTCTTTAATAAAATTACCGCAGCCAGTATATGCAGAGCAATTTCCTTTTATAAGGTGCCCCAAATCAAAAATTATCCCCGGGCTTTATTCTGATATAAATGAAATCCAGTTTATTTTAACTAATTACTTTGAAAATAATTTTAATACCCAAGTATTTATAGGCATAACTGATATTATTGGAAGAATATTACTTAAATTTAAATTCAAAAATGAACTTATAGATAAAAGCCAATTCTTGAAAAAATTAAAGATAAGCGATAGAAATACAATAATTGAGTTGCTTTCCCAAAACTTTTTGGAGTATTTTTTACAAATAGAGAAATTATTGAATAACACAGAAAGTAAGAAAAAAGATTTGGTTTTAATAAATAATTTAAAAACCGAAATAAAAATTACAAATCTTAATCATAAAAAATTAAATATTCTTAAACTTTGCAATGGGGATAATACTTCTTTGCATATTTCGAAGGCTTTAAATATGAACCTCAGCACAGTTTCAGCTTATTTAGGTCAATTAAAAAGAAATAATTTAGTAACAGATGAAAGAAAGCCAAAGAGAATGTACGATAGGATACTGATTAACTTAACTGATTAAAATGAATTCAAAAGAAAAGTTTGAAATGTATGTTGTGGATATAAACAAGAAAGATAAGATAGCAATTTATTGTGGTCCAGACACTGATGGTGTGTGCTCTTCTGTTTTAATGTCAAAAGTCATAGAGAGAAACAAAGGTAGAGGTATAGATTTACTGATAGCTGAGAAAACCAATAAACCCGGCTTAAGCAAGAAAAACAAATTTGTTCTTGAAGAAAATAGCATAAATAAATTAATAGTTCTTGATATTGCCATAGACAATGCTGATGAAGAAACTTTACATGAGCTTACAAAATATAAGACCTTAATAATAGACCACCACCATATTGTGAAAGATTTAAATTCAGATGAAGTGATATTCATTAAACCATCTTATTTTTCATCAATTCCCAATGCCCAATACCCAACATCAAAGATGATATTTGATCTCTCTTCTGGTTTTACTGATATAAATGATTTAGATTGGATATGCTCTGTTGGAGTAGTTTCAGACAGTTCTTATAAAACTTGGACTGATTTTGTTGATAAAGTAATAAAAAAATACAATTTAAAATCAGAGAAAGATATTTGGAGTAGTGACCCGGGCTTATTGTCTTCTTATTTAAGTTCGGCTATGATTGTTGACCAAAATAATTTTTTAGAATGCTTTAATATACTTTCCCAGTCTAATAAGCCACAGGATTTATTGTCATCTAATATTAAGAGGTTCAAAAAAACAATTGATGATTGTATAAAAGAATTGAAAGAAAATTTTAAAGAAAAAGCAGAGCGATATGAAAATTTAGAACTTGTTTTTTATTATATAAAACCAAAATACAGGGTTGGTTCTCCTTTATCTACTATTATAAGTTTTGAAAATATGCCTAACAAAACTCTAATAGTTTTACAAGAAAATGATGATGGCATGATGACTGTTGATGCTAGAAGACAAGATGGAAAAATTAATCTTGCTGAATTAATGAAAAAATCAGTAGAAGATTTTGACAATGCTTCTGGTGGTGGACATATTCCTGCTGCTGGAGCAACTTTTAAAAAAGAAGATTTAATTAAATTTAAAGAAAATATTAAAAGAATTTTAAGCAAGGATAATTAATCTTATTCCCATTTACCAGTTGTAGAATTATATCTTATTATATGATTATCTGGGTTAGCATCTGGAGTAGAATTTGTATTTTTATTTCCAGGTGGTCTTGAATATAATATTAATCCAGTATCTAAATCAATTTGCTGATATCTGTCAACAAATTGCGGATCATTAAATATACTTGATTCTGAATTTGAATCATTTCTTGCACCAAATGGCTGTGTTATTTCTTGTCTGTAAACGTAAAGTTGCTGGCTTCCTGTTAAACCTGTTTTTGCAGCACAAACAGCATTTATTATTTCATTTCCACTAAGAAGTTCTCCATGACTACCTAGCGCTGTAACTGATTGGGTATCTTCCCATTCAAACCTAATAACTCCTGGTGCGTTATATGGTGGTGGACTTGTTCCTGTAGTTATTGTAATATTGTTTGTAGTAAATCCATGATTAAATCTTGGTATATCATTTTTGAATATTGATTCAACTAAATCAATTTCCTGCTGTGTAGGTTGTATTCCAGAACCTAATGCTGGACTTGTATTTATATAAACTTGCGGTTGCTGCAACCATCTTTGTGTCTGACTGCCGTGACCAAAGGGTCTTGCAACTTCATCAAAAAACCCATTTAAATTAAATCTAGCTGGTATTTGATCTAAATTGAGATTTGTTATATCACTATTTGATGTAAAGACACCAGCAAATCTATTATAATAAT
>CAZELK010000016.1:0-6208 GCA_964513145.1 Candidatus Woesearchaeota archaeon
ACTCAGTTAACTTTTTCCTTAACTCAGTTTACTGAAAATTTAAAAAGAAAGATACTTTCTTAAATTTTGAGGTCGAAAATGAGAAAACTAAAAATTTGTGATAGATGTTTATATGCTGAAGTAACAAAATGTTGTAGAAAATGTAAAGAATGCTATTGTGATGAATGTATAATTCTACATCATGAAGAAAAACACATGAGAAAACATTTAAGAAAAATCAACTCTTTAACTAAGTCTTAACAGCATACTTAGTTATGTCTAGGCTACAACTTTTATTGGCTCTGCAAAAATCTTCGCATTTTTGGGCTAGTTGTCTTTCTTTATAAAAGAACTTACATATTGAACACTGAAAATAATCAACATCATTAATTTTTTTTCTTCCTACCATTTTTTAATAAATAATTTAAATTATTTGTTCAGGTATATTAATTTCATGGCAATCATGTAATTCACCTTCTATCATCTCTCCACATAACTCGCAATGCCATTTTTTCCTTTTTATTATATCCAATATTCTAACAATCTCTTTTATTACTGTACTTTTATTTTTTATAACTTGACCACAAGATATTTTTACTTCTTCCAAAGCCTTTGGATGCATTTTAATCTTTTCAACTCTTTTTCCCCCAATATACTGTGAAATAGCTGCTTTGGTTAAACCCATCATCAAAGCTATATTATCATAACTAATTTTATGTTCTTGAGAAAAACAAATAGCCATATCTCTTCTTATTGCGGGAATAATATACCAAACTTCTATTTCCTGCGGCAAAGTATACATATGACTAAGAAGAAAAGATGAATTATAAATCTTGTTGTTTTTTAGGGCGTTAAAGAAAGATTCAAAGATTTCTATTGTAATCAATTACAAGAAATTAAAAAGAGTCCGTCGGCAGAACAGAACAAAAGTGTTCGAATCCCTATAATTATTCTGTTATAAGGAAGCATCTGATTATGAGATACCTAAAATATTTTGAAGAATTTTTAAAAGAAGGGACAACAAAAAAACAGCTATTAATAATGAGAGAGTTGTAATTATTCTTAAGTAGTTAAAATAGAAAAACTTATAAACTAATCAATTAAAGAAAATTTATATGGTTGAATTGCTTAAAACACAATTAATGGAAACTAAAAAGTTTACTTTAGAAGAAGAACTTGAAGATCAAGAGAATTTTATTAATCACCAGTTTGCAGAAAATGATAGTAAATTGGGATTTGTAACAGATGATGGACCAATATTCACAGCAGAAATTAAAAAAGAAAGTCTTACAGGATTAAGAAAGGGCGTTAAAAAATTTAAAGCTCAATTTAATCAATATCACGGCTTTAAAGAAGACCAGCCAATCTATTGTTATGATCGTGCAGATTTTTGGTATAGTGATTATGTACAAGTAGAAATAGAAAGACAAATATCTGGAAACAGAATTGCACAAGAACACTGGGGAGATTTATATGATGTTTTTAGTGATACAATAAGCAGAGTTTTATCTACAGAATATATATTTTTTGTAAATAAAAAAATACCGCTTAAGATATACCCAATGCAACGATAATATGTTCAATAAATAATATTTCTGGATGCAAATAATACTTTTTCTTGAATTCTTCGTATTCTTCCTTTTCTTTTTTTGGCAGTTCTTTTATTTTTATTTTCTTAGGCTCTTTATCTATTCTTAATAATCCTTCTTGTAGTTGAAGTGATTTTTCGTTTATTGAAGAATAAGTACTTGTAAAAAAAGGTTTACCATCTAATTTAGGAATACTAATCTCATAATAAATTTTAAAAAAGAAAGAAGATTTAGTTTTCCATTTACCTAATAAAGCCATCCTAATTAATTCTTCACATTCTTTTAATGTTGGTTCTTTTCCTTGTTCAGTTATCAATATTGTAAAGTCAGGATCTCTAGAATTCTTCTTAATATGTTTAGCATAAAAATTATTTATTAGCATATCATCTGGATAAAATATTGCCTGATAAACTTCTTCTTTTCTAAGCAATTCACCACTAGCTTTTAATCTTTTTATTGTTCTGCTGTCAAATATAATTGTCCCACTAGAATTTATTTCTTTTTTTCCTAAATTCTTGAAAACTATCATTTTTTGGTAAAATTTTATAAGTATAAGAACTTAGGTTCTAAAAGTTTTTAATATTTTTGGATATTCTATATTTTTTATTATTAAAATATCCCCGCCGGCGGATTCGAACCACCAATCGCTCGGGTTCAGCTGTCTGTTTTTCATCCTTAGTTTTATACTTTAAGTCTAACAGCGAATTTATCTACAGCCGAGAGCTTTACCATTAAGCTAGGCGGGGTATATAGAATTGTACTAAAAAATAACTTATAAATTTATTGTTTATTTAATTTAAATGTAGCCACATTAGACTTTCTTATTATTAATTTATTATTTTTTCCAGCAAATTGTAAAGAAGCCCTGGGCAATTTGATATTTCCAAAAACATTAAGCTGTGGTTCTATTTTATAAGAAATCATTCTTTCTTCACCGCTTTCTAATTTACTTAGTTCCCATATAAATCTTAGACCTTTACTTCCCTGCTGTATATTTTTTGGCTCCAATGTTCCAAAATCTTTATAGTGCCTTATCAAAGAAGGCAGTAAATCAATAACTTTCAAATTGTATATTGCCTTACTTGTGTAATTTTCCAGGGTTAGGATAACTTTGAAATGCATTTTGTCATGGTCTTTCACCATTATAACTTTTTTTGTAATTCTTAATGACTTATTTTTTATGTAATAAACTAAACTTAATATTAATATTAAACCAAATATTATAAAAAATAAACTTGTGTAATCTGTTGTAACAATTATATTAATTTCTTCGCCCGGGCTGATATTTAAATTCCAAACAAAATAATTTTTGTTATTTTCTTTTGCAACTGTCGGCTTGGGGGTCGCTTCAGTAAATAACTTTTGAAATGAACTGATTGGATATTTTACTATTTTCTCATATCTTTCATTACCTTTGTTTATTTTAGTAATAATTACTTTAGATGACAAGAAACCATCAGTAGTAGTTATTTTTTCTTCAAGCTCTTTAGTTGATACAACCTTGACCAATGTTTCTTTTTCACCTTTTAATGACTGACCTTGGAATAATCTTAAAACCAGCCCATAATCTCCCGGGGCAATATCTGGCTTAACATTTAACTTAAATTCTTTGTTGACTTCGCCCTTTTCCTTTATGCTTAAGGAATACTCTTCAGAAAATGATCCAAAGGTTATATATAATTTTAAATTATCAAAGCTTTCATCAACATTATTCTTGAAATTTACATCAAAATTAGTCTCTTTTCCTGTGGTTACAAAATCACCAATATTTACTTTCATACTTATTATGTCGCTTGAACTCATAATAAATGAAGTTAGGGGATAAGTTTCTTTCACGTCTTTATTAAGCAATGAGCTTACAATTATAAGGGCAGTATATAATTTTTCACTTTTAATGCCTTTGGGATATTTTATGCTGACTTCAAAAATTCCCTCTTGCCCAGAACCTATACTTAACTGGGAAGGCTTTATAGAAATAGTTTCAATAAATTCTGAGAATGGATAAACTGAAAAAGGGTCATTAGACACTTTTATTATTTCATCTCTTAATTGGTTGTTTCTTACTTTTAAAAGGAAAGTTGCTTCCCCACCAGGAAAAATTTTACTTTGAATCTTGCTTGATGATATGTCGATTTTTTCAGCACTAACAGTTACAGCTAACAAAAGAAAAATAATCAGAAATAAAGCGCCTTTTTTTATCATTGTTTCTTATTTCTTGAGACTAATATTTAAATATTTTGGTGAAATTGAGGTGCAATAATTTCGGGATACTACACTACTGAAAAATTGACGAAAGTTTTAAATACTAGAAATTAACAGTTTTCTTAAAAAGACTATAGGAGAATAATCAAAATGGCAAGAGCAAAACCTCACTTAAATGTTATATTTGTAGGTCATGTAGACCATGGAAAGAGTACAACAGTTGGTAGACTTTTGTATGATGGTGGTATTGTTGATGAACAAACTATGAGAAAGTTGACTGAAAAAGCTAAAGAAGTAGGTAAAGTTGGTTTTGAATTTGCTTTTGTTATGGACACATTAAAAGAGGAAAGAGAAAGAGGAGTTACAATAGACTTAAATTATCAAAAATTAATAACTGATAAAAGAGAAGTTACAATTATAGATGCCCCTGGCCACAGGGATTTTGTAAAAAATATGATTACAGGAAGTTCTCAAGCAGACGTTGCTTTCTTGGTTGTTAGTGCAATTGATGGCATTCAAGCACAAACTAAAGAGCACGCTTTATTGACTAGAACTTTGGGTGTTGGTCAAATAGCAGTTATAGTTAACAAAATGGATGTTGTCAATTGGGATGAAGCTAAATTTAATAAAATAAAAACTGAAGTTTCAGCTTTGTTAAAAGGTGTTGGTTACAAGCTTGAAGATGTTCAGTTTATACCAGCATCAGCTTACAAAGGCGATAATATTGTAAAGAAAAGCCCAAACTTGGCTTGGTATAAAGGTCCAACAGTAAAAGAACAATTAGACTTGTTCAAAGAGCCTGAAAAACCAGTTAATTTGCCATTAAGATTGCCTATTCAAGATGTTTACAGCATAACTGGTATTGGTGTAGTTCCAGTTGGTAAAGTTGAAACAGGAATAATGAAAGTTGGAGACAAAGTTATTATTGTTCCTGCTAGAGATGGTAAAGGTTTTACTGGAGAAGTTAAAACTATTGAAATGCATCATGAATCAATAAACCAAGCAGAGCCTGGAGATAATATTGGGTTCAATGTAAGGGGAGTTACAAAGAAAGATATTGCAAGAGGAGATGTATTGGGGCATACTGATAAAGCTCCGCATGTTGTTGCTAAAGATGGCGAATTTACAGCACAAATTATTATAATAAACCATCCGTCAGTTTTGACAGCAGGTTACACACCTGTATTCCACGTGCATACAGCACAAGTAGCTTGTCAAATTATGAAGATAGAAAAGAAATTAGACCCAGCTACAGGTGCAACATTGCAGGAAAACCCGGATTTCTTAAAAAATGGGGAAGCTGGAATAGTTAAAATAAAACCTACAAAGCCTTTGGTAATTGAAAAGCAAAAAGACATACCACATATGTCAAAATTTGCTATCAGAGATGCTGGAGCAACAGTAGCTGTAGGAATTTGTATTGATTATAAGGTTTAGTTTTTTTATTTTTATTAGATTATAAGAACTACTGAAATTTAGAAAAAGAAATGGCAAAGGCAAGAATAAATTTAGCAAGTATTGAAATCGATAAATTAAATCAGATATGCGAGTCTATTGTAGACATAGCTAAAAAAACAAAAGTCGATATTTCTGGTCCCATACCATTGCCTACAAAAAGATTAAAACATACTGTAAGAAGAACCCCTTGCGGTAATGGAAAAGCTTCTTTTGAAAACTTTGAAATGAGAGTTCATAAAAGATTGATCGATCTTGGTGTTAATGAAAGAGCATTAAGATTAGTAATGAGAGTTCCTATTCCTGAAAATGTGCAAATACAAATAGGGATGCTGGAGTAATTTCTTATAATAAAAGGTGCTGGATGTTTACAGTTTTAATAATAGATGATAATTTCGGTAATAAGGTTGGAAATATATTAGAGAATGAAGGTTTCTTTCCTCTTGTGTACACAAATGGTCTTGAAGCAATTGAAGAAATTAATAATGGTTTGGAATATGATATTGCCTTTGTAGACTTATCATTACTAAATAAAGAAAGTAACCCGATGTACTTCGTTGACGGCCTGGAAATTATCAGGCTTTTAAAAAATAAAAATCCAGACAAGCCAGTTTATGTTTTATCTTCTTATTTTGGTTGGAAGCCGAACTATTGCGATGGAATAGCCAACAAACATTGTAAAGATGACCTTGTTGCAATTATCAAGAACAATGCAAGAATTACTATAAAAAATTAAAATTTATCGCTAGTTTTATAAGTTAAATATTTCTAAAAAAATATGTGCCGTTGTCGCATAACCTGGTATAAACTTTTGAGAAAAGTTTAATCAAAAATTTACGGGAAATTGCACAGGCCTGGAATAACTTTTAAGAAAGTTAACAAAAATGCTAGGTAGCCTGGCCTCACAAGGGCATCCCGGTTCAAATCCGGGCAGCGGCGTTATATTTTTAAAAATAATTTGAGCGTAAATTTTATAATCTTAT
>CAZELK010000017.1:0-5148 GCA_964513145.1 Candidatus Woesearchaeota archaeon
AAAAGATACCCCAATTCATCCATGTTCTGAAGAACATGGTTTTCCTGGGTACGACTGTCATAAGATAATATGGGCCCACCCAGATTCGAATTCCCCAACAAAATAATTGTTTCTGGGGACCTTCTCCACGTCAAAGAGACGTCATGGCCATTATCCACCTCAAGTTCTAGACTATGGGCCCACAAAAAATTAGCTATTGATGTCATTTAAATTACTTTTGGATCAAAACTATTTTTTAAAATACTCTGAGAGACTTAAGAATCAACCATATAAAAAGTACCAATAGAGATAAATAAAATAAATAATCATAAATGTTTAATTCATATTTCATAACACCAAGACAATATTTTCATTTATATGATTTACTTGAGTTTTTTCGAAATATTTTCGCCATATACATTTAAAAATCGAAAATAATTAGTCCAAGGAATGAATTTGTTATTAAAATTTATAGACTTTGTAATCCATATAGATAGATATCTTGGGTCAATTGTTCAGAATTATGGAGTTTATACTTATTTAATCTTATTTTTGATTATTTTTGCTGAAACAGGTTTTGTTGTAACTCCTTTTCTTCCAGGGGATTCTCTTTTATTTGTTGCAGGAATAATTGCTGCGCAAGGATCTCTTAATGTATGGTTATTATTTTTAATTATATTTATTGCTGCTTTTTTAGGCGATACTATCAATTATTGGATAGGTCATCATAGGGGGTTAAAAATTTTCAAAAGATTTATTCATGAGGATTATTTAAAAAAAACTGAAAACTTTTATAATAAACATGGTGGAAAAACAATAATATTTGCAAGATTTATGCCAATTGTTCGTACATTTGCACCTTTTGTTGCCGGAATAGCTAAACTCGATTATTCCAGGTTTTTAATATTTAATTTAACTGGCGGCTTTCTTTGGATAGCTGTTTTTTTATTTGGTGGGTATTACTTTGGAAACATACCTTTTGTACAAAATAATTTAAATATAATTCTGCTTCTTATAATATCAATATCATTTTTGCCAGGAATAACTGAATACTTAAAAATGAGATTTTCCAAAGAAAACTTTTAAATTATTAACTATTGCCTGAAAAAGGATGATTAAGCATAAAAGAAAACAGAAGTTTAAAGGTCTTATTGAATTAGTTTATCTATATAATAATGGGGCTTATACAAACAGAAGTTTTTTAGATCATGCTGTTAAAAATTATTCTGTAACAAATCTTGGCAAATTTGTTGATGAATTAATTGTTATTGGTGCAATAGACAAAGACAAAATTTATTCTTTAAGAACAGCAAGTAAAAAATATTAAAACATAAATAAAGCCTTCGAAGGGAGTTGCACCCTCGACCTGTTGCTTACAAGGCAACCGCTATAGCTACTAAGCTACGAAGGCATATATAAACCAGTTTATAGAACTTATATAAATCTTACTCTAAACCATATAAAATATTAAATATTTCAATTTATGAGCATATATTATGTTTGGCAATAAAGAAATTATTCTTGAATATGTAAAAAGAGAAGGACCTGTTTTGCCAATTCAAGTAGCAAAGAAAACAAATACAAATACTGTGTTTGCAGGGGCTATTTTATCCGAGTTAATTGCAAATAAATTAATAAAAATAAGCTATGCAAAAATAGGGGGGAGCCCTGTTTATTATGCTGATGGGCAAGATGAAAAATTATCAATTTTATATGATCATTTACCTGGAAAAGAAAAAGAGGCTTTTACATTATTAAAGAATAACAAGATCTTGCTAGATGAGTTACAAGAACCATCAATAAGATTTGCCTTGGGTCAGATAAAAGATTTTGCAGTTCCTTGTTTAACAAATATAAAAAATAACCAGATTAAATTCTGGAGATGGCATACTATCAATGAAGAGACTGCTTTAAATTTAATAAATGAATTATTTAAAGAAAAGAAAAAAGAAGAACCAAATATAGAACAACAAATTTTACAAGACAATGAGTTTATTAAAAGAGAAAATGAGATAATTGATAATAAAGAGATCAACACCATAGAAAAACCAAAAAAACAAAAACCAGAAGGCAAGTTCTTTAATAATGTTTATAATTATTTAACTGATAATAAAATTAATATTATTGAAAATGAAATTATAAAAAAAGAAAAAGAAATTGATTTTATTGTCAATATATCTTCAAATTTAGGAGAACTAAAATACTTAATAAAATCCATCAATAAAAAATCTTTAAATGAAAAAGATGTTATATTTGCCTATAATAAAGGCAACTTGAAAAAAATGCCTGTAATTTTATTAAGCAATGGAAAATTAAGCAAAAAAGCTGAAAAATATATTAATCAAAACCTGAATGGTCTTTTATTGTTCAGACATTTTGGTTAACATATTTAATAAAAAACCTTTTATTATTATAATCAAAGTAAAAATATTTGTCAGTTTTTTCTAAAACATGAAATTCATCTATTTTATCTTTAATTCTAACACGACGAATATGACCAGTTGTAGGCTCCAGAACTATTGTGCCAACTGAATCAAAGATAGCCATTATTTGCAGGTCGTTTGATCCAGACAATTCAATTGGAACATCATTTAGACTTTGTTCTAAAGAATCTAATTCTGCCGGCAATATATGGATGTTTTTTGTTTCCATTAGCATGGTTTTGATAGCTAGGATTTATAAATATTTCTTCTTTAATAAATTTATTATGAAAACTTATGTTTTTTTATTTGGTAAAAACAAGGACTTGTCTAAATTAGAATTAGTTTCATATTTAATAAAGAAAAATTTGAAATATAACATATCAAAAATTATTGATGAATATGCAATTATTGACATTGAAAATTTTGATTTCAAGAAAGCAATTAATGAATTAGGCGGGACTTTAAAGATAGCTGAATTCCTTGATTTAAATGATTTAAAAATTTATAAAAATAAAATTCTATATGGTATGGATTTCTTTTATGAAGATGATGAAATAATAGATGAATTAAAAACCTTTTTCAAGAAAGAAAAAGTAAAAGCATTCTGGAAAAAACCCAAAAAAGGCAATGTTTTTTCTCCAAAAGAATCCAAAAAATTGGATTTGGAGTTAATAGTTTTTAAAAATAAAATAGCTAAAGTAATTGCAAATTCTAATCCAGCTATTTTTAAAGAAAGAGATGAAAACAGGCCTTATTTTGACAAATTAAAGGTTACTTCCTTAAGATTATGCAAGATTTTAATTAATTTAAGCCAGGTTAAAGAAAATGAGATTTTATTAGATCCTTTTGCAGGGGCTGGCAGCATTTTACAAGAAGCTATGATAATGGGGATTAATGTAATTGGAATTGATATTGATCCAAAAAGCGTTGATGGCACAATAAATAATTTAAACTGGATAAAAAACAAGCTCAATCTTAAAGCCAAATTTAATATTTATAATATTGATAATAAAGAAGCTGATACTATTGTTTCCAAGGTTGATTGTGTAGTTACTGAGCCTTATTTCGGGCCATTTTTTAAAAAAATACCGAAACATGAAGATGTAATCAAATTAGTTGCTGAACTGGAAAAAAATTATTATGCTTTGCTTAAAAAATTGAAAAATGTTGTAAAAGACAAGGGAATAATTATATTTCCTGCACCAGTTTATAAAACCAGCAATGGGAAAGTTAAAGTAAATTTTCAAAATATAATTAATGATATTGGGTATAAGATTTATACTCCTTTAAACAATATTAAAATACCAATAAAATACAGCTTAAAAGGCAGTATTGTTGAAAGGGAAATTTTTATTCTGCGAAATCTTTAAATAGGTCATAAATAGGGTTTCGTATCATGGGAAGAATAAAAACAGCAATGATAAAAAGTATAACTTTAAAGTTATATAACAAAAATAAAGGCTTATTTAAAGATAAATTTAATGAAAATAAACTAATTTTAAATGATTTAATTAAAACTGAATCTAAAAAACTCAGGAATATAATTGCTGGTTATTTGACAAGACTAGTAAAACAAGAGAAATTAGAAAATAAATAACTCGGAGGTAACTTAAAATGACAGAAGGAAAAGATGACCATACTGTGTTTATTGGAGCAAAACCATTTATGAATTATGTAACTGGGGTAGTTATGCAATTTACAACACAGGGGGCAAATGAAGTTTTTGTGAAGGCTCGAGGCAAGTTTATTACAAGGGCAGTAGATGTTTCTGAAGTAGCTTGCAAGAGATTTTTAGAAGGACGGATAAAAATAAAAGACATAAAAGTAGATAGTGAAGAATTCAAAAACAAAGAAGGAAGAGACGTAAGAGTAAGCACAATTGACATAACACTTGCCAAAATTTAATTAATTTTTTTATTTTTTACTTAGGTTAATTAATTCTTCTGCACAAGATATTTCTGGGGTTACAACGTAATCTGCTCCTGCTTTTTTCATTCTTTTTATATACTCTTCTCTGTTTGATCTTGCATATATTTTTAATTTTTTATTTAATTCCCTTGCTGTCAATATAACAAGTATGTTTTTTTCAGATTCTGGCAAAACTGTCATTAAGGCTTTTGCTGAATTAATATTTACATCCAATAAAGTGCTTTCTTCCAATACATCTGCTTCATAAACCAAGAAACCTTTTTTTCTTAACTGGTTAATTGTGAACTCGTCTTTTTCAATTACAACAAATAGTTTCTTTTTTGCAGTCAACATTTCAGCAATATGATATCCTACACGACCACCACCACATATTATATAGTGATTTTTTAATTTTTTAATCTGATTCATTATATTAGCCTCCCCAAAATGATTTATAAAATTGCTTTCAACAATAATATCAAAAGATTCCCACAATGCTATCCAGAAGAATATTACCCCGAATAAAGACAATAAAATTTTTATTACTTTTGCATAACCAATTATTTCGCCTTCATAGGAAAATGACAAAACCTCTATTGTTGTTATAAAACTACTTAAAATATCTTCTTCTGTTGTAAAATAAAAACCAAAAACACCAAAACCAATAATAAAAATGATCATTAAAATTAAGACGATAATCCTATTAGTAAAATTAGACCCCTCTTTCTTTTTTAACATCATTACTGTAATAATTTTTTATTTGATATATAAATATTTTTAATTTAGGCTCTGGTGCAATCCTCTGATAATTATAATAAGATAATTTAGCTTTCTGTCT
>CAZELK010000018.1:0-4151 GCA_964513145.1 Candidatus Woesearchaeota archaeon
AATTTTTGTTTTTTTATTTAATAATGAAAAAAGTAATTGTTATAGGTGGGGGTTTTGCAGGATCACATATTGCAAGAAACTTAGAAAATATATTTGAAGTTACTTTAATAGATTCTAAAGATTATTTTGAGTTCACTCCAGGAATTTTAAGGACAATAGTTGAGCCGAGTCATATAAAAAAGATACAGATTTTACATACACATTATCTTAAAAGAGCCAAAGTAATAGTGGGTTGTGTTGATATTATAGCAAAAAGCCATATAATCATAGGAGATAAAAAAATATTTTTTGATTACCTAGTTATTTGTTCTGGTTCAAGTTATAATGTTCCATTCAAAGAAAAAAATATAATTACAGTTACAAGAGCTGAACATCTTAGAGATTGTTATAATAATTTGTGCAAAGCAAAGGATGTTCTTATAATTGGGGGTGGGTTAGTTGGTGTTGAATTAGCAGCAGAAATATGCACACATTATAGTGATAAAGAAATAACAATAATCCATTCAAAAGAGAAGTTAATTGAAAGAAATCACGAAAAAGCGATTAGATACGCAGAAAGATTTCTGAAAAGAAAAGGAGTCAAAATAGCTTATGCAGAAAGAGCAGTGCAGAAGAAAAAGAATTTCTTTTTAACAGATAAGGGCAACAGATTCAAAGCAGATATGACTTTTTTATGTACTGGAATTACTCCGAATTACGACTTTATGAAAATGAATTTTTCTTACTGCTTAAATGAAAAAAATCAAATTAAAGTTAATAATCATCTGCAGCTGATTGAAGAAAAAAATATCTTTGCCGCAGGAGACATCACAGATAGATTAGAAGAAAAAACAGCTCAAAATGCCGAAAGGCAGGCAAAGATAGTTGTTAAAAATATAATTGCTCTTGAGAGTAAAGATAATTTATTTCCATATAACAGCAAAAAAACTCCTTTGGTGATCAGTCTTGGAAAACATAAAGGCATACTTGATTTGGGAAATTTTGTTTTAACTGGTTTTATTCCGGCAATTCTGAAATTCCTGATAGAAAAAATAGAAATGCATAGGCTAAGATGATTGTTAACTGAGTTCACTAAAGATTTAAAAAGAATAATTAGTTTATAGTTATATGAAAATAATAATATATGGTACAGAAACTTGCCCTTGGTGTCATAAGGCAAGAGAATTTTTGAAAGCTAATAAAATAAAGTTTGTAGATAAAGATGTTGGTAGTGATCAAAAAGCAGCTAAGGAAATGATAGAGAAATCAGGACAGCAAAGCGTGCCAGTTATTGATGTTGACGGCGAAATAATTGTTGGATTTGACGGAAGAAAATTAAAAGAATTGTTAAAAATAAAAAACTAATCTTTTAGTTATAAGGTTTAATTAAAATGTATTTTAAATTAAAAAGCCAATTATAAAAAACAAAATGAGGGGTTGATATTATGAGAAATCCAGAAGAAATGAAAAGAAAAATTATGATGATGAATCTGCAGAAACAACTTTGCATTTTGAGATAAAAAATAATTTATTAACAATAATTGACAAGAAAACAAATAAAGAAATTCAAAAAATAAGTTTATTTTGGTTTGCTTGGTTTACATTCCATCCGGGAACAGAGATATTTTCTGTAACGAATGGAATTAGGGAGTAAGAAAATGAAACATAAACCGTTAATATTTGAGTATTCGCAAATTAGTGAATATATTTACATTGGTACTAATATGTGTTGCCAAGCACATTTTGATAAATCATTATTACGAAAAGGAATTAAAGCTGATATAAGTTTGGAAGAAAAAAGATTGGATCATCCATTTGGTGTGGATTACTATTTATGGCTACCTACAAAAGATCATCAAGCACCAACTCTGAAGCAATTAAGAATTGGGGTTAGTTTTCTCAAAGAAGCTCTTAAGCAAAAGAGTAAGTGTTATGTTCATTGTCAACGAGGTCATGGCAGAGCACCAACACTAGTTGCTGCTTTTCTTGCAAGTGAAGGGATTAATGTTCAGAAAGCATTTTCTCTTATTAAAAAGAAAAGACCAGATATTCATCCCAATAAAAGACAAATTGCAATGATTGAAAAGTTTAAGAAATCGTTATAAGAATATCTGTAGCACAACTAATAATTTAATCCAAAGTAGAAATCTAGTTTCTCATTTTTTTAATTGATAAATTAAAAACATACATATAAATTAACATTGTTATGATATTTAGATTATTTCTTTTCAGTATTTATTTTTATTTTATAATAAATCCATAATACTGAAAACAAAGTAAATATAATTAAGATCAACCAGATAATTTTGGGTGCTTCTCCTTCTAATATTGATATTACTAGGCTAATTATGGCTGCTAATGACCATAGAATTTTCAAAGTCAACAATGAATTATAACTGTCTAAAGAAGACTTATTTTCTAATAAAGAAATTCCACCTATTCCAATTAAAGCAGCTCCAACTAATCTTGCTGACAAATTATCTACAATTGTCCAGCCTAAAAATCTTAAAAATGAATCTGGAAAAAATATTAAAGGTATTGCAAATAAATAGTCTATAACAAAATGTATTAAAAACCAAATTTTTAATGAATTTGGAACTTCTCTCGCATTTTTCATAATTTTGTTTATATTCTTTTATTTAAATATATTATCTAAAATATTTACAAAAAAAGATACGTTCCTGTCTATAGAAAGAAGAATTTTAATTTCTCTATTTTTCAAAGATCAACCAAAATCATTAAAAATCCTAAAACCCAAATAAAACTATGGAAATGAAGAAAATAAAGGTAACAAGCAGTTCTATTATTTACGAAAATGAAGCAGATACATTGTCTATAAGATTTAATGATAGAACTACAGCCTATAGTGTAAATTTTGAAGATTTGTTAATTGTTGATGTAACTGAAAATAATAAATTAGCTGGAGTAGAATATTTGGGTGTTTCTGAATGGTTTGATATTGATAAAACTCAGCTTTCAAATATAGACAGAGTAAAAATTAAAGCAAGTTATAATGAAGAGAATAAAGAATTGCGTTTAGTTGCAGAAATAGGAATTAAAGACAAGGAAGAGAAAATAGTTATGCAACCCTTAAAATTAGAAGAACCAATTACTGCTTAATTTTTGCTTTGTAAAAAGTTATTATCCCTAATTTTCCTTTTTCTGGGGTGTCAAATTTCACAAAAACATTTATCTCAAAAACTCCTGAATGTTTTAAAGTAATCCTATATCTATCATTGCTATAATCTGCTTTAGTAATCGACTTTATTTTGTCTGGTTTAAAAATATCATAAACAGACTGCAGGTTTGCACCTTTTTCTTTTTGTATTTGACTATAATCTTTAGAGTCAATTAAATCCCGCCATCTCTTTTTGAGAAAATAAATATCTTGAACTGAATATTCTTTTAATTTGCTTCTTAATTCCTTTTCTTCCATATGCTTGGAGATATTTTATTATTTATAAATACTAATTTTATATAATATTTTTAAGAAAGAGCTTTAAATAACCACAAGCTCAGAAAAACGTAGGGATCCGAACACATTTGTTCTGTTCTGCAGGCAGGGACTTATTTTAAATTGATTTGCCTATGTACAATACAATCAATATTCCTATAGTATTTAATATAAAGGATATAATGGAGAAATTTTTTATTGATACATTTTTATCAAATGCTAACAAAGAAATACCTATTTCATCTGGCAATGGTGATGCTATGATAACTGCAGCCAGCAATGTAAGAGAATATTTTGGCAAAAATTTCAAATAATCTTTTCCTTTTTGAGACAAAAGCATAAGTTCTTCTGCAAATGAAAACCTAACATATTTTAAAATTAATAAATCGCTAAGAAGCGATCCTAAACCACCTATTAACCCAGCAAAGATTATATTTTGTTCTTTTGCCAAAATTAATAAAAGAGCTGTCGCTGGAGCAGAAGTAAATCCATAAGTATATAATGCTCCACTTACAAATGTGCCAAAATATCCAAAAGATGAAATTAAATTATTAACAGGTTCTAAGTCTTTTTCATAAAAAATCCAGTAAGCTAATAAAATTGAAAATAAAAATAACCAAATTTTATCATAATTATGTTTTATTCCCATCTTTTTCATTAATATTTTAAAGCTCTGGTGCATTCCTAATTTTTAAATAGATAGAGGCATAGCCTTCTA